>MPMP01000076.1 GCA_002238565.1 Albidovulum sp. bin36
AGAAGCCGAGCATGGCCAGCGGCCTGCCGTTCCGGTCATGGACCGCGTAGCGCATCTGCGCGCCGACGAGGCGCGTGTATCCGAGATAGTGGTAGCGGGCGACGAACTCGTTCCAGAGCTTGCCTTCTCGGGTGCCGCCCGCGACGATCCGGATATCCAGCGGACGGACCTCGTCGAGGGTCTTCGGGCTGGCGGAGGGCGGCGGGTCGGTGTCCGGACCGAATACGATCGGCTTGAGGACGGGCGGGGCCCGGGACGGCGGCGGCAGCTCGATGATCCCGTCGCGGTGCATCGACAGCATGGTGACCCTCGCCATCATGGACTTCAGGCCGCCGTCGGGCTTCACCCAGCCGACGCGGCGGCAGAAGGCGCTGGCGATGGCGGACCGGGTCGGCTCCGTCGCGATCAGTTCGCGCATCAGCTTCATCTCGGCGGCGGTGAAGTCACGGCCGTGGTAGCGGCATTCGACCTCGTCGACCGCGGCGGCGCCTCGAAGGCCCGCTTCCTTTCCTCGCTTATCGACCATGGCAGCCAGGGCGACAGGTCGGCGGGCGGGCAACCGCCGTTCTCCGCGCAGGCGTCAAGCCGCGCCCCGAGCTAGCGCAGGACGTCGAGACCGTTCCTCGCGACCGTGCCGAGGACCGTGTACATGACCGCCGATGGCCGGGCCCCTGAGGGCTTTCGCCGACGTTGTTGTCCATGGGGACCCCGGGATGGTCGACGAACACGCACAGCCCCTCGCGTCGGTCGGGCAGCGAGCGCAGGGGCCTGGCCTCAACCGCCGTTTTCCGAAGCGCCCCCAGCTGGCGCTCGGCGTCCGCGAACAGCGCGGCGACCGCGCTCTCCAGCTCGGCCGGCGCCGCCTGGAACCCCGAGCCGGACGGCGTTCAGCCGGTAGATTTCCGCGATCCGATAGATCCATTCATCCCTCCTCTCCGCCAGCCGCTGCCCGCCCTGCCGCGCACTTCAGGAAATCGCGCCTGGCGTGAGCCCGGCAGAAGCACAGGACGACGACGGCGGGCGGCAGGCGCGTCAGCTTCCTGTACACGCTGTAGCGGTCGCAGACCAGATGCACCGGGCCCCGGCCGCGTCGGGAAACAGCTTCGCGGCGGCCTCGGTGCCGCGCGCGGTCGACATGAAGATGACATCGCCGCGTTTGCGCTTCAAAAGGCCGTTCTCGAGCAGAGCGACGAGCAGCATGCCGCTTGAGCACCCTCCGGAGAACTTGACCAAGCGGGGTCGCGTACCGCGGTGCTTCGACCGGTAGCGGAAACGAAACTCCTTCGAGGGGTCATGCCGGGGCGGAGGTCTGCGCAGGCATTGGGAGAGGGTTAATCTGGTATGAGCAACCACATTAAATAAAGCAATTGGCGGTTCCCTCGTTCACGGTATTTGGGGAACCCCGGCACGATTGCGCATTCAGCGCGGCGCGCGCTCCGGACAACTGCTCACGGCAGCGCCCAGGGCATCGGCGGCAGTCGGACAACACGGATCGTCACCGCTGAACCGAACGCATACTTGCGCCTAATAAATTTGGCGAAGTCTCAGCCATTTGATTCACATCTGGATTATGCGCGCGATATATTTTTTTGCCTTGGGGATAACACGGGCCCACCGCCATGGCATGCTAGTTGAGAATCGGATCGCCATTAACGGGAGCCTGCCGCCATGGCCCCGCGAATCGCCGCCCTCAAATCCACGACGTTCCTGGGCCGGCGCTTCACACGGCGGCAGACCGCCGACATCTAGGCGTCCGCCAGGAACTCGACGCCCATTTCAACCTGATCGCCATGGCCCGCCTTTTCTCCAACCATGGCGACGGCATTCAGGACGAGATGGACGAAAGCGACCGGCCGCGAATGAAGACGAACTCTGCGAACGCGCTGGCCATGCTCCCTCAACCATGAGGAGAAGATCCTCAAGCACGCGGTCTCGCTCGCCGATACGGTGGGTCGCGCGGCGGCTTCGATCCTGGCCGTCCGGGCGCGGCTTCGACCGGGACGGTCGTTCCCGCGCTGATCGAGAAAGCCCGTCGGAAAGTGGAGCCGAAAACGGTAGTGGACAACATAAATCGGAACTAAAAAGGAGCCTACACAGATCAAAACGGGTCGAAGAGGCCAATGTGTAAGTGCGCGGCTTTAAGGGAATGACGGCGAATCGTTAAGGAAATGCCATTGCCTGTAGCCGCCCGGCAGCGCTCGGAATCGATTCGGCCGCCGCGTCCGCTTGCCCGGGTCGGCGTCTTCGAGCGCCCGTCGTCTCAACTGAGCCTACGCGAACCCGAGATTGCTCGGGCCAGTTCGCCCGGTCTTAGCCGAGTCGGCGCGCGAGGACGCTGCATCGTTTTTTTTCGCAACGCGGCGAGAATTCGAGCACGGCCCCGAACCGATTGACGAAATTTGCCCGCCCGCCGATGGTTCAATCACTGGCTCTCGTCCTGTTCCGATGAATACTCCTGCGCAACCATATCGACCGCCACCGGCGTGGACCCGGGATTGACCGGCGTCAATGCGGCCGTATCTTCCGAAGACGGAGCCGAGCGAACCGTCATCCTGAAAAATGCATAACCCGCCAGCATCGAAACGAGGACAAGTATGTAGATGAAATACCCCTTGGCGCCGAAAGTCTCCATCATCCAGCCGACGAGAATCGGGCCGCCGATCGCGCCGATGCCGTGGATGAATATCAGCCCTCCGGCCGCGGCGGCCATGTCCTCGTGTCCGATGAAGTCGTTGGTGTGCGCAATAATCAGCGAGTACAGCGGGTGGGTGATGCCGCCGATGGCAAATCCGATTATCAGGAGAGCAATAAAATAGTCGCCGAAAACTATTCCAGCGATCGATGCCGCGGCGCAAGCCGTGGAGTTCAATGCAATTAGTAAGCGCCTGTCCATGCGATCGGAAATCCAGCCGATGGGAAATTGGCAAAGCAGTCCGCCGAAAGTCGAAATCGCGACGAAGAGCGAAATCTCGGCGACGCTCATGCCGGCTTCGGTTCCGTAAACCGAGCCCATCCCCCACAACCCCGCGAATGTGGCGCCAAGTAGAAGTGAACCTATGCATCCGAGCGGCGAAACGCGATAGAGTTCGCGAAGCGTCATGGGCTTCGAGGTATGAAAGACCGGAACCGGCGAAACAGAAAGCAGAATCGGCGTAAAGGAAATCGAAACCAGCACCGACGCAATGACGAATAGAAAATAGCCCGACGGGTCGCCTAGATTGAGCAGCGCTTGCGCCGAAACGATTCCGAACAATTGAACTATGAGATAGATCGACAGCGCCATTCCTCTATTTCGATTCGACGCGCTGTCGTTCAGCCAGCTTTCCGCGACGACGTAAACGCCTGAAAAGCAAAACCCGACGGCAATGCGCAGCAGTATCCAGACAACATAGGACGGGAACGCCGCAAACAATATGAAGGTCGCGGAAATCATGGATGCGAGAGCGGCGAACACCCGGACGTGGCCGACGCGCTTGATCATTGCCGGCGCGAGCCTGGAGCCGCCTAGGAACCCCAGGAAGTAGCCCGCCATGACGAAGGACATCGTACTTGCCGAATAGCCTTCAAGCGCGCCTCGAATACCAAGCAGCGTAGCTTGCATTCCGTTGCCGAGCATCAAGAAAAAAATGCCGAGCAGGAGTGCCCAGGATTGACCGACGAATGCAGCCATGTTCGAGCCGCCTTGTAGTTGATTCGCAACGCAGGCATTTGAATGGCTTGCCGACAAGCCGTTATCCAAAATACGACTATTCCGCGTCGTTTTTGGCTATATTGAAAAATTCTTCGAGCGTTCCATGGCTGCGGCTCGCGATTGCGTCAATTCGGCCGAACAAGCTGCAATTCAGGCAGGCATTGCCCGGGCGAAAAAGGATCATTCAAGAAAAAGCAGCATGCTGTCGCCGTAGGAGTAGAACCTGTACCGCTCCCGAACGGCGTGCCTGTAAATCGAATGCGCGCGTTCGAGTCCGGCGAGCGCCGCTACCAGGATGAACAGCGTCGATTTCGGCAAATGGAAATTGGTAAGCACGGCGTCCGCGGATGTCGCGCTGTACCCCGGCTTGATGAAGATGCTCGTCGGTCCCGACCAAGGCTTGATCACGCCGCGCCGGTCGGCGGCCGATTCCAGAAGCCGAAGCGAAGTCGTTCCGACGGCAACGACGCGTCCGCCCGAAGCCCGCGCGGAATTTATCTTCGAGGCGGATTCCGAAGTGATTTCGCCCCATTCTGCGTGCATTTCGTGATCGCCGATTCTTTCAGTCTTGACCGGTAGAAACGTTCCTTCGCCGACATGGAGGGTGACAGGCGTAATTCCGACGCTCCTGCGCGCGAGCCCGTCCAAAAGCGCGCTGTCGAAATGAAGCGACGCCGTGGGCGCCGCAAACGCGCCGGGACGATCCGCGAAAACGGTTTGATAGTCTTCCCGGTCTTTCCGGTCGACCTTTCGGCGCGACGAGATATAGGGCGGCAGCGGGGCTTTACCAAGCAAAGCGAGCGCCTCGTCGAAAGCCCCGCCCGACAAATTGAAGCGAATGACGACATCCGATTCGCGCCTCTCGACGACAGTCGCCCGAAGCTCGCCGCCAAATTCCAGCAGGTCGCCGTCGGAAATTCGCCGAAGCGGCTTGGCCAGGGCTCTCCATTCGCCGTTTCCCATGTCTTGTACGAGGTTCAGCGAAATCTTGACCTTGGTTTCTCGGACGCGGAGGCCGTCCAGCGCGCCGGGCACGACTTTCGTATTGTTCACGACCAGCCTGTCGCCCGGCTCGAGGATTTCCGGAAGCATGCTAACGCGCTCGTCGCGGAAATCGTTGCCTCTAACGACCAGCAATCGAGCGGAGCTGCGAGGCCTGGCCGGTCGAAGCGCAATTAGCTCGTCGGGGAATTCAAAGTCGAAATCGGACAGGTTCATCTGCTGGACGGCTCGACCACTTTGCTCAACAAGTCGCGAAGAACGCCGGGGAACAACCCGGAAGCGGGATTGACGGTTATTGTCGGGGTTCTGCTGTCGCCCTTGATGGCGTAATTGAATGCGACGATTCCTTCGCCTTTGCGCTTGCCGAAAATTTTCGGGATGAACTCGAGCTGCTCCAGGATACCGTTGATCAAATAAATCGGCGTAATGACGCCTTTCATGCTTATCAGGGATTTTTCGTTATTTATGCCGCCGGAATACGTCAGGCCGATCGAAGGCCCCGTGGCGCTGCCTTCGCGAAAAACGATGCCGGATTCAACGATCGTGAAATCTCCCTCGATCGACTGAAATCTTATGCCGTCTCCGTCAAGCTTCTCCAGCAGCCCTACGACGCTGATCAAATCGAGGATTCGCCCGAGCAGCGGCATGCCGACCGCGCGCGCGTTGGAGATTTCGAATCGTCCGCTCGACTGCCCTTCGCTTTCGTCGGGCGCTATGCTCGCCCTGAGCGTGCCGCCGTAGAGTTTTTCCAGAATATTCGCGGCCGCCAGCACCGCGCCTGCGTTCCTGGCCGCCAAGTCAACTCGCGTACCATGCCGGGACTCGGAAAGCGCAAGCTCAATTTCCTCCCTTCCATTGACCGATCCCGTCATTCTGCCCCTTATCGCCTTCCCAACCGTGATGTTGCCTCGAACATCGGTTAGCGCGACTTCGTCTGAATAAATGAGCTTGTCGAGCTTAAGCGCCACGGGAGTGCCGGCGCCCGACGAGCCTTGTCCGGACCCGAAATCGAATTCTCGAAGATCCAGCACGCCCCCGCCGATGTCGACGGTCATGCGATTCCCTGAAAACGACATAGCCACCGGCGCGTCCAGCCATCTGCCGATTTTTACGCGAGTGAACTCGACGCGTTTCAGACTCCCCGCCGAATCGACTTCGAAGCCGCCATACGCGGAGAGGTTTCTCGCCTGGAATTCGAACGAATTCCGAGACCCGTCGTCGAGTAGCATCGAAATAATCTTGAGCTGGCCGCCGTCTTCGCGGCGCTTGCGCCATCCAATCGCCGGAATGGAAATCGCAACGCCCTCCAGTTCCGATGTCAGGACGACTGTCGGCGCCGGGTCGCTTGCAAAGTCGACGGTAAAATTCGCGGTCTGCGCGCCCTCGACGGCGTTTTTCGGCAAGTCGAGACCAAGTTCTCTCAACGTCGAAGCGGAAACCGGCATCGTGCCGGCGAAATAGCTATTGGCCGATTCGTCCTCCTCCATTCGCCTGTACCACTGCGCGGAAATCGGGATATTCCCGATGCTGCCGCTTCCAGACACGGAAATCTCCGCGTTGCTAACGTCAAAGTCCAAGCTTTCCGCGAAGAAATTCTTGCCTTGCGCGAAATTGTCGATCCGAATCTGGCTTCCGGTCCCGGATGCGGCGAAATCGATATCCGATGCCGCGAGGTCCGCCCGCAGCGGAAAATCAAGGATCGCCCGCCCTGTCGCGCGTCCGCTCGCGAAGTCCCTGGATATCCCCGACTCTTCGAGTAGATTTATCGGTTCGTGGTCCAATAGCGCCAATACGGAACCCAGCTCTCCTCCGAATTGGACAACCACGTTTGCTGAACTGTCGTCCCGATGGATGGAGGAAGCCGAAAACGATGATTCGGCCACGTCGACAATTCCCGCTCCGGGGACATTTACTACGCCGCTCTCCAGCGCCAGGACTAGGTTGTCCTGGGTAATTTCTCCATAGCCGGCGGCTCCGGCGATCGGCGGAAGGTTTTCCGCGATTCGCAATTCGTCGAGAAGAAAGCGCCACGTGAGAACGGCCTTGGTTCCTTGCCCGGGTTCGAAGCCTATCAAAGCGTTTACTCCCGACGCCTCGCCGCCCGAAGCGCGAGCCGCCACCCATTCCTTGCCGGAAGAAGCGAAATCGCTCGGCCACAGCGCCAGCACTTTCTCCAGCGAAAGCCGCTTGGAGGACACCTTGAGCGATCCCGCCACGCCGTTGTCCCCGGAACCCATCGTGCCGGCCGCCGCGAATTCATTCGATTCATGATCGGACAGGTTTCCGAAGAATTCCAGCGACGGGCGCCGAGGCTCCAGCCGGAAGTTCACGTGGCCGGACAAGCCGGAAAGCGCGGAGGCTTCGAGGCCGGGCCAGGTGAATTCGGCTTCGCGGAAATTAATTCCTCCGACAATTTCGCCGTCGCTATTCTCGGGGGCGAGCTTAACCAGCGCATACCCGTCGCCGGATAGTTTGAGAGATTCCGAATCGACGAGAAGTCGGGAGATTTCAGCTCGCGATTCCAGCGGATCGTAGGAAAAATCGAATTTTGCGCCGCTTAGGGGGATGTCCCTGTCGGCCGAATAGGAAAACGTTCCTTCCGAAATGCTCGCGCTCCCCGAGACCCCGGCGATCTTGCCGTCGTTCTGCAGGTTCGCCCGCGTTTCCACGCTTATCCGGGCGTCCATTCGCCTTGCCAGGCCTCTGAAATCCTCGCCCAGCGGCAGGTCGCCGACTTCGATGCCGCCGAGCCTGCCGCTAACCAGGACGTCGCCTCCGTCGTCGGCCGACAGAAAGCCGACGACCCCGCTAGCCAGCTTTCCTTCGCCGATCGAAACCTGGAACGCCATTTCGCCGGCGACGGTCGCGCCTCGATTCTCTACGATCAGGTTGCCGTTTTCGACCTGCCACGAGCGCTGGAGCGAGCGAATGTGAACATCCAGCTCAACCTCTTCAACCTCGATCGAATTCAGCATTGCCAGATCGCCGCTTCTGAAAGAATCTATGAAGTCGTTCAAAGTGTGCGATTCCGTCTCGGCATCGCTGTCGGAGGGTCGAACAGCTAGCGACAAGGTGCCGTCATCTTCCTGGACAATGCCCATTTGCAAATAGGGAACTCTAAGCGACCTCGGTATCAGCCGCCCGTTGACTAGCTGCGAGATTTCAAAGTCGGCCGCGATGGATGAAAGCGCCGCTATCCGCTCGCCATTGACGCTTATAACTTTAACGCCGTGCAAAAAAATCGCAGGCTTCATCGACTTCAAGTCGAGAAAAATCTCAAGGCCGTCGATTTCGAGAGATTCGTTTCCCAGATAAGCGTCGAGCCTGCTTACGATCCTTGACTTTAGCCAGTCCGGCGCCGGCAGCGGACCCGAGGCCAGGACCGCCGCGGCCGCTACGAGAAGGCCAAATGCCAGCGCAAGAATCAAGGCGGCGGCGTTAGCGGTCCGCGACAAGACTCTGGATATTACTTCTTGCTCGCCCATATTTCAGTTTTTCTCGGGCAGGTCCTCGTTTCGAAGGGCGGCCGAGGCTATTGTTGCGAGCGCACTATAACCCGTGCCATCGAAGAATCCTAACGAAAGACTGCGCGGCCTCTTCAGACGAGCGGATTCCCCAATTGGATCGCTTCGGCGCCTGCTGATTCGAAATTGCGGCATCGAATCTTCCATCCGCCCGCCGGCGTCCTTTCGAATGCCCGGATTTTCATGCGAGCCGCGCTCGGAGCGATTCGCTCAAAGTCGCGCAAACTCGACGCCTGAAGTCTCGGCGGGGCACCTGCCTTGTCCAAAATCGACGGTTGCGACCGTGCCGGATCGCTAAATGGCACGTAGTCTCCGCCCTCGCATGCACGCTGCGCCGATACGCAAAGCCTGACGCCGCATTGAGGAAGCTGTTCCTCCAAGGCGAAAATTTTTTGTCGCGCATCCTTCGATTTAGTGTTAAGCGTCGGTCAAGATTGGCTGGCGGGCGGTTGCCCTTTCGAAATAGTAGAATTAAATTACCGCCGGCCAGAAAAAGGAATCGAGGCTTAGAATAATGTTTGGCAATAAACCTAAACCCGGCGACGTCGAACGCCACCCGCAAACCGAATCCGAACGCGCTAGCAGGGCTGCTCAGATGACTTCGCCAGCACCGCAGCCGCCCCCCAAACCGGCTCCGCGAGGCAAATCAGGCGAACAGGGGCCGCCTTCCCTTTTGTCGTCCGACCTTTTTGTAAAAGGCAATATGAAATCCAAGCACGACATAAACGTCCACGGCCAAGTCGAGGGCGATATCGTTGCAAATGTGCTTACAATCGGTGAATCCGCAACGATTCGCGGCAAGGTTATTGCCAATGAAGTTATCGTAAACGGCCGGATTATCGGCGAACTGAGAGGAATGCGAATCCGCCTCAACAAGAGCGCTCGCGTGGAAGGCGATATCGTCCACGCAACGATCGCCATTGAAGCGGGAGCTCAGTTCGAAGGATCCGTCAAGCGAGCCGACGACCCGCTGGCGATGGACAAAAGCGCGCCGAAGGTTCCGCCGTCGATTCAGCCCGTTCGGCAGCCGTCCCAGGCCAAGCAGAACTAGAACGAAAAAGAGCCGGAATTTATTCCGGCGGAAGGCGCCGCGGGCGAATCTCGCGTTTCGCGGCGCGCGCTTTAGCGAATTATCGATGCATCGCCGGCTAGTCGGCGCTAGAGGCAAACTCGGCTCTGGATTTTCCGGCGACTTCGAGCGCCAGCGCGGTCTCCATGAACTTGTCGAGGTCGCCGTCCAATACGCTTTGCGTATTCGATGTCTCGTAGTTCGTGCGCAGGTCCTTGACCATTTGGTATGGCTGAAGAACATAGGAGCGAATCTGGTTGCCCCACCCGGCATCGCCCTTTTGCTCGTGGATTTCCTGAAGCGCTTCGTTTCTCTTGCGCAACTCCAATTCGTAAAGCCGCGATTTAAGGGCGTTCAGGCAGTGGGCGCGGTTCTGGTGCTGCGACTTTTCCGAAGAGGTAACGACGATTCCCGTTGGCAGATGCGTCATGCGAACCGCAGAATCGGTTTTATTGACGTGCTGGCCGCCGGCGCCGGAAGCCCTGAATGTATCGATCCTGATGTCGGCCGGATTGATTTCGATTTCGATGTCTTCGTCCACGACCGGAAAAACCATCACGCTTCCGAACGACGTATGGCGGCGGGCGTTGCTGTCGAATGGCGAAATCCGAACGAGCCTGTGAACTCCTGATTCCGTCTTCAGCCAGCCATAGGCGTTGCGGCCGATTATCTTGTAGGTAGCCGATTTCAATCCGGCTTCGCCATCCCGGTTCTGCGAAATCAATTCAATTTTGAACCCTCTGTTTCTCGCCCACCGCTCGTACATCCTGGTCAGCATCGCCGCCCAGTCGCACGATTCGGTGCCTCCGGCGCCGGCGTTAATTTCCAGAAACGCGTCGTTCGCGTCCGCTTCGCCGCCCAGCAGGGTTTCAAATTCCTTCTGCCCGGAGGATTTTCGCAGGTTGTCCAATGCCCTTGCGACTTCGCGTACGACATCTTCGTCCTCCTCTTCCTCGGCCAGCTCGATCAAGTCGATGTTGTCCGCAAGCTCCCTCTCCGCCGACTCCAAATAGTCAATCGAATCCGCCAAGGCCTGGCGGTCCTGCATGAGCTTCCTCGCCCTGCCGGGATCGTTCCAAACCTCCGGATTCTCCGCTTCGGCATTCAGTTTTTCCAGGCGCTCCTTGGCCGCTACGAGATTGATTCGCTGATTCAGCAATTTAAGAGACTTATTGATCGCCTCGACTGTGCTTTGGATTTCCGGACGCATTATTCACTTCCCCGCCGAGCCGAAGCAAAGGCCATTCCGACTCGCTGAATTCCGATATCGCTAGGAAGATACGGCTTCGAATGCCGTTCGGCAAGGTTCCGGCGCGCGGCGATCGATTTATCGGAGGGGCGAAAAGAGATCTTCAAGCGTCACGCGGGACGAGCGATCAAGGTGCAATCGGCGGCCTTGGCACGGCTAGTAGAGTCCTCCCGACGACATGGAGCCGAAGGAAGGTCGCTCGTTCGGCCATTCTTCGCTTCCGACCGGATTGTCCGCAGCCGGCGCATCGGAGACCGAGCCTCGTCCTCGCCGGTTCGAACCGGAATCGAGGACGAACGGAAGATCGGAGGAAAACGGGAATCCGCCGTCGACGATCCTGAGCGTCAATGCGTCCGACTCCGTTCCGATCCTGAAAAATTCTCGCACGACGTCGATTTCATCGCTGGAAGAGCTATTTTCGGCGAATTCGGAATCGTCGGCTAACTCGCCATTCCCGGTTCGCGGCGCGGATCTTTCCGTTTCCCGTGAATCGGCCGGTTTTCGCTCGGCATGCACGGGCCGGCCTGTCGCTCTGTCGATATCCACGAATACGCCGCCTTTCGGAATCTTGAAGTCGGACGTGCCGTACTTCCTAACGGCAGCCTTGATGAATCGGTCGAAAATCGGCCCGCACAGCGCGCCGCCGTAGGCCCGCCGCCCAAGGCTTCTCGGCAAATCGTAGCCGATATAGCATCCCGCTGAAATCTCCGGCGTATATCCTACGAACCACGCGTCCTTGGAGTCGTTCGTCGTTCCGGTCTTTCCAGCCACGGGAAAGTCGAGATCCACGTATCCCGCCGCCGTGCCTCGCGAAACGACGCCCTGCATCATGGAGGTTATCTGGTACGCGGTGACCGGATCGATGACGCGTACCCTGTTGGCCTCGACGCTAGGCAGCAGGCCGGGCTCCAGGCTCTTCGCCGAACAGTCCCGGCAGGATCGCTTGTCGTGGCGATAGATCGTGTTGCCAAAGCGGTCCTGCACTCTGTCCACGAGCGTCGGCTCCACGCGCTCTCCCCCGTTGGCAAACATGGCGTACGCCGCCACGATGCGGAAAAGCGTCGACTCCTGCGCTCCGAGGGAGTTTGCGAGATTGTGCTGCATTCTGTCGTAGACGCCGAAATTTTCGGCGTAGCCGCCGATCGTATCCATGCCGACTTCGTTGGCCAGCCGAACCGTCATCAAGTTGCGCGAGTACTCTATCCCCGTGCGAAGCGGAACCGGGCCGTAGAATTTTTCGCTGGCGTTCTTCGGCTGCCAGATCCCTTCATCGGTTTCGAGAGCGATAGGCGCATCCATGACGATGGTCGCCGGCGAGTACCCGGAATCCAGCGCGGCGGCGTAAACGAACGGCTTAAAAGTCGAGCCGGGCTGGCGCGTCGCCTGCGTCGCCCTGTTGAATACCGTCTCCTGATACGAGAACCCCCCCTGCATCGCCAGCACGCGGCCGTTGTTGGCGTCCATGGCCATGAACGCTCCCTGAACGTCCGGGACTTGACGCAATGTCCACGCCTGCCGGCCATTCGCGCCGGACTCTTCGCCGACGCGGGAAATGAAGACGATGTCGCCCGCATTCAGCAGATCCGCGACGGTAGCGGCCCCGTTGGACAACCCGCCGTCCAAATGCTTCTTCCGCTTCCAATGCCCGGACGGCCCGCTCAAGCGAATCGCGTCCTGAGAAATCGACGGGTCGACGCCGAGCAGAACGGCATCGGCCTGCAAGGCTAGAACCACGGCGGGATGCCAGCCTTCGATGTCCCTCGGGACTCGCGCCCTTCGCAATGCGGCCGTCCACAGATTCCTGTCCGCTAGGACGTCGCTTTCAAGGCGAATGCCGGTTCCTCGCCAAACTCCGATTTTCCGATCGAACTTTTCAAGCCCCTCTCGAAGAGCGGCCGTCGCAATATCCTGCATCTCCGGATCCAGGGTCGCGCGAATCGAAAGGCCGCCGCCGAAAAACGCATCGGCGCCGAAATCGTTCGACAATTGCCTGCGAATCTCGTCGGTAAAGTAGCCCCTGGGCGGTAGAGACGATCGAAAGGACTCGAAATCGCCGTTCTGCACCGTTCTCAAGGGGGCATTCATGGCTTCCGCGCCAGCCGCGGGGTCTAGAAACCGGTTCTGCACCATTTCGCTCAGGACGAAATTTCTTCGAGCAATCGCCCTGTCGGTCTGTCTGACGGGATGGTACGTCGAAGGAGCCTTGGGAAGCGCCGCGAGATAGGCCGCTTCCTCGGGCTGAAGCTCTTCCAGCGTCTTGTTGAAATAGGTTTGCGCGGCGGCCGCGACGCCGTACGAATTTTGGCCTAGGAAGATTTCGTTCAGGTAAAGCTCTAGGATTCTTTCCTTTTCGAGAACGCTTTCTATTCGCGCCGCCAAAATCATTTCTCGTATTTTGCGCGGCGCGGACCGTTCGCCTCCGAGCAGGAAGTTCTTCATTACTTGCTGAGTGATCGTGGATGCGCCTCGAATTTTACCGCCCCGCGCCGCCTCGATAGCCGCTTTGGCGATCCCGACCGGATCGAATCCCTTGTGCGTATAGAAGTGCTTGTCCTCGGCGGAAATGAATGCGTTCCTGACCAGCTTCGGGATTTCGTCGATCGGAGCGAACAGACGGCGCTCCTTGGCGAATTCGTCTATGAGCCTCCCTTCCCGAGAAAAAATCCTGCTGATCGTAGGCGGCTGGTACTGGGCAAGCTGAGAGTAGCTCGGCAGGTCGCTGCCATACGCATACACCAAGGCTCCCAAAACCCATGCGGCGCAGGAGAATCCGAGAACAAGCCAGTTCAAGAGGCCGCTTAAAATTGAAATTGCGAGCTTTTTCAAAAAATGTTTCCCTGGGGCCTAGCCTCTGAATATAGAGCGGAGAAGTCCCGAAATCCAACGATACCGACCGATTTCACGAGAAGTTGTCCGCATCAATGGCGCCAATCTGAATTTTTTTGTTGCAATTCGCTCGCGAAAGCATTTAATCAGTGGGTAAACCCGCGCGGCGGAAAAACCGTCGGCGGGAAATGCAGGATATTCGTTCCGCACCTCTGAATTAGCGCGCTGGCAATGTCGCGGCGGTTTTCCATGCCGACATTGCAAGACAGAATCGCGCACGGGTTTAATCGGTAGCGGGCGAAAAAACGGCCGCGTCGCGATTGCGGCGGCGGCGAAAGAAGATTGATGCGACCGAAGCGCGAATTCCATTCCGACCCCATGCCGCCGCGCGGCCGAAGATCGGTTGGCAATCGCCGGTTTGTTGATCCCAATAAGGACGCGTTAAGGAGCATGTTCGGAATTCGAGCGCTCTTCGCGCGGTTTGGAACAGAAAAATGCCATGTAATATGCTTATTGACGCCACGCACGAGGAAGAGACTCGCGTGGTCGTCACCGACGGGGACGGAATCATTGACTTCGATTTCGAATCCGCCAGCAGGCGCCCGTTAACGGGCAACATCTACCTTGCAAAAGTAACCAGAGTCGAACCGGCTCTGCAGGCCGCATTCGTCGAATACGGAAGCAATAGACACGGATTTTTGGCGTATTCGGAAATCCACCCGGACTATTACATTATTCCCGTCGCCGACCGGCAGACGACCGACAAGCCTAGAAGCGAGCCTCCGGATTCCGCACCCGGCGAGGACATTGCCTCGACCGGAGGCGCGCATGCCGAAACTCGCGCCCTTGACTCGTCCGGATCGCTTGAAATCGTAGAGGTCGAGTCATCTTCCGAATGGCCGGACAACAGCGACATCGAAGGAATGAGCGTTGTCGATAGCGAGCCGGGAGAAACGGGTCTGCTGGACGATGCGAATGCCGGTCGAGCCGCATCCTCCGAACCAGGCGTTGAGGCGGATGCCGAAAAGGCTTCCGAGCCGGATGAAGGCGATGCGGCGCGACGCGGCGCGACGGAGACTCAGAAGCGCCCCAAAAGGCATTCGAACGGATCGAAACGAAATTCCGGCCGACGTTCGCCCCAGTTCAATCGGAACTACAAAATCCAGGAAGTCATTCGCGTCAACCAAATTCTGCTGGTTCAGATCACTAAAGAGGAGCGAGGCAACAAGGGCGCCGCGCTGACGACGTACATAAGCCTGGCTGGACGCTACTGCGTTCTCATGCCGAATACGGCCCGCGGTGGCGGAATTAGCCGAAAGATCACGAATCCCGCGCATCGCAAGAAACTCAAGACGATCGCGGACGATATAGACGTTAAGGACGGCGCGGGACTGATAATTCGCACGGCGGGCGCTCAGAGAACGCGGCAGGAAATCCGTCGCGACAACGAATTCCTAATGCGTCAGTGGGACGAGATACGCGAGCTGACCCTGAAGTCGATTGCGCCCGCGCCGATATTCGAGGAAGGCGATCTGATCAAAAGGTCGATTCGAGACATTTATTCGAAGGATATCGATCAGGTCATTGTCGAAGGCGAGCGCGGCTATCGCATGGCCAAGGACTTCATGAAAATGATCATGCCGTCCCATGCGAGGAAAGTCAAGCAGCATACCGGCGACCTGCCGCTCTTCATGCAGCATGGAATCGAGGATATCCTGGCGGGAATGTTCGACCCGGTCGTGCAATTGCCGTCCGGCGGCTACATCGTCATAGATACGACGGAGGCTCTCGTCGCCATCGACGTCAACTCCGGTCGAGCGACCCGCCAGGGATCGGTCGAGCAAACGGCGCTCAAGACGAATCTCGAAGCTGCGGTGGAAATCGCGAACCAACTCAGATTGCGCGATCTGGCGGGACTGATCGTCATCGATTTCATTGACATGGAAGACCGTCGGAACAATGCCGCCGTCGAGAAGTGCTTTCGCGACAGCATTCGCAGAGACAGGTCGCGAGTGCAAACCGGCAGGATTTCCGAATTCGGCCTGTTTGAAATGAGTCGCCAAAGGCTGCGCTCGGGCATGGTCGAAGCGACGACCTCGCCTTGCCAAATTTGCAATGGCACCGGGTCCGTGAGGTCCGATACCTCGGTGGCTCTGGCGGTCCTTCGCGAAATGACCGCGCAGGCATCCAAGGAGAATGCGACCGACCTGCGCGTCAGGGCGCCGATCTCGGCGGTGAACTACTTGCTCAACGAAAAACGGGACAGCATCTCCGCTATCGAGGCCAAATTCGGCAGGAAGGTACGCATCGAAGCGGATCCCGCCCTGATTCTTCCGGAGTTCGTGGTCGAAGAGCTAAAGGGCAAGATACAGCCGGCAAGCCCCGATAATGTAATATCGATGACCCGGTCCGCAAGGAACGAACCCGCAAAGAAGGAATTTTCCGCCGACGAGCCAAAGCAGAAGAGACGGCGCCGCAGGCGCGGAAAGTCGGCAAGGCGCGAAGACCAGGATAGTTCAAATTCCGCGGCGCCCGCTTCGGCTTCCCTCGGCAGCCAGAGTTCGGAGTCGAGCGCCGCCGTTTCGGCTCCCGGCGACGAAGATTCTCGCATGGATGAAACAATTGCAAAACCACCATTGAAAAAGAAGGGACGCAAGGCAAGCCGCGTGGCCAACGACAACGCGGACGCGACCGCCGCCAAGTCGGATGCCTCGGCCGCATTGACTTCACCTAACCAGCAATCGGACGCGGCATCGACCGAAATGGTCGAGACTCGGGCCGAGCCGCGCAAGAAACCCGGTCGCGGTCGCCGAAAGGGCAGCGCGAGCACGGACGCGGAGCCGGAACCGGAACCGAATCTGACAGCCGAATCAATCGAACGCCCTGCCGAGGATAAAAAGCCGACTCCTAGAAAACCAAGATCAAGGAAGTCTCCCAAGCGAGCCGGCCAAGCCAGCGCGACCGGCGCCTCGGTCGAATCGATCGAGGGCGCTGCGATCGATGCTCCTGCTGCGGCCGCATCCGTCGGCGGCGCAAGTCCAAACGCCGAGAACCTGGAATCATCGGATGCCGGCGACACCGGCCCCTCCCCCGATTCCAGACCTCCAGCCAAGAAGGCCGGGAGAAGATCCAGGAGCCGAGCGAATTCAAGCAAAAAGGATGTCGATTCCGAAGCCGCCCCGGAAGCGCGCGCAGTCGAAAGCAGCGATACCGCGGGCGAATCCAGGAGAAATTTCGAAAACGCCGGCAAAGCGGAAGTTGCAGTGGAGCGCGGAATCGACGGCGGCGCGACTATTGAGGCTGGCGGCGATTCGAAAGGCAAGGAGGTCTCGAATTCCGGTCGACGAGGCTGGTGGCATTCGGGCCGAACTTCGAGCTAGGAAGAGGCCGACGAGAACGAATTGGCGCTAGCCGGCGCGAGCCTGCCGCGACTGCAGCATTCCGGTATCTTCGGAAAGTCTGCGATTGCAAGGAATAAACTCGTCGACCACGGCGGGCGCGAATCTGGCAGCTTTGGATATATCGGTTGCCCATAGGACGAGAGGAGAGACATTTGCCCCTAAAATTTTCTATTGCCGCGGCGCTTGCTCTATTTTTTACCGCAAATCCGGCAGCCGCCGAATTTTCAATTGAAAGCGAATCCGAACGTTCCTCCCTGCAGACCGAAATTCGCAGCTATCTGCTCGAAAATCCGGAAATCATTCTCGAAGCGCTGCAGATTTGGGAGCAGAGGCAGCAGTTCGTCAAGGAGCAGGCTCAGGCGTTCGTAGTCGAACAGTATTACGACGAGATATTTTTCGATGACGATTCCTGGGTCGGCGGCTCGCTGGATGGATCCGCGACGATCGTGGAATTCATCGATTACAATTGCGGGTACTGCCGAAGAGCCCACGACGACGTCCAAAGACTGATTTCCGATGACGGCGACATTCGCTTCGTCGTCAAGGAGTATCCGATACTTGGACAGGATTCCGAACTGGCCGCGCAATTTGCGATCGCGGTTCGCCGCCTGTACGGGGACGAAGCATACTGGTCGGTCCACGAAGCATTGATAACATTGGAAGGGGCCGCCGATATATTGGCGCTGGAATCTCTCGTCGACGAATTGAATCTCGATATCGAAGGGCTTGAAGCCGAAATGCTGAGCGACAAGGTAATGAGCGTAATCGAGACGAATCGCAGCCTGGCATTCGCACTGGGAGTAAACGGCACGCCCGGTTTCGTAATCGGAAAGTCCGTGCTTCAGGGCGTGCAGCCCTACGAAGTCATGCAAGACACCGTCGCCGCATGGCGATCCGCAAATTAATCTCCGGGGCTAGTCGCGATAACGCTATCATGGCAGCCAGCGGGAACAATAATAATCAAGAAGGCGGCAAGCCAGAAAAGGACTCGACGCGCCGCCAGTTCGAGGATGAAATGAGCAAGACCAGTCAGGACGACGATGTCCAATTCATAGCAAGTCTCGTAGATATTCTCAGAGAGCGCGAACTTTCGGAGCTGGAAGTCGAAAGGCGGACGGGAGCGGAGCGAAAGCTCAAGGTAAAGATCGGTCGAAAGGGCATTTTCCAGCCGGTGCGGCCGCTTATTCCGCCCGCGCAAGCGAATCCCTTTTCCGGGCCCGCCCGCCGCGAAGGTCCGCCGACAGCCGCGGCCAAGGATTCGGTCGACCCGGCGCAGCATCCGGGCGTGGTCACGTCGCCGATGGTCGGGCTCGTCTATCTTCAGCCGGAGGAAGGCGCGCCGAAATTCGTCGAGCTGGGGCAGAAAGTCAGCGAGGGGCAGACCCTGCTGATAATTGAAGCCATGAAGACGATGAACAATATCAACGCCCCGAGATCCGGCACGATCACCCGAATTCTCGTCGACAACATGAGCCCGGTCGAATTCGGCTCGCCGCTTTTGACGATCGAGTAGGCGGCCGCCATGATCACCAAAGTGCTCATCGCCAATCGCGGCGAAATCGCGCTGCGAGTCATTCGCGCGTGCCGCGAGCTGGGAATAAAGTCCGTCGCCGTCCATTCGACGGCCGACAGCTTTGCGATGCATGTCCGCATGGCCGACGAAGCCGTCTGCATCGGGCCTCCGCCGGCCGACAGAAGCTATCTTTCCATTCCGGCCGTCGTGTCGGCATGCGCGATCACCGGAGCCGACGCCGTGCATCCGGGATACGGCTTCCTTTCGGAAAATGCGGCATTCGCGCAGGTTCTCGAGGAGCATGGAATAACATTCATCGGACCGTCGTCGGAGCACATCAGGCTAATGGGCGACAAGGTTGCCGCCAAGGACTTCATGAAGCAGCAGAACGTCCCCTGCGTCGCCGGCTCCAGCGGGCCCGTGCCAAGCGCCGATCAGGCCATGGCGGTCGCGGCGAAAATCGGCTACCCGGTCATCGTGAAGGCCGCGGCGGGAGGCGGCGGTCGCGGCATGAAAACCGTCCGCGCCTCGGAAGACATGGAATTCGCCTTCCTTTCGGCCCGCCGCGAGGCTCGCGCCGCATTCGGCAGCGACCTGGTCTACATCGAAAAATTCCTCGAAACGCCTAGGCATATCGAAATTCAGATTTTCGGCGACGGCCGCGGCAACGCCGTCTATCTCGGCGAGCGGGACTGTTCGCTGCAGCGACGGCATCAAAAGCTTCTCGAGGAAGCCCCCGCGCCCGGACTCGGCGAAGCGCAGCGCGCGAGCATCGGCGAAATCTCGGCGAATGCCGCCGCCTCGATTAATTACAGCGGCGCCGGAACGATCGAGTACCTGTTCGCGGACGGCGAGTTCAACTTCATTGAAATGAATACGAGGCTGCAGGTCGAGCATCCTGTCACCGAGGCGATTTTCGGCGTCGACCTGGTCAGAGAGCAAATCCTCGTGGCGTCGGGCGAGCCGATGTCGATTCGCCAGGAGGACTTGAAAATTCGCGGCCACGCGATCGAAGCCAGGATCAATGCCGAGAGACTTCCGAATTTCGAGCCCTGCCCGGGTCTGGTCGCCACCTATCATGCGCCCGGCGGCCTGGGCGTCAGGATGGATTCGGCGATTTATTCGGGGTATTCGGTGCCTCCGCACTACGACAGCCTGATCGGAAAGCTTGTAGTTCATGGGCTTGATCGGCCAACCGCGATCGCCCGCATGCGAAGGGCTTTGGGAGAATTGATCGTTGACGGCATCGAAACCACGGCGCCATTGTTCGAACGCCTGCTCGAGGAAGACGACATTGCCGAAGGCAGGTACAATATTCACTGGCTCGAAAACTGGCTGAAGGATCAGCACGGCTAAGGCGCCCCTTTGGACAATGCGACGCCATGTCCCAATTGACCGAGAACGGATTGATGCGGGCGTATGCCTACCTGCTCGCGTACTGCAAGGGAACATTTCCCATGGCGCATTCGCGCGAATCGCCGGGCGTGATTTTGATCGACCCCGAATTCAGGGGAATAATTCCGCTTACACGTTTCCACGTTCCGCGGCGCTTTCGGCGCACTTTGCGAAAAGACCCGTTTCAGATTCGATTCAATTGCGATTTCAGATCGGTCATCGAAGGCTGCGCCGACCGGGAGCAAACCTGGATCAACGATGAAATTATCGGATCGTTTCTAACTTTGAATAGAATTGGGTTCGCCCATTCCGTGGAGGCCTGGGACGGCGACCGCCTGGCGGGCGGTCTTTACGGCGTGGCGATCCGAGGCGCATTTTTCGGCGAAAGCATGTTCACCAACAAGCCGGAAGCCTCTAAAGTCGCGCTAGTTCACCTGGCCGACAGGCTGATAAGCTGCAATTTCGGGCTCCTTGACACGCAGTTCCTCAACGATCACCTATCCACCTTCGGAGCAACGGAAATATCGCGCCGGGAATTCAAGGCGCTTCTGGCCGAGGCTCTAGAAAGGGATACCGAATTCAACGGCAGCTATCCCGCTTCGCCGGGTTCGGAGGTTTTGCAGCGTATCAGCCAAACATCGTAGCGCTGATGATCCATCGACGAAAGCGCGGGAGATGACGAGAGCATCCAACCGTCGAAGAACCGCTTCTTGGATTCGATGCCGATAATCGACAGCTGCGCAGACGAGTTTGCTACGGGGTTTTCCGGCAAGTAGCGGCAGTCTCTCAGCTCAATCGCCAATCGTCCGAACATAACCGTTTCACCCACATCGATAACGATATCCTGCGCTTTGCCGGCGATCGTATCCAGTCCCCTCAGCAAGGCGCCCGGCGCGGATACGGCCTCCTGTCCGGCCGCCTCGGAAAAAGCGAGCGCAATTGCCCCCGCGGCAAGAACTGCTTTCAATTCGTGCCGACCATTCGCAAAAGGAGCGTCAGCAGATCCACCGAGTCTTCCGTGTTTACAAGCTCGTCCCCAGGCCGAATCATTGTATCCGACGCGCCCGGGTCCACGGCGACATAGCTGCCGCCCAGCAATCCATCGGAAGCTATCTGCACGTAGCTATCGTCGGGAATATCGATGTCGTTCGGCAGCGAAAACCTTACAACGGCCAAATAGGTTTCGCTGTCCAGCTCCAGATTCGTGACGGAACCGACCTTGACGCCGCCGATTCGAACATCCGTGCCGACCCGAATTCCGGAAACCGATCGGAAGCTGGCCTCCACTTCGTAATTGCTTCGGCCCGGCGAGCTATTGCCTCCCGCTAGCACGTACAAAAATATCGCCGCTACGGCTATAACCGCAAAACCGATCGTCGCTTCTATCGCGGTTTTCGTCATCGTCGTTTTATTCTGCGTCGCTACTCCGGGATCCAGGCGGTGTATTCCGCCTGCTTCTTCGGCTCTCGCCGAAGCGACCCCTGCGGCGCGTACGCAAGCGGGGATCCGGTTAGATTCTCCTGGTGCTCCTTTTCCCATGGCTGTCTGGGAAGGGCGTCGTCGGTAGGCGGCTTTTCAAACGTATGGTGGAGCCAGCCGTGCCATGCGGGCGAAACCCGGCTAGCTTCGGCCTCGCCGTTGTACACGACCCACCGCCTTGCGCCGGTCTTGTCGAAATAATACCGGTTGCCCTGCTCATCCTCGCCAACCTTGACGCCCTTTCGCCAGGTATAGAACTGCGTTCCCAGCGTCTGGCCGTTCCACCAGGTAAACAAGCGTTTCAAGAACTTCATTCCAGGTTCTCCGCGTTCAAGCCCGCCGGCGGTCCGCCATGCGCGGAAACTATCAGGAAGCGGTCGCAATATCTGTGCTGCTCTCTCCGTAAATGAACAGCGGCCTCGCCGCGGAATTGACGGATTCCTCGGTTACCGCAACTTCCACGACGCCTTGGCGGCATGGCAGTTCGAACATGGTGTCGAGCAATATCTCCTCCATAATCGAACGCAGGCCTCTTGCGCCCGTCTTGCGCTCGATCGCCCTCCGGGCGATTGCCGAAACCGCTTCGTCGGTAAAGGTCAGCTTGACATTGTCGAGTTCGAACAGCTTTTGGTACTGCGTAATCAGCGCGTTCCTCGGCTCGGTCAATACCGATATCAGCGCAGCTTCATCCAGTTCGTGGAGGGTCGCGACGACCGGCAGGCGACCGACGAACTCCGGAATCAGCCCGTACTTGAGAAGGTCTTCCGGCTGCAATTCCGAAAGCAATTCCGAAATGCCCCGGGACTCCCCGTCCCGGATTTCCGCTCCGAAACCGATGGAGGAATGCCTGCATCGCCTCGAGATGATCTTATCGAGGCCTGCGAACGCGCCGCCGCAGATAAATAGGATATTGGTCGTGTCAACCTGCAGAAACTCCTGCTGGGGATGCTTTCGTCCGCCTTGCGGAGGAACGGAGGCGACCGTGCCCTCCATTATCTTGAGAAGCGCCTGCTGAACGCCCTCGCCGCTCACGTCGCGAGTAATCGAGGGGTTTTCCGCCTTGCGCGTAATTTTGTCCACTTCATCGATATATACGATGCCTCGCTGCGCCCTCTCGACATTGTACTCGGAAGCCTGCAGTAGCTTTAGTATGATATGCTCGACATCCTCGCCGACGTAGCCGGCCTCCGTGAGGGTCGTCGCGTCGGCGATCGTGAACGGCACGTCGAGAACCTTCGCTAGAGTTTGCGCAAGAAGCGTCTTGCCGCAGCCGGTCGGACCGACCAGAAGAATATTTGACTTCGAAAGCTCCAGCTCGGCGGCGCTCGTCTCATAGTTCAACCGCTTGAAGTGGTTGTATACCGCGACCGACAGCACCTTTTTCGCATAAGTTTGACCGACGACGTAGTCGTTGAGGACATCGCATATCTCGCGAGGCGGCTTGATTCCGCTACCCGCGCCAACCGTTGAGTTTTTGGCCTCCTCGCGAATGATCTCCATGCAGAGCTCAACGCATTCGTCGCAAATGTAGACCTGCGGCCCGGCGATGAGCTTGCGGACTTCATGCTGATTTTTCCCGCAGAAGGAACAAACCAGCGGCTCGCTGTCGCTCTTTTGTGATTGTGCCATAATCTATCCCAACACTGCTCGTTTGTCGACGATATCGCGGCCCCGCGCAACCCGCTCGCTACCGGTGCCTGTCTTTTGCAGCGGATTAATTCATGATTCACCGGCTAGTTCAAGGCCTGCGCTAGTTTTTGGCGTCATCCTCGGAATCCGTTGTGCGGCTCTCGACAATGCTATCGATCAGTCCCCAATCCTTCGCTTCGCCGGGCGTCATGAACTTGTCCCGCTCCAGAGCGTCCCCGACCTCCGCAACCGATCTTCCGGTGTTGGCGGCGTAGATCTTGTTGAGCCGATCCTTGATTTCGAGGATCTCCTTGGCGTGAATGGAGATATCCGTGGCCTGCCCCTGAAAGCCCCCCGATGGCTGGTGAAGCATAATTCGACTATTCGGCAGCGCGTATCGCATGCTTTTTTCGCCGGCCGCCAGCAGCAGCGACCCCATGGAGGCCGCCTGGCCGACGACGAGAGTCGAAACTTTCGGTTGGATGTATTTCATAGTGTCGTAGATGGACAGCCCCGAAGTCACCGTGCCGCCGGGGCTATTGATGTACATCGAGATTTCCTTTTTAGGATCTTCCGATTCCAGATACAGCAGCTGAGCGACGACCAGCGTTGACATGGCATCGTGAACGGCTCCCGACACGAATACGATTCGCTCTCGAAGAAGCCTCGAGAAAATATCGTAGCTTCGTTCGCCCCTCGCCGTCTGCTCGACGACGATCGGAACAAGCGTGTTCAAATAGGTTGCCAATGGATCGTTCATGCGCCCGCCCTGTAATGCTCGCCCTTGCTCCGCCTATCTCGGGCGGCGATCAAGGATTTATGCTTTCGAAAGCTTTAACCAGTTCCTGGCATTCGACTTCTTTTTCTTCAATTGCAACCAATTCAGTAATAAACGCGACCGCCTTTTCTTCCAGGATTGCGGAATAGACCTGCTTGCCGAAGGTCTGGCTGGTTTGAGCGTATTTTACCAGCGACTCGTAATGCTGCTGAGAATTGGACTGTCTCCTGAGATATCGTTCGATATCCGCTTCCGCAACTCCGAATTCGTTCCGCTTGGCCAGATCCGAAAAGTACAAACCGATGCGCAGGCGCCGTTGCGCGTGGGATTTCGCCGCGTCGCCGTCCGAATCCGCTTCCTCCGTATCAAGCTTTCCCTTTACAAAGGTAGTTTCCATTTCCCCCAACTTTTCCGGTACATCGAATGTAAGTTGCGGCATGATCGCGTCGATAAGATTTTTTTTCAGCACCAGCTCCGACATTTGGTTGATTTCGATTTCGGCTTGGCGAGTGACTGTCTCCAAGAGCGATTCAAAACTGTCGAAACCTACTTTCGCCGCTAGCGGCTCGCCAATTTCCAGCTGCGATTTGCGACTAACGCTCTTGACCGTGCATTCGATGCCGACTTTCACCGGCTCCGCGCCGCCGCGCATCTGGAACGTACCCTGAACATTGACAATGTCGCCAACTTTCGCGCCGATGAATTTGCTGTCCTCGCCGTCCTGGAAGTTGCCGGAGCCCACTTCAATTATAATGTCCTCGCCGGTCGTCGGAACGTTGTTCACATTCTCCGATAGCCTATAGTCGAGGGCGACGACATTGTCCGACTCGATTATGTGGCCGCTTTCGCATTCTATTAATTCGGGATGGGAATCCGCGATCGCATTCAGGTTCTTATCGAGAAATTCCTGATTCGGCTTCGACACTAATTTGTCGATCTTCAGGTCGCCGAGTTCGACTTCGGGAATGTCCGGAAGGCACTCGTAGCTGACCTTGAACACGAGCCCGGTTTTCGGGAACTCGCCTTCGGGAACGAATTTGGTTTCCGGAGGCGTCGCGGGCCGATTCCCCGTCTCGTCCAAATGCAGGCTCACAGTCTCCTTTACAGTTTCCTGCACGATTTCCTGCCGAACGGCATCGCCGTACCGACTCCTTAGAATTTTCATTGGAACCCGTCCCGTCCTGAATCCTCGGAGATTGATTCCGGGCTGGGCTTCCAGAAGCTTGCCTTCGACCTTTTCGTAAATTTCGCTTTCCTCAAATGCGAATTCATATTCGCGCTTGAGCCCTTCGCGAAGCAATTCGGTTACCCGCATGCCTATTTACCCTTCATTATCCTCTGGTGCGGGTGGAGGGATTTGAACCCCCACGCCTTGCGGCGCCAGATCCTAAATCTGGTGCGTCTACCGATTCCGCCACACCCGCACGTAACCGCGCGAACCGTGCGCCGCAGGCCGCCGGCAAGAAAACCGCATGCTCCTTAGCAAAGGATAAAGCCTTTTGCGAGAGGAAATTTAGCGCGAGGCGCGAATCTTTTGCAGCGAGGAATCTTTGGCGGTTCTTCAGGACCTTCCTCGAATTGGCGCGATTCGCTCCGTCTGGCGCGGTTTCGAACCACAGAAGCGATAAAAATATCGAGTTCTGCCGATTTTGTCGCGAATTCGGAAAATTCCGGCATGCCGCCTCCATTCGAATGCGGACGCCGACAACAGCGGAACAAAAGCGCAGAATACTGGCGAATCGCCGCGTATTCGCGGAGTCGTCACATCTCCAAGCTTTTTAACTATCGTCTCTTCCGTCCACCTCCTTGCCGCTTGTCCGCAACAGCAGCCAGAGATTCGAATCTGTTGTCGGCGCGCGAGCCTCGTACGGGGAGTTTCCCGCTCCAACAGAGATGGTCGATATGAATTTAAGGGCGGAGTTTCCATTTCGGGCGCGGCAGCCGTCAGATAAATTTGTGCCGAGCTGCGATCGCGCGGCAAGCGGCAAAGCCGGCGCTCCGAACAGGAGCGCATCGATCATTCCGGTTCCGCAATGCATTAATCGCTATATCGGGATATTCCTATCAATCAAAAAGTCGCAATCTTATCGCTGCTAAAATGGATTTTCTGTCGCATTCGAAAATACCGCTACTGAATTGCGGAAGCGCGAAGAAGTCCGAGAGTGAAGCAGATTGCTGCCGCCGTTCTTGAATAGGGACTGTTGGTCGCTCGAAAAGCAATCCGACCGTGTTCAGCTCGTTGACCGGGCGGATCATGGCCTCCAAGTTGAACCTAGTACTATTTCAAAATTGTATTAGCGGATATGTGGCCCTGTTCAGGGCTTGCCTGTCCCGAAACCTGTAGAATGCTCGCGGCAACAAAATTCAAACAACCGGCGGTGCGGACGGGAATTCCGGAGGCTTGAGCAGGGATCGGACGGTTCGATAGTTTTCGCGAAACGATTCCGGCCGACCGGGCACGGAGGGAATGCAAGCCATGGAGATCGCCGGCAGGAAGAATTATCGCGTGAAGCCGGAGAGCCAGGAGCCGCCGCGCTCAAATCGGTTGTTGACGGACAGGGATCGAAGGAGCGCCGCCGCGCATGAAGCGCAGCGGCATGCGTCGGCACATCAAGTCCGGGCAGGCGATCCCGCGCTTCCGGGCCTTGCAGAAGTCAGGCTTCCTAGCTTCCGCCCGGGCGATAATAATGGAGAATAGAGGTGGCGCCGCCAAAAGCAACTTCGCGGTCGAAAACCTCGCGATCGCGGCCTGAAAATTCACGCCTTCTCGCCATCGCGCAGGTTTTACCATAACAGAATCGCACCCGCCACCACAACGCACTGGCCGAGAATCCGAGAATCGCACGGCGAGAGCCGAATTTCGCAATCCGGGCTGAGGAGAGCCGAATGTTCAAGCGTCTCTATGTCGATAACTACAAGTGCCTAGTCAATTTCGAGCTCCCCCTTCAGGAATTGACCCTCCTCCTCGGGGCCGATGGTGCCGGCAAGACTTCGGTGCTTGATGTTATGTTCGCAGTGCGCCAACTGCTAAACGGCACCGCCAAGATTACAGATTCTGGAATTTTTTCGAATCGCACCCTGACGGTCTGGCAGAGTCGAAAACAGCAAGTGTTTGAGTTGGAAGCTCAACTGAAAGAGGAACAATTCACTTACCGTCTGGAAGTGGAGCACGAAGAGGTGGGGAAGCGCGCCAGGATTACTCTCGAATCTCTCACTGCCAACCAGCAGCCATTGTTCCGGTTCGAGCGCGGCGATGTGCGGCTCTTTCGAGATGATCATTCAGAAGGACCGACCTTCTCATCCGACCAGTCCGAGTCTGCTCTCGCTAGAGTCGCGCCGCGGCCGGAAAACACGCGGCTCACTCGGTTCCTGAATTTTGCGACCAAGGTAATCGTGTGCGGCCTCTATCCTGCCAGTTTCGAAACGGAGGCAGCAGAGGAAGCGTCGTTGCTGCATCGCGACGCGCGCAACTTCGCCGCCTGGTTCTGGCATATGCAGCTGGAGCGGCCCGACCGAGTAACGGACTTCACGAAGGCGCTACACAATGTCATCGATGGTTTCCAAGGGTTGCGCCTCGAAAAGGCCGGGTTGGACACCCGGGCGCTAATGGTCCGTTTCGCCGAGGAAGAACGACGCTACGAGTTCCGGCTGGATGAAATTTCCGACGGTCAAAGAGCGCTGATTGCCCTATACGCGCTGGTCCTCCTCGCCGCCGACCAAGGTTATACGCTGTTTCTCGACGAGCCCGAGAACTATGTCGCATTGACCGAGATTCAGCCTTGGCTTGTCGAGTTGGCCGACAGCTGCGGCGACTCGGTTCCGCAGGCAGTGTTGTGTTCGCATCACCTGGAACTGATCGATTATCTCGGCGGCAAGCATGGCCTTCTGCTACGGCGCGAAACCACAGGCGTAACGCGCGCCGAGAGCCTGACAACCATGCCGACGGAAGGCGGCCTTAAGCTCTCGGAGATCATCGCGCGAGGGTGGGAGCGTTGAGCCGTCGCGTTAACATCGTCCTTCTTTGCGAAGATGCCAGCAGAAGGCGTTTCTTCGTCGATTCCTCAAACCTTCATGATTTTCTGCGTTTACTTACCCCGGAGCATGAAACTCGCGTGTGACTGACGGTTTCCGCGACGATGTCGTGGGGTGGCGCTGTTGCCAGAGCCGGAGTATCCTGTGGCCTATGGATC
>MPMP01000077.1 GCA_002238565.1 Albidovulum sp. bin36
ACCATGATCGAAGTGACGACCCGGCCCGACGCCAGCCAGGCGAGGGCGCTGAAACTGCTGAAGGATATCGCAGCCATGTAAAGGCGGATCCGGCCGGACCCGCCGTTTGTAGGCAGAGCGTGGCAGTCCCGATCCACGTATCATGTTGATACTGCTCAATTTTTTTTTGACACACACCAGAACTTCAGTTTAATGGCCCCGGGACATTTAAATCTGGATCGCTAAATTCCGATGCGAGCCATCTTTTTCTTCAAACGCTTCGTCGCCTCCAGTGCGCTTTGCCGAAAGACCGGCCCAGCGCAGACTTAACTTAGATGAACATGTCGGCCGCTGCGGTCTCTAGTTCGGGCAGGAGAAATTCGCCGTCCGTCGGCACGTCGAACACGTTGATCGTCATGGATATAAGCGAGTAGTATCCACAAATTCCTACAAGGTCGACCACGCCCCGCGTCCCCAGCAATTCAGAGGCGCGGGCGAAAGTCCCGTCCGAGACCGCGCGATCTCGATGCAATTCAACTGTGAAGTCAAATACGACCGTCATTTCGGGGTCTGTAAATTTCGGGCGTTTTCCGAGCGAAATTAATTGGATCGCCGCCTGCGGCACGCCGGCCTTGGCAGCAAGAGGGGCGTGATGGCTCCATTCAAAGCCTGATCCCCAGATCCTGCCGGTGACAATTATCGCCAGTTCCGTAAGCTTGGGAGGCAGGCAGCTTTCGTAGCGAGCGAACTGCCCTAGATCCTGCGCTTTGTCGGCAAGCGCCGGCGACTGCAGCCATACGCGCAACGGCCCCTCGACGATTCCGCGCGGCCCCTCGACAATGCGGTCCCAGACCCGCCGCTGCTCCGGAGTAAGGTCGCCTTCCGTGATTTCGGGATGCCGTTTCATCCAACAGGTCTCCTTTTGGCCGCGATTCCGCGCATTATACCATTCAAATCCATTAGCCCGAATTCCCTTCAGTACCAATTGACGTGAATTTACCTTGGAATCCGACTCGGGCGGATTTATCTCCGGACCTGCCTTTATGGCGGCTTGATCCCCGGCCTCCGGGATCCTTCCCTTCCCGCGTCTAAATCCGCTACCGGATCCGGCGGGCTAGGGGCTTCGCCGGGCGTTGCCGCGTCCGCGGGATGAATGGCGTCTTGCGGTCCGGCGGACCTTGCCAGGCAATATTCAAATAGTCTCCGGCTGTTGGACTGTTATTGCTACAATTTAATTAGGCCCACGGTGGCGCAAAGAACCAATGCCGTTCTCCGGCGAATCAAACCCGGATTTCCTCACAGTAAACTGCCGAATGCAGTGAATTACCGGTTGCGGTTGAATTGAAGATTGCCGCCCGGGGCTGATGTAACAGCGTGCCAGCAATATCCTTGAACTTCATAATAGCATGAACGACTACCTCAATTGCTGCCTCAAGCCCGACTTTGCAGCGCACCGGAAGAACGAGGCGTTCAGAGGCCATTTCGTCGACGGGCTCGATGCCAAGGACGCCGCCAGTCGCTTCGAAGACAGCCTCGGCTCTTTTCGGAACCTCTGCACTGGCTTCGGAAGGAATCCCGACATGTCGGACCTCTTCGCCGAGCGGAAGCCGGGACCGAAGCACGGCGGCGGCGGGGATGCCGGTCGGGGCTACGGCCATGCGGTGCGTCCCGCGGCAGACCGGGTTCGCCAATTCACCAGTGCTTCTAGCGCGTAGCCCGAAGTTCGAACTTGATCGGGGACGGATTAATTTTTCACCTCAATGATGCAGGGTGCTGGAACCGCATCATATCGGGAGCGGGTACCGATAGGACGCGAAATATTGTGGGAACATAAAGGACTGCACGCCGAGAGCAATATTTGGTATATTTAACCGA
Source organism: Albidovulum sp. bin36 (assembly GCA_002238565.1). GTDB lineage: Bacteria > Pseudomonadota > Alphaproteobacteria > Rhodobacterales > Rhodobacteraceae > JAPPFL01. The sequence continues at coordinate 1,855 of MPMP01000077.1, forward strand.
TATATCGATTGTTTATTCTTACCTGTTCCGGTAGCGTGCGTTTCGGTTGATTATTTCGATAGGCACGCCCGCTCTATTCAAAATTTAGATGCATTCGAGCGGCATCCAGTCAGGAGGGAAACGCGATGGAAATACGTTTTATTGCTGCTTTTCTGTCATTGCTAGCGCTGGTTTCATGTCAACACGAAGACCCCCTAAGCACTGCAGGCATGCAAAATGAAACTGAGGAGGAAACCGGTCCGTTTGGCGATCATCCTCTAGCAAATTTAACGGCCATCAGAAACGCTCTCCCGGGAAATTCACTTGAACTTACTTCCGAGGAAATCCAGCGTGGTTGGTACGCAAAGCTTCAAACGGCGGATTCATACGTGGTTACCGACTCCGTCAATCAAGACGGGAACACGATCTACGAGGCGACTTGTAGCGGGGACACCTGCAAATTCGTTCGACGAAACGTTCAGATTACCTATCGGCCTTCGGAACACCTCGACGAGTACCGGTATGAATTCGATCCCGTTTTCACTTTGAACGGAATCGACATCGGTCAAGGATTGCAGGCCTTTGGGAACGATTACAGAAATTATGACGCTTACGGAATCGCGCTTGGCGGCTGGACGGAGCATTCACTGTTCTACGTTGACGGCGGCTACTTTGTTTTTAGGCACATAGATTTAGATGTTGCAGGCGCTCTCGCTCACTCGGTCGGAAGCGCGACCGGTTCCGTACCTTCGAGCGGGTCCGCAACATGGAAAGGCGCAGCGGTCGCAGCGAATCTGCCCGCAAGGGAATTGCATGTTGGCGAAGCAACACTGACCGCCGACTTCGGCGCCGCCAATATCGACGCGGCTTTTACGAACTTTCACGAAACCAGGACAGGGAATGCTCGACCCGATATAAATTTCACCTCCGTTCCGTTCACTGAGGATGGATTCAAGAAATCCACAGGTAGCAAAAACTCGATCAACGGAAAGTTCCTGGGCCCCGATCATGTAGAAGCTAGCGGAGTGTTCCGATACGAAAATTCAGTAGGCGCATTCGGGGCAAAAAGAGACTAGGGATTCGCCTTCCGGCGCCCGCGCCGGCAGCGGCCGCCTCGGCGTTAGGGCCAAGTCGCCAATCTTGTTCCAACAGCTGACTTGCTATCGGAATTCGAGGAGCCGAATTATTGAGCGGCGCGTAGCGAACTAGCGAATCGAATCCGAACCGGAATTATCGGGCGGAGGAAAACCGATTGCGGAATTTGATCATTCCCGCGCATTGAATTCGATTTTTTGGATTGCGGCTCTGCGCAAGCTGATTATTGCCTGCGTTACTCGTGGATTTGCTGCCCGATGCGGCGGATAGCCTGTCGCCGTAGGGGCTTGCGGGGCCAAATGCGCCAAAACGATGCCCGGGACCGCGGCCGGGAATTTCCTCCGGCCCGGCTTGCGAATTTCAATTGGGAACGGGCGAAGTAAAATGGTTCGCGACATGCTGGTCCGAATAATTCGGAATGCGCATCCTTCCGAGCATTCGTACGCTCGCAGTATTCGAACGCGAGTTCGAATTCGCCTCGCGCTTCAATAATCATCGCTTTGCGCATTAGCCAATCGTAAGTCTCGGGATAGCGAACCCTCAGTTGCTCGCACGCGGCATCGGCATTATTGAACGCCATACCAGCGGACGAATCATTCCTGAATTTCTCGAACTCGTGAAAAGAAATCCGTTGAATGCAGGAATTGCCTTGCAGTTGCCGACAAGCCTTTTCCGGCGTTCGAATCATTCCAGTTCTCGGAGAAGAATCCCTCCGAATGGCAAGTAGATTGTCGCCATCGAAGATTCGCGCCCTTTTTCTCCGCGCCAAATTGTGGTATGCTGGCGGGTAATCACTACGCCTAGCCGGAGCCGCGACTATGGCAGCACGAAACAGGACTCGCCTATAAAAACCCTTTTTTGGAAAGCATCGGCCCCCAAGATAGATCGCGTTGATGCGAACGACGGTCGAAATCCTAGTCGCAGAGAGCCGTTGCTGGCAGATTCGCGCCGTCTGCCGGAACAAGGTCTGGAATACAGGCGGCGGCGAGGACGGCCGGAAGGTCGAGAGCAGCCTAGGCAAGCTTGTAACGGCACGCCGCCGACTAGGATCAACTTCATGTACCAATCTGAGCCGTCTGGAGCCGCATCGAGGCCCTTCAGACCCGGCCTAGGCCGAGATGCCGTCGAGACTGCGGTCATCCCGCCTCTCGTCGAGGCCATCGCCGCTAGTTGCCGGCGGGAGCAACCCGGCATTAGCTGCGAGCGGCGCTTTCAAAAGCCGGTGCGCAAATGGGCCGGACATTTACTCGAGATCGGATTCAACCAACGAATGTCCAATTTTTCTTATCTAAGAGCCTGCCCCCAGGTTAGGATAGTGTATAGGCGGGCCGGCGGGTTGGCGAAGGGCTAATGCTGAGAATTACCGAAGAACTCCTCTTGTTGATCATGGATGCCGAATCCGGCGGCATACTGCATTCCCTTACGGACCATCAACGGGACTTAGTCATTGCCGGCGCCGTATTGATGGATCTGGCACTCGAGAACCGTATCGATACCGATAGCGAGCAGCTCTTCCTGATTGACCCGCAGCCGGTGGACGACGAACTGCTTGATCCCACTCTTCTGGAAATCGCAGGTTCATCCGACAAGCATGACACCGCCTACTGGGTAAAGCATACGGCGGGAAGAAGCAGCAACATCCGCAAGCGAGCGCAGGACCGGCTGATTGAACGGGGAATCCTGGTGGCCGAAGTTGGCGGCCTTTTGTTGCCGTCCCGCTTGGTCGCGCGAACTCGCCGCTATCCTTCCATTGATGGACAAACTAGAGAAGAAGTCCACTCGCGAGTGATGAAGACGCTTTTCAGCGACGACATCCCGGATCCGCGCGATGCAATGATAATCGGCCTTGCGGCGGCTTGCGGCGTATTCGAGAGCATCCTTCCTCGAGACGAATTGTCCGAGGTGCAGGAGCGCATCGATACGCTGTCCCGTCTCGATCTAACAGGTCGCTTCATCCGGGAGAGAATTCGAACGATTGAGCCGACGGCTCCCGCCGAAAAGACGGTTCGGCCGCCCGAGGAAATACCGGAAGTGCCGGGTCTGCCGATCGCCGGAAACGCTTTTCAGATGACGGGGAGCGTTAGAGAGTTTCTCGCTGAAAACTACCGCAAATTCGGTCCGATCTTCCGCATTCGAGCCTTCGGTTTTCGGTTCATCGCACTTGTCGGTCCCGAAGCGAATACATTCCTCGCGCGAATCTCCGGCACGCATCTTCGGTCGTTCGAGCCCTACCACGATTTCAGCGTTGCAATGGGCAGCCATCGCTCGGTGTTGGATATGGATGGACCGGAGCATGTTCGAATGCGAAAGCTGCAAGTCAACGGCTATTCCCCCAAGACTTTCGAGTTCAATCTGGATGCAGCCCGCATTATCACGCAGCGCATGATCGAGAACCTGCCGCAGGGGCAGCCCGTAGGAATTCAGCGCACCATGCAGCAGGTGATCGCCGAACAGGTCGGAGTGTGCCTCACCGGCACGTCGCCGCGCGAATATATCGACGACCTCGTTTATTTCTTGAGTACGGCCGTCAGCGTACACATCACGAAACGATTGCCTAGGCAATTCGAGCGATTGCCGAAATTTAGGCGGGCCGAGCGTCGCCTGGGAGAACTCTACGAAAAGATACTGGAAGCGCACCGACCGGAACTGCGGGCCGGTCAGCAGCGGGACTTTGTCGATGACATTCTCGAAGCGAACCGAAAAGACCCTCAGCTCATGCCCGAAACCGACCTGCGCGGGAACATCCTTGCACCGTTCGCAGTCGGCATCGACACGTCGGCAAGCGTCTGCGCGTTCATGCTTTACGCTCTCCTTAAGCACCCGGACCTGCTGGAGCGGATGAGAACGGAGGTCGACGAGATGTTTGAACGCGGGCCCCTAACTCCTGCAGGATTGCGAAATCTCGATGTCACCCGCCGAACCGTGCTTGAAACGCTGCGAATTTATCCGGTCATCCCGGCCCTGACACGAACCATATCCAACTCGTTCGAATTCGGTGGATACCGTGTTCCCGCCGGGTCCCAGGCGTTGATCGGAACCACCGTCAGCCATCATCTCCCGGAGTGTTTCCCCGATCCGGATCGCTTCGATATCGAACGATTTTCGAAGAGTGCGCAGGGGGGCAGGCAGCCCGGCGCGTTTGCTCCGTTCGGCCTGGGGCGGCATCGCTGCATCGGCAGCGGATTCTCCGAATTGCAGATCGCGCTCACCCTGGCGGTGATCGTACGCGAAACCGACCTCGTTCTGGATCGGCCGGATCTACCGTTGAAAATCAAGCAGGCGCCGGCTCCCCAGCCGGACGCGTCGCTGCGAATTCGCCTGGTGCGCCGGAGGAATTAACGCCGTGCCACTTCGACACGAGAACGCCGCGAGAGCATTGCGCTCGACCGGGAGCGGTCGTTGGCGGTCGAGGCAAAGGCAATGAATGAAATTCCATTTCCGACTTGCGCCGACGACATCACCGCGGAATGGATGCGGGAGGCGCTGGCCGCCGGCGGTTTACGCGAGTCCCCGCAAGTGACCGCGCTGGAGATCGAACAGCTCTCGGATGTATCCAATGCGATGGGGAATCTCTTTCGCTGCCGCCTGATCGCTCGAAACGGCAGTACCGTCCATCCCCACTCGGTCGTCGTGAAATTGCCTAGCTCCAATGCAATCGCTCACAGGCTGGCCAAGTGGCTGTCGCTGTACCGGCGCGAGTATGTTTTCTACAGCAATGTCGCGCCGAGCGCGCGGATTCGGGTTCCTTCCCTGTACTTCGGCAATCTTGACTCCCGCGGCGATCGGCTCGTCCTAGTACTCGAGGATCTCGCTGGCATGGAGGCGGTATCCCAATCTGTCGGCGTCGGCGTCGAGAAGGCGCGGCGCGCCATTCGAGAAATTGCGGAAATCCAAGGGCAGTTTTGGGAGAAGGCCGATGATCCCGCCCTGGCCGACTGCGGCGAGTTCCTCACTGTCAAGCATCGCCGCATCATGCAGTCGCTCTTTTTGCTAACCCTCCCCCTGGCATTCGAACGCTTCGGAGAGCTTTTCACGACCGACACGCGCCGCCAGGCGGAGGCGCTGGGATCGAAGATCGATGCCCACTTCGCGTCCGTTGCCGAAGGTCCCAGGACCATCGTTCACGGCGATTTCAGGGCGGACAACGTGCTGTTCGGCGGCGAGCGCCAAAATGGCATGGCGGTGATCGACTGGCAGGGCTGCGGCATCGGATGCGGCATGTATGATGTCGCCTTCTTTAACGCCACTAGCCTAACCACTGAAGACCGGCGCCGCTACGAGCATGACGCACTGAGCGAGTACCACGACATCGTGTGTCGAACGGGTGCGAAGAACTTCACTCGCGACGACTGCTGGAATAGCTACCGGCAGAACATGCTCGGCACGCTTATGCCCATGATTCTCGGAGCCGGCGGGATTGATATGAACGACAAGGCGATCGTGAACCAGACGCGCGAATTGCTGGGTCGAACGCTGACCGCGATCGAGGACCTCGACTCTTGGGAGTTCCTGCCCGGTCGCGACGGACCTCTTTCCTCCTCCGGCGCTTTCTCGTTCATTTCGCGGTGCGGCTACAGGGCGTACACATTCATGCTCCGCATGCGCAAGAGAAAGGGCCAATGATCGGTTTGATCCGACAGGCTCGGCGCGGGAATTTCTGCCTTCGATGGCCGGAATAAAACGGGACGGCGGGGAGATGCCCGTCGCTTCGAACACTCATACCGATTCCATGGACGGCGGCCACGAGGATAATGGCGGCTTCACGCCGCCGCCCAGGCGACATGCCATCGCATCGATGGCTTGCGTAATGCTAGCCATGTTTCTGAGCGCGCTGAGCCAAACCGTAGTCGCCACGACAATGCCCCTTATCATCGCCGACGTAGGCGGCTTCGATCAGTACACGTGGGCGGCAACGTCCTATTTGCTGACGGCTACTCTCGCGTACCCGATCGTCGGCAGGCTGAGCGACATTTATGGTCGGCGCCGGTTTCTGCTGCTGGGCTTGGCAATTTTCTGCGCGGGATCCGTATTTCTAGGCTTCAGTGAATCGATGACTCAGGTCGTGGTTTTCCGCGGCTTGCAGGGTGTGGGAGGCGGCGCCGTCGCGACCTGCTGCTTCGCGTGCATCGCCGATCTCTTTCGACCGAAGGACCGAGGAAGATTCCATGGCATTTTAAGCGCCGTTTACGGCGTGTCGTTCATAATTGGACCTGTGATTGGCGGCATCCTCGCCGACGCCCTGTCGTGGCAATGGACGTTTTTGATAATCGGCCTCGCAGGCATTCCGGTTTTTGCGCTTACGGCGCGGATGTTCCCGAAGCCCCCGTCCCCTCCCGAGGATCCCCATTTAGACTTGAAGGGCATGATCGCGCTGGGGCTCGCGTTGCCGCCCTTTTTGGTAGCCCTTTCTACGGGGGGCGTGCGATACGAGTGGGGATCAACGATAATACTTTGCATGCTGCTGTTCTCGCTGGCGATGACCGGGGTTTTTATAATCATTGAATTACGCGCCAGATCGCCGATTGTTCCTCTTTCGCTCTATGCGGATCGCGTGGTCGGACTTTCCGTCGCAATTATGCTGCTGGCCAGTTTCGGGCTTTATGGATGCGTTCTGTTCCTGCCTTTGTTCTTCCAGGTCGTATTCGGCTTATCGGCAGCGCAAAGCGGAGGTTTGCTCGTGCCGTTGCTGCTAGGAATGGTGGTGGGCGGCGTCGTGGCAGGTCTGATGCTTTCCCGAATCACGGGACATTATCGGATCCTGGCGACGGTATTTTCAGGACTCATGTCGGCGGGACTATATTTGCTATCCACAATGGATGCGACGACCGGCATCGTGCAGAGCCAGATATACATCGTGGTCGCGGGACTCGGCACCGGCGGAATCATAGCGACAATTTCAGTTGGCGTGCAAAACCACGTTCCTCACAAAATCGTGGGCGTGGCGACATCGGCCTTGCAGTTCTACCGGTCGGTCGGCGGCGTGATAGGTCTGGCGGTATTGGGCATCGTGCTTGCAACGCAATTCGTGTCAAGTTTGGAAGAGGCTTTGCCTGAAGCGGTGAAGGCGGAGCTTGCCGACGGACAGCTCGACGACTGGTCGAGGGACCTTCGGGTTTTCGGCGATTCCCCTTCGGAGGAACGATTGAGAGAGGATTTGACGGCGGTCGGACTCAACGAATCGGCGCTGGTGCGGGACTTGCTGAACTCAATCAGAAACGCGCTGCAGGAATCGCTCGACAGCGTATTTCTCGTTGCCTTCTTCGCAGCGGCCATAGCCGCGGGTCTCGCAATGTTTTTTCAAGTTAAGGTTCGTTCGGAGGCGGCGCCCGGCGACGCGGACGACACCGGCGGGCAACCGCGCCACTAGCTCCGGCCAGTCAAATCGGGGTTCCGGCAAATCTAGTCCGCGGGATGCCAACGGCGCGGGAATTCTTCATTTTCCCGAATGTTCAGCCGAAATTCGTTCCAGATCGACCGAAAGGGCCGAAGCGACCGGCGGCGACAATAAGAGTCAAGCAATAGGGAAATTACAGGCAATCCTGCAAAGGCGCGGGGAATCGCCAATACCCCGCGCTTCTATACAACCGGCGGCAGTCGAGCGCTTATTCACCAAGCTCTCGAGGCAAAAGCTTAAATGGTCATCTTCCGTACGCTCGATAAGTGCTTCGCGGCGATCAAATGCTAATCCGATCACCGCGGCGCCAACGATGCCCGCCCGTTGTGCCGGAGCAAAAGGCAGGGAGGATCTCACCGCATCGTGGAAAAGAGGCTCGCAGAATCTACAAGACATGGAATCATTTCATTGAATCATGCGGCTAGAACCCGTTCGGCGGCCAAACTTTCCTATTCCGCATCCATGGCGCCCTCCGCAGGCGGCTGGATGCTGGCGGAATCTTTGAGCACATCTAGAAACCGCTCGCCATAGCGCTTCAGTTTTATGGCGCCCACTCCGTGGCAGGCGGCAAGCTGTTCAAGGCTGCTAGGCTTTTGAGCGGCCATGTCGAGAAGGCTACGATCATGGAATACAGCGAATGCCGGCACGCCTTCATCATTTGCGATCTCAAGCCGTAACCGCTTGAGCCGGGCGAACAGAGTCGGATCGGCATTCGTCTGCGTTGGCCCTGCTGTCCGTCTACGTTCCTTGGTCCGAACGGCAGCTTCGCCATGGAGCGACACGAGCTCGTCGCCGTTTAGAAGGGCACGGCCTCGGCCGCCCAGCTTTAGGGCGCCGGAACCGCCGATGTCGATCTTCAATGCATCGGCCGCCACGAGCTGGCGCAAATAGGAGCGCCAGAGCGACTTGCCGATTTCCGCGCCCACCCCGAAGGTCGGCAAGCGATCATGGCGGTACTGGCGCACCTTGTCTGTCAATTCGCCTCGCAACACGGAGACCAGATGCTCGGCGCCGAAGCGTTCGCCCGTGCGCAGAGCCGCCGACAGCGCCTTCTGCGCGATCACGGTGCCATCGACCGTCTCGACCGGCGCGAGGCAGCGGTCGCAATTATTGCACGCTTCGCTGGTTTCGCCGAAATAGCCGAGCAGTGCCTGGCGCCGGCAACCGGCGGTCTCGCACAGGGCTAGCAGCGCATTGAGACGCTGATGTTCGACCCGCTTCGCCTCATCGGGCCTTTCGGAGTCGTCGATCATTAAGCGGCGGATCACGATATCGCCCATGCTGTAGAGCATTAGGGTTTCCGCCGGCAGTCCGTCACGCCCGGCTCGGCCTATCTCCTGATAGTAGGCCTCGACGGTAGACGGGATGTTGACATGTACGACAAAGCGCACATCCGGCTTGTCAATGCCCATGCCAAAGGCGATGGTCGCCACCATGACGACTCCGCCCTCGGTCAGAAATCGGTCCTGGTTCCGGTCGCGGACATCTTGATCCATTCCGGCGTGGTAGGGCAATGCTTCGCGCCCGCGCGACGACAGTCGCTGCGCCGTCCTCTCCGCTTCCTTGCGCGAGAGCGTATAGACGATGCCGGACTGGCCGGGGTGTCGGTTCAGCACGGCGTCGATCTGCAGATTCGCGGATTTCCGGGGAGCAATGCCGATTTGCAGGTTTGGGCGGTCGAATCCGGCGACGAATATCTTTGCCTGCCCGCCGAACAGCCGCTCGACGATGTCCTGCCGCGTAACGGAATCGGCAGTTGCAGTGAAGGCGCTGAGCCGGGCGTCCGGGAAATGTTTCTGCAGCTCGGCAAGGCGACGGTAGTCAGGTCGGAAGTCGTGGCCCCACTGCGAGATGCAGTGCGCCTCGTCGATGGCGAACCTCGCCGGACCGTACCGGGCAAGGCCATCCAGCACGACAGGCTGCATGAGTCGTTCCGGCGAGATGTAGAGCAGGCGCAAACGACCGTCGCGCAGTTGGCGGTGCGTTTCCGCGGCATCCGCCCGCGGCGTGGCCGAATTGAGCGCGCCGGCAGCCACGCCGCTAGTGCGCAGCGCGGCCACCTGATCGCGCATCAAGGCGATGAGCGGCGACACGACTACGGTCAGCGATTCGGTCGCCAGCGCGGGAAGCTGGTAGCACAGCGACTTGCCTGAACCGGTCGGCATTACCGCCAGCACATTCTCGCCCGCCAGCAGCGCTCCGACAATGTCCGCCTGGCCGTGCCGGAACCGGTCGTAGCCGAATGTGCTCTTCAGGATGGCTTGTGCGGCGTCAAGAGTTTGCATTTTGCTCGGTAGAAGGATTATCGGGAAATGTTCGATACTATTGCCGGCGTTTTTTTTCTAAAGCGCGGACTTCCGGCGGTATCCCTCGCTTTTGCTCGGCCGTCAACTCATATTCCTATCCCGGTCAATCGCCCCTTCTGAAATCAACGGTTCGTTTGCAGATGCCGCCGCACTTTCTCGAATGCGGCGCTCGCGCGCCGATTCGGCAATCCGCTTGCAACCTAAAAGAATCGACTCGATACCTCTTTTCTCTGTCGGCGCTCGGATTCAGAAGGCGCTTTGCGTCGGAGCGATAGGCCAATATACTGCTCGTCGCATCCCGCCAAAGGAGCCGGACTTTTGAATTTATACTCTTTGCTGGCGAAACGGCGCGCTCTGGGGCGCTCGATCAACGCTGGGCTGATCGGAGCGGGAAAATTCGGATCGATGCACCTGGCCCAGGCGCCGAGTATTCCCGGATACAATGTCGCGTGCGTTGCGGATTTGGACGTTTCGAAGGCGAATGCCGCTCTGCGCCGGATCGGCTGGCCAATCGAGCGGTTTGCCGCAGTATCGGTTTCGGACGCGTGCCGCGACGGTACTACATTCGTGACGGACAACCCTTCGTGCCTGTTCGACGATAACCGAATAGACTGCATCATCGAAGCGACGGGGGACCCTCTGGCGGGAGCCAGCCACGCCCTCTCGGCAATTGAAGCCGGAAAGCATGTCGTCATGGTCAATGTAGAAGCCGATGTGCTCTGCGGCCCGCTGCTCGCCGCCAAGGCGAGAAACAGGAACGTGGTCTATTCCATGGCTTACGGGGACCAGCCGGCAATTATCTGCGAACTGGTCGATTGGGCGAGAGCCTGCGGATTCGATTTGACCGCGGCGGGCAAGGGAATGAAGTTCGAACCGCACTACCGCTACTCCACGCCGGATACCGTGTGGAAGTACTACGGCTGGAGCGAAGACGAAATCGCCGGAGGCGATTTCAATGCTAAGATGTTCAATTCCTTCACGGACGGAACCAAGTCCGCCGTAGAGATGGTTGCCGTTTCGAACGCTACGGGGCTGGATTGCCCCGACGACGGATTGAATTTCCCGCCTTCCGGAACCGGAGACCTGGCGAACGTATTCAGACCTGCTTCCGACGGCGGCCAGCTCGAACGGAGCGGACTTGTCGAAATCGCTTCAAGCCAATCGCCTTGCGGCATTGAACTCGAGGACCACTTGCGCTTCGGCATGTTCGTTACGTTTCGCGCGCCGAACGATTATACGCGCGACTGTTTTCGGCAGTACGGGCTTCTGACCGACGAATCGGGCTGGTACGCCTCGCTTTGGCGCCCATTCCACTTGATTGGGCTGGAAGTCGGAACGAGCGCACTTTCCGCCGTTTTGCGCGGGGAAGCAACAGGGTCGCCGCTCGAATTCAGATCAGACGCTATCGCGGTCGCAAAAACCGATCTAGCGGCCGGGACGAGGCTTGACGGCGAAGGCGGCTATACTGTCTGGGGCAAGGCGGTTCCGTCGGAACGAAGCCTTGCGCTCGACGCTCTTCCCATCGGGCTCGCGCACAACGCGGCGCTGAAACGACCTGTGGCGCGCGACGGCATCGTTCGCTATTCGGACGTAGACGTCGACCGCGACAGCGATGCGTGGAGGCTAAGGAAGGAAATGGTCGCTTGGAAACAACGCATGCAAGCAACCTGATCATCGGAGGACAGTTTAGCTATGGCAGAAAATAAAGATGGCGGAGCGTTTGTCGTGCTGGCGGAATTCAAGGTCAAGGAAGGCAGGCTGGAGGAGTTTCTCGCTCTCGCGCGAGATGATTCCGCGCATTCGGTCGCGGACGAACCCGGCTGCAGGCAATTCGATGTAATCGCTTCGCCCGAGGAGCCCAACGTCGTGGTTTTCTACGAAGTGTACGATTCGCGGAATGATTTTGACGCCCATCTGTCCGCCCCCCACTTCGAGCGCTTCGCTTCGGGTCATCCCGAACTGATCGCGGCGCAGCACCCGACGAGGTTTTTTACCCGCCATTGCCCCTGAGCGTTCCGCCGAATGGCGGAACTCCGGCAGACTCTACGAATTCCAGCGTCCCTCGCGTCGGATACTGGTTGACGAGATCGGGTCCATTGGCAGATTGATCAGAGTCCATGCAGGCGGTTCGCGATAGGGAAGCGCGCGGGAAAGTTCCTGGGGAATCTTGAATCGCTTATAGCGCGCCGCCGCCGCCGAGAACCGGGCGGGAGTGTTGTTCCCCGGCCTGGCGATTACGCCGATCGGCACCTGACGCACAATTTCATTCCAATTCTTCCAATGATGCAGCTGCAGCAAGCTGTCGGCTCCCATCAGCCACACGAATTTTGTACTAGGGTATTTTTTTGTGAGCTCGGCGACTGTTCGGTAAGTGTAATTCGTTCCCGCCACTTCTTCGAAATTCGAGACTACGACTCTCGGATGGCGAATCATTCGGCTCGCCGCCTCTATGCGCAGGCGCATGGAACTGGGGCGTTCAGTTTTCAATGGGTTGCCGGGAGAGACAAGCCACCAGATCCGGTCCAGGCCGAAGCATTTAAGCGACCAAAGGGTCGCAAGCACATGACCGGAATGCGGCGGATTGAATGACCCGCCGAGAATTCCAATTCTCTGGCCCGGAATGGCATGCGGCAATTCAAATCTTAGATTCACGGCGTTTCAATACAGTTAGTGCGGCTTCGCGCCGGCAAGTGCCTGACATCATTTCCCGTTTCAAGTAGGCTTCGGGGCTGAGCCGCCGGCAATATCCGAGTTGGGTGCGAATCTCGCAAAGCGACAAATTTCTCGCGGTTTTCGGGATGATCGCATCGTTTCCGCATGAATCGCGCCATTCGGAGCCATGTTCGCCCCCTGGGAGGCGAACCGTTCGCGGCTTTTGGAATATTGCCGCGAGCCGGGAATTTTCGCGAACGCCTATTCCGCCTTATAGGAGTACTCGGCCTTCTGCGCCTTGATCGCATCGCCTCGCGTCGACCGCGCATGGGGGAAGCTTCGGGGACCGCCAGCTGCCAAGCGGAAGCGCCATAGCCACGGATAGCGTGATTCCCCGGTTTTCGCGATTGGAAATCAGCGCTCTTTGCATCCAGCTAGCCTCGATTTTTATTCATTACCTCGACAACCCAAACTCCGGTTTTCAGGCGCTTCCAGCCTTCCCATACCTTTTCCGTCCCCGGCAATCCCTGGTTTCTGCTTGGATAAAATCCGCCCAAGCTAGCCATTTCAATAATAAAAGACTTGATGCTCTGGTTCATGTCCGGCTCTGGTTTTTTGCTAGCGCGCTGCGATAGCGCATGCACAACCAAGATCTCGCGCGCGTTAAACGCGTCTATCGCCGGACGTTCCGGACTTTCCTTTAAGAGCCGTTGCCGGTTGTATACTTCCGAGGCAACATCCACGGCTTGGGATATGGTGATTCTAAGATCATCTACCGTTTCGGGCCAGAGGCTCTCGCAGCGAAATCCGATCTTAAGAACGGTAGAAAATTCTTCAGCGCGGCCGCGCATTCCATACCATTCAACAACGTTTATGGCAGTTTGAGCATCGGCTTGACTCTCATTGGCAATTAGCATCCAACGCAGCGGCCTTTTTCCCTTCGCTTCTTTAGCATACACTGTCGTGAACTCGCGCGGTGTTCGGGGGCCGGATTTGGGCGGCTCCAGCATTATTCTTGCGGCGCGAAGTTCCAGATTCGCTGTGCGCCACTCTCGCTTGCTCGGCCAGGCGCCAGAGGCGATGTCGAGGTCCATTTCGGCCAACACTGGCTGCCGATCCATGTACCGAAAAAGATCCTCGGAACTGCCGTCGGTAAGCAGAACGCGATGCCGTTCCGCATAGTTGGCTCGAATTATCGAAGTGCCTTCAAGCTTCCGAGTACTTTCGACAAACTCGCTGAATTTGCATTCGCACAACAATATCACTCGCGTCCGAGGGCAGGCATCCGCTAACTCGCGAGCTCGGTCCAGACCTGAAACCTGGCGCACGCCCTTCCGTGTCGCACTCCGTACTCCGGCATGCAAATCGTACGTTCCCAGCGATCGTCCCGCGGCATCCAACGCCAGTCCGAACTGCACCGGAACTTCCCGCGTCTGCATTCCGATGCCCAGAATGTCAAAGTCCTCAAAGTATTCCATACTGCGGCAGCGAACTTCCATGGATGCCTGTACCGCAAATACCATTGGCTCACGGGCGCAGCGCACCGCCGTCTCCCTCCGGGTCGACTCGTGTTCTTCCATCAAATTTCCTCGTTCGGTATGCTGACGCTGCTTGCGAGCAGCCTTTTAAGTCTTAGCTTGAATTGCTCCGCGTATCCAACCCGCTCAGTCCGCAAATTTTTGCCCCGGTCGCGATAGGACGATGACGGCATGCAATCCGCCGCGAAGCACTTGAGCTCAAAAATAAACCATAGATTACATTACTCTTCTTTTGCCAGTGAAACATTCGCGGTTCGGAACGGGTGCTGTACAAATTTGTTGCTTCCAGAAGGCGTAACTCGCTTGGCGTTGCAAGTCAAAGTGGTCGGCCCGGTGCGAAGTTTCTAAAGCGGCACTTGAAAATCTTTGCCGGCTTCTTCCCTTCAACGTCCACCATCTACCAGCACTCTATTCAGGGAGGCAAATTACACGCAACAAAGTTGGACTACACCCGTGGCTACAGTCGAATTCCCCTTGACACTTGCACAACGCCAGACTAGAACATAGAAGGAACAAGGCATCGTGAGGAGCACCCTATGAGTAGTTTAAGTACCGCACAAAAATCTTCGTGCCGTGTTGTCTCCGCTCTGAAACAGCGGTTGCAGCGCGACTACGCTCCAATTGTCGCCTGCCAAGATAATGGAGAAAATACCATCCTTGCCATGCGCGATAGGCTATGGTGATTGATATGGGGAGGTTCAGCATCGCGAAAGCGCCGGGCAAAGCGCACAGCAATAGCATCGCCTTGATCGAACTGCATGACATGTTTCCGAACGAGGAAGCTGCCGCAAGGTGGTTTGAAGATGTGTGCTGGACTACCGACGAGGATAGGAAATGCCCGCATTTCGGCAGCTTTTATACGGCGCGCAAGGACGACCCCAAGCCGATGGCCTTCCGGCGCTGAGACTGCCGCCGATTCCTTTCGCTGCGGCGGGGATCGGTCTTGGAGCATTCGAGAATCCGACACCGCATATGGGCAATCGCGATCAACCTGAAAGCAACAAGCCTCAAGGGCGTTAGCAGCATGAAGGTGCATCGCGACCACAAGATCACCCGGAAGTTTGCATGGTTCATGGCGCACCGATTGCGTGAAGCCTTTGGAGGCAAGGACGGGATGTTCGCGGGTCCGGTCGAGGCGGACGAGAGTTATTTTGGCGGAAAGCGAAAGTGCATGAGCCTCTACAAGCGCAAGGAACTGAACAACTCAGAGCGCTGGCCGGTAGGAAAGAAAACCGTGGCTGGCTTCAAGGACCGCGACACACAAAAGGTTCGCGCAACGGTCGTTACGGCCACTGACGCGCCCCGCGTCGCGGGTTTCGTTGCCGCGCAAAAAAAGGTCGGCGCTACGGTCACCACAGATAAAGCCGAAGTCTACAACACGCTTGTTCCGTTTTTTGACCGCGTAAGAGTAAATCACTCGGTTCCAGAGTATGTGCGCGACATGGCGCGTGCCAACGGGAACGAGTCTTTTTGGACCATGCTCAAGCGCGGCTATCAGAGCGCGCTTAATCACGTGAGCCCGCAAAACCCGTACCGCTTCGTCAACGAGATTACTGGAAGGCACAACATCCGAAACGCCGATACTATCCAGCAAATGCAGAACAAGGTTGCTGGAATTATCGGCAAGCGGCTCGTGGATAAAGGCCTTGTGGGAGAAAAGGCATGATGGATGCAGTCGTACCGCCCGTCATTAACGATCCGGCAGCGTTGGCGCGATCCCTGCTTCCAAATCCAGCGCAGAAGCACAAGGATCACCGCGTCCCCGTCATGGCCTGTGCAGACAACATGGAATTCCTCCAAGGATTCCCGGACGGGCATTTCAAGCTGGTGGTCACGTCACCGCCCTACAATCTTGGCAAAGATTACGAGTCCAGAACGCCTTTGGACGATTATCTGGCGCAACAGGAAGCCGTCATTTCCGAATGCGTCAGGACACTGAACCCGCAAGGTTCGATATGTTGGCAGGTCGGCAACTACGTGACCGACGGCGAAATAATTCCGCTGGATACGCTCACCTATCCGATTTTTCGCAATTTCGGATTGAAGCTCCGCAACCGCATCATTTGGCACTTCGGCCACGGCCTGCACTGCAAGCGACGTCTGTCGGGCCGCTACGAGACAATCAACTGGTGGACGGCTTCCGACGATTACACGTGGAACCTTGACTCGATCCGGGTTCCGTCCAAGTATCCGGGCAAGAGGCACTTCAAGGGTCCGAACGCGGGTAAGTTGTCCGGCAATCCGAAAGGCAAGAACCCGTCTGACGTATGGGAGTTCCCGAACGTCAAGAGCAACCATCCCGAAAAGACCAAACACCCGTGCCAATTCCCGGTCGAACTGGTGGAACGGCTCGTGCTGTCTATGACGAATGAAGGCGATGCCGTTTTGGATCCTTACATGGGAGTGGGGTCGTCTGTCATTGCCGCTCTGATGCATGATCGCGACGCTTACGGATGTGACATCGTGCCGGAATATGTCGAGACCGCCGAACAACGGGTCGAAGCATTGCGCAAGGGGGAGTTGAAGACTCGGCCAATGGGCAAGCCGATCTATAATCCCGCGCTCCCCAACGGCGGGCACTGATGCGCATCGACGCCAAGTATTCGCACTTGAACGGCGTGGAATGGCTCAAGGTTCACGCCCCGACTCTGTTGAATGAGGTCGAGGAGGTTGGAGCCGCCGTGAACGCAGAATCCTGCAAGACCAAAGTGTCGAAGGAAAAGACGATGCTCGGTCGAAGCCTCTATTCACCCAAAGACATGAACAAGGCGTATAAGGTCGAATTGGAAGCGTTGGGGCGGGAACAACGAAAAAATACCTTTTGGGTTACGGAGGCCACGCAAGGTAAGCAAATGTATGAGCCTACATAAAGGCGGAAATCCGAACAGGCGCGCAGTGAAGCCCCCTTGCCTATTGAACGGGCCCCTTCTTTTAAAGTTAAAGTAATGGAGTGTTAGAAAACTAAGTCCTTCGGTGGATTCGCATATTCGGTCCCCATACGTACTTGCGCAAGCTCTACCCCGTCCGCGTCGACTGCGTTGGCCATGTCAAGTTAATTCCCGTTCAAGCTCTTTCGCGCACATTAAATAGTAGTTGCGCGCGGTGCAGTTGATCTGTTCGTCAGCGTATTCTCCGAGGATCTCGGCTTTAAGTTTAGTCGCGCATTCACGCTCCCGACCGGAAAAAATCAATCGGTCGACCAGCTGGAGCCCCCACTGATAATCACCATCGGACCGAGCTCTTTCCGCTGCGGACAAGACTGCGTCAGCGCCGCCGGCTAAATTGATGAAGCGCTCGGCTTCTTCTCTTGGAGCAAGAGAGCCGAGCGTCGTCGGGTTGCCGTCGAACCAGCCCATGGTTCCGACGCAATAGGCGCGAACCGACCAGTCCACGCGACCGTAGAATTCGCGCAGGTGCGGCTTATTGGCCAAGCTGGCCGGCAACTTTACGGAGTGCGCCAACTCGTCAATGGTCAAGCCGGCATCCATACCGTTCCGAGTGCTTTCGATGACGTGGCGAATTGCGTTGCGGTAATCGGACAAGACTTCCTTTATTGTCTCCGCGCCAATCAACGCCTTTGTATGACCTGGAGCTAAAATCTGAGCGTCGAATGTCATGAGATGGTCTAGAGTGTCCGCCCAGGCATCGAAATCGCGGTAGACCGTTCCGCGAATGGCGTACAGGTTCGGGAAGGAACGATAGTAATTGTCTCCGCAAAACAGCGCTTTCCTATTTGAGTACCAGACGATCATGTGATCGGGGGTTTCACCCGGCGCCATTGCCAACTGCAGATCAACGCCGCAAGCTGAATAATGCTCGCCCTCCTCGCCAACCCTTCGGGTCGGGGGAAGACTGCCTGCGCCTAGGCCCTTTAGCGGTCGATCTCCCGGACCGATGCCGATCCCGATGATTTCATCCGGATAGGACAATCCTATGCCGAACTGTCGCTTGGTCCGCACCTGCATTGCTTTGGCTGGACGGGGATGCTCGGTTGCGACGATCAAAGAATCGTCGGAGAACTTGGCGCTCGCAATGATTTCGGGCGCGGCGTCAGCCGCGAAAACATTCGCTCCGGAAACATGGTCGCGATGCGAGTGAGTGTAGATGATGGTCTTGACTGGAAGGCTCGTGATCTTCCTGAACTCGGCCAAAATGGCCTCCGCCGCACCGGTTGACTCGGACGTGTCAATAATAATGAGACCATCTTCGCCGATGATCATGTAAACATTGGAGGCCGCGAATCCGAACGCCTGATAGACGTTTTCGGAGAGCTGAACCACTTTTTTCCGAAAGTACTGCGGGTGATCTTTCAATTCCGGATGCATCGACTTTCATTCCCCTGCTTCTTCGGCAAGCGCGTCTTTGAAAAGCGGCCAGGATCAGGATCGAGAAGCCTAACCTCGCAACGCCCCTAAATTCGCACCGGCCTATCGCCAGCTTCATCAAGTGCCGTTCGACCGGCGGCGCGGATTTCATAGCCTGCTCTTTGCCGCCTGCCCTTAACACGCGCTTTAGCGAGTCGGGATCCCTAGAGCAAAATCTTTGGAACAAACGCGTAGCCTCGTCCGTTGGAAATCGATTCCGGATCCCATGTAGTTGCAGACGAAGAGGGAATGGCGAGGCTTGGGATTGACGCCAAATGCGCGATTGGAAAACATCATGCGCAAGGCGGGTTGGAAGCAGTAGAACGAGATGACGGCATCCGCCCTGACACCATGGTTCGCGACGACCTGCCGTACAACAAATATCTCAAGTCAAAAGGATTCGCCGAAGACAGTAATCCCTGGAGCTAGTACTATGTCAAATTTGAAAAATAGGTTTCCTGAACGGGTCATTTGATTCAGGCTGCCATCCAACGCGACGGACAAGAGCCTCAGCAGCGTCGTACCCACCGTCAACTGTCAACCAGGTCGGGGTGGTGATTGTGTAGCGATCGGGCAGACCGTCAGACAAGAAGCGGCAGACGGTGTTACCGAATAGTCTGGCAAATCGCCTGGCCTGCTCGACAGCTTGGAGCGATCGCAGGTCAAGAAAGTGCGCCTCGAATGTGTAGAATCCGGAGAACAGGGACAAGGTGACCTTCGCAGTCGAAATTGAATTGCCGTTCTCGAAACAAAGAGCATCGGAAGGAATCCGTATGCCTGCCGCATCAAATGCGTCGTAGAGCGGTTCTATAATTTGTACAAATGAGGCGACCCGGCTGAAGGCAGGACGAGTGAAGACAACGTCACTGTGAAAATCAAATCGGTCTACACGGGCGTCCATGCCAAATCACCCCAAATTGCCGAGCATACCGGAGAAATGCCGTCGAAGCTCGAACTAGTCAAGTAAATAATCAAAACAATCGTGTTCCACGCTTCACTCCGAATTTTGACACAAGATATGGTGCAGTCGCCGCTGGCGTGCATCCAGCAGAGCTCTTTTTTCTGGCGACCCGAGAACATCGGCTGCTTGCCCTTGAGACGGCCTTGGACCTAGAGATCGCCATGCCCTCGCGGGTTCGCATCCTGATGAGGTCGGCCTTGAATTCGGCGAAGGCAGCAACGATGTTGAAGAACATCTTCCTCATCGGGTCGGTGGGGTCATGGATTGTTGCCCCTCTCGATGGGGTCGCATTCTCCCCGCTAGGTGAATACAGATGGCCCGAAGTCACATCCTAGCGGGCTTAACGCAGGCTTCCAATCCTGTTGAAAGAAGCTCTCGCGCGCTGTTCATGGGCGATTGCCCGCGCATTCCGGGCGTAGAAGCGTCATCCTGCGCCGCAGGCGTCCCTTCCCCCCGCCCGGAAGGGCGCCTGTTCTTTCGCATGGCCGCCGCCTTCGACGAGTTCCAGCGCGAACTGGTCGTCGAGAACACCAGAGCGGGGCTGGCCGCTGCGAGCAGCCCGGGCGGCGGAAACCGCCCCGGAAGAGGCCGGTTCCCGGCGCAGAATCGGCAAAACGAACGAGAGGCCCCGAACGGCGCCGCGCGTTGCGTCTGCGGAAAAACGATGCGGAGCATGCTTGACGCCCCTTTCGCGCAAGTCGGCAAATGCTTTGCGAATGGCCCCGGCCGTTCACGCCGACACATGATAAATGCGTTTGCGCGGTCTTCTGGACAGTATATCGATTACTTGCGGGACAAGCGGTTGCAATTCCTGAAGGCGGTTGCGGACGCCGAGCATGATGATGACCGGAACTGGAAGGTTGCCCGGGTTCTGTTCATGCGCCATCCCCCGATCGACTGTGACAAGCGCGGCGAAACCATGATCCGCCGCCAAGCGGAGCAGCCTGCCATTGCCCGTGCCGGACCAGCCCATCTGCGGGACCTTATGAACCCTGAACGCTTCAGGGAAGGTTGCCGACAGCCTCCGCGGTACGGACTCGTCAAGCAGCAGCTTCATTCTTGCCGCCTACAAGTATAGTCCTGGCATGGCGGAGTACTGCGATGGCCTGTTCCCGAGATACGGTCGGGTAATCCTCAAGAAAATCATCGAGCCGGTCGCCGGCTTCCAGATGCTCAATCAGAATGCGGACTGGAACCCGCGTGCCGGAAAATACCGGCGTGCCTCCAAGAATCTCCGGATTCCTGTCAATAGGTGCCTTGGCCATAATTCCTTCTATTGTCTCGAGTCCATTTTGCTGCGCCAAATATGCCGTACTTCAGGCCTCCACTGCAAGTTACAGAACGGGGTTATCGTCACAAAGGTACATGAGGCGACATAGGATTTTGCGCCTCCGGCCCCGCAGTTTCGAAGCGGTCCGCAGCCCGGGCTTCGGCGCTGCGATGATCTGAAGACCTATCGTGCGGCGGACCGGACCTATTTTGTGATTTCTCCGACCCGGCCGCGGCTTGCCCTCTTTCCGGTCTTCCCGTGAATTCCGCAGATGCCCGGATCGGTTCTCGCGCTGGTCGCAGGAGAACTTCTTCAAGTAAATGCGCGAGGAGTTCAACCTCGACGCGCTGCCGGTTCACGCCCTGGCCGAGCTCGACCCCGAGGCGCGCGTCGTCAACCCGGCCTGGCGCGAGCTGGACCGCCGACCTGCTCGGGGGCGAGCCTTCCGAGGGAGCGCGGGCGGCCGAGGCGGTCGAGACGAATTACGGCGAGCGTGTCGCCGGGTCGGTCGAAGGTCCTTCCAGAGACAATATCCTCGAACACGCGGACGCGGTCTCGGGCGAACGCACCAAGCACTCTACAACTTCATGCAGACGCGGGGGCTGAAAACCAGCCGTTAGCGTGTATTTCAACACGAATCTGGCTAGAACCATAATAGCCCGTGAAGGCGACGAGAAGCGAAGACAAAATGCCTAGAGTGTCAGCCCTCTCCTGCAAACAACCCCTTTCGTGGGCTACAATGAATATCCTGCCGGACAAGGTGGGCGGCGGGTAGGATATCCTTCAGGTGCGCGACAAACGTTCAAGCATTCGATCAATGAGATTCTTTGCTGCAACCTGGTTCACGGAACAAGTGTAAACGAGGTCAAAAACCTCCATGTAGACGGCTTTCTTGGACGCAGGGAGACATGCGAACATGTCGCCATCGGCGGGGCCCGCTTGGTGGCGGTGCCGACAGCCGCCGTGACCGCCTTGAGCTGGCTCCTGAGCGCCCGGCGTTCCGCCTGCTTGAACAGTTGGAAGTCCGTAGCCGTCTTCATCTCCAACAGCACTTCATGAATTTCATCTTCTATGGCCTTTGCGTACCCTGCCGAGACAGCCCCCTGCTTAATGACTTCCAGTTTCTCATAGACCTTGTCGACGCCCAACTCGATTGTTCTGCGCCGGTGGCGCTTTTGTGAAGCCAGGAGACATTCGCGCGATTTCTGCGCCGACGAGGCGCAGATGTGTGATGAGATGGTCAAGGTGCATGCTGGTTTCAAACGCATCGCGGCGCCCGTTCGGCACGACCTGTTCATCGAGGATGTGAACCTCACCCACCGCCCATGAACAAAATCGGTCCTCGGGAAAGATCTCCGAAAACAGTAAGCGGGTAAACTGCGACGTCCGTTGATTTTGCCCGGTTTCGTGTATCGTTTGGCTGCTGCGCCCGATGCTGCGGCCCTGGCATTCGCCGATTTTCCGCTGCCGCGCCGATTTTCCGCTTGACACGATAGGCCGCCGGGGCTATTTCCGGCGCGCGGAACGTCGGGATCATCAACAGCCTCGTCGCCACCTGCTTCCTGCTCGGGATCAGCCCTGCAACCTATCTGGCCGATGTCTTCCAGCGCATCGACACCCACCCGGCCGACCGGGTCCGCGAACTGACGCCGCGCCTGTGGAAGGACCTCTTCGCCGACAACCCGATGACCGGCAGCATCGACATGACCGTCGTCCGGGCTCACCCGGACGCCACCCGGGGACCGCCGTAACGCTTGCGGCGGCGGCGAACGGTGATGTCGATGCCGTCGATCAGCGCCGTCAACTCGGTCGAAGACAATGCAAGCGC
The DNA here is from genome assembly GCA_002238565.1 of Albidovulum sp. bin36. GTDB lineage: Bacteria > Pseudomonadota > Alphaproteobacteria > Rhodobacterales > Rhodobacteraceae > JAPPFL01. The sequence continues at coordinate 24,242 of MPMP01000077.1, forward strand.
CGCATGGCCGGAGGCCGGAGGCGAGGCGAACAGGCCCTCCTCCAGGCGCTTGGACCAGATGAAGAAGCCGCCCCGCTCGAAGCCCAGGACCTTCACGATGGTCCGGCGCCGGTTGACGAACACGTACCAGCGCCCATCGGCCGGATTGCACCCGAGATGGCCCGACACCAGCGCGCACAGACCGTCGAAACCGCGCCGCATGTCGGTCGGATCCGTCGACAGCCAGATGCCGCCCCGCGGCCAGCCGCCGAGCATCGCTACCGCCGAACCCGAAGGACAACCCCGTAGCCAAGGTCAAGCTCGACATCCCGGCCCGAGGAAAACGGCGGAGCGAGTTCGACAAAGGAACCCTTCCCGCCCCCGGGGCGGAGACGGCACCGCCAGTTCGAGAAGGTCTTCGGGGACAGCCCGCGAAACTCGCAAAACTCCCGTTGCGACAGCCCCGAGAGCTCGAAGTCCGCCATGATGCCGCTCCACTCGTCTGCGCTGCGCACCACCGGCGCACGACGGGAACCAGCCGAACCGTTCAAACCTGACATGACAATTTCCTCCGATCATGGATGAATGATCGGAATTATCCCCGCCCAACCCTCGCGTGAGCAACCGAATTTTCAGACGTCGCCGTTTACCCGCTTACGATTGACTGGCGGTCCTCCATGATCGCCACGGAGACAGGGAAAAGCATTCACGCCCCAGCTTTTGCGCCGTTATTGTTCTGCCTCGTAAACGATCCGGGCGAATTGACCGATCTAGGACGCAGTCCCGAGCATGCCGACGTCCGCCTATCAATGTCCAACAAGCTTGCCGATTGGTCGCTGCGGTTTCGCCAGCGCGAAACCTGGCCGGAAGAGCGCGATATTCAAATGACCGGGCTGGATCAGCGGGTCGATGCACTAATCGGCTATTGGGATGAGAATGACGCGGCGGGAAAGGGTCCGAATATCTTGCCTATTCAAAAGCCGCGGACCGCGAATTGATCGGATGCCGGCATCCCGTCGCTCGCGCTTCATGAGATCGACGGAAAGATTTCGTTTGCCGAGTATGCGACCAAATCGGCAACAGTCAGGCTTTGGTCCCGTTTTTCGAATGTCTGTATGTATTCGACCATGGTGTGCGAATGCTCTCGCATCATGCCTTCGGCACGCACGGCATCGCCCTTTTCGATGGCTTCGAAGATTACCTGGTGCTGCGCGTTTCCCAGCCGAAGCCTGAACAGGCCGCGTTCGAAGTGATCCGGCGTGTCGCCGACGGTCCGGTCAAAAACCATCGATCCCACCGCCAGCATGGGCAAGTGGCTTATCTTCTCGCACGTATATCCGATATAATTATTGCCGCATGCCGACAGAATCGTCGTGTGGAACACCTTGTTTGCCGCCTGCGCCCTCCTAACCACGGTTTCGTCAAGACCGCCCATCCTTGCAAGATCTCCGATCGCTTCATCGATCTTTTCGATGGCAAGAGCCATTTCGGACAAGTGATCGGAACTAATTCGGCTTTGAGCCATGAGCCGCGCCGCGAGACTTTCTAGATGCCCGCGCACTTCCACGGCTTGAATTATGTCCTCCACGGTTGGGCTTTGAATCCTGTAGCCGCGCCCTTCTCCTCGGCGAATGACGCCTTCGCGTTCAAGCAGGCGCAATGCCAACCGGACGGGCGTCCTTGAGACATCGTAGTTTTCGCAAAGCTGCGCTTCCGAGACGCGCCCGCCTTCCTTGTAGATTCCCAAGATAATATCTTGCCGGATCCGCGCTGCGAGTTCAGTATCAATGGATTCCATGCTCGCATTGGCTATCAATTTGGATCCCAAAGTCAAGCCACAAGGCAAAATTCCAGTCAAATCGCAGCGCTTTGACTTGAAATGGGATCCCATTTATACGAGTATTGGCAAGAATCACTGACTAGAAAGGTAGTTGGCATAGCAGCGACCCGGTTTGGGATCCTAAAATGCCGTCGCCGCTCTAAAAACTTTGGAGGAATTATTATGTCAATCATTCGTCTTAGCCTGGCCGCGGCGCTTTCGTCTTCGATTGGACTGGCCGCTCAGTCGACGTTCGGCGAAGAACTCAGCGTGGCGACATTCGTGCCGCCGCAGCACCACACGAACACGGTGATGTTCAAGTGGTTCGCCGAAGAAATCGAAGCAAGGTCGGGCGGAACCCTTACCATGAAGCTTTACCCGGCAGGCCAACTCGGCGCCGGGCCGGTACAGCAATTCAAACGCGCAGTCGAAGGCGTAGGAGATATAACGTTTGGCGTGGCCGCCTATACTCCGGCGATCTTTCCGAAGTCAATGCTGGCGATCCTGCCGGGCGCGGCGAAGAACGCCGATGATTCCACGCGGCGCATTTGGTCGATCTTCGACGAGCACTTCGCCGACGAGTTTTCCGATGTGAAGGTTCTCGCCGTGGGCACCGTCGCCGGCAACTTGCTTGTTGGCACCCGGGACGTATCAACAATGGACGGATTGGAAGGGGCCAAGCTCGTGCCATTCGCAGCCATGACGACGCCTATCGTCGAAGCGCTCGGCGCCGTGCCCGTGCAGATGCCCGTCAACGAAATGTACACCGGCCTCAGCACGGGTACGATCGACGTGACGACGGCCTCCTACAACAATCTGACCCCGCCGTGGAACTTCTGGGACGTCGCCAGCCACGTTGTCGAAAACGTGCCCGTCAGCTTCGCCGTCACTTTCGCGGTTATGAACAAAGAGAGGTACATGAGCCTTTCAGAGGAGCATCGCGCAATTATCGACGAACTTGCGGGACTGCCCATGTCGCTTAAGCTCGCCGAATCCTTTGACGGCGCGGACGAGCGTTCGAAGATGCTGATCGCGGAGGCGGACAAGAGCTACGAGTGGATCGTCGTATCGGATGACGAGCGGGCAAAAATGGACGCTACCGTCGCAAAGGGCATCGAGACTATTTTTGCGGAATACGAGGCTAGAGGGATCCCGAACGCTCGAGAGATCTACGAAGCGCTCAATCGCTAGCTCGCGGCAGAACCGAATGCGCCCCGATCAATAAGCCTAGGCCTGGAGCCTCGGCGTCGACCGAGGCGCATTCATCGGAATCAGACGCGCAAGACCGGCGGAGACCCCTTCCATGGCAGTTATTGTCCCAACCGGCAAATCCGTAGAGAAGCTAAAGGGAATCCACCTTTACCACGGCCATATCTCAAACTGTTCGATGCGCGGGTGTAAACCAATTTGGTTGAAAAGGCGATGCGGGAAAGATTGCTAAAGAAGACCGCCGCTCTTGAGAATTGCTCCTCGCGAGACTTTCGACTATGATTGCCGGCACTTGCGCGGACGGAATCGACCGGAGAACACGGTCGGCGCCGCGCTCGGCATCGAGCAGGAGAGTTCACAATGGCAAGAAAAAGCAAAGAGGCGGGCTTCCGCCTTCCGAAAGCCGTAGAGTTTCTGGCGGACCTTACCGAAGAGGAGGCGGCGGCGCACTCGCCGGTTGTTCTGCTGAAGCGGGACGACGGCGGCT
>MPMP01000078.1 GCA_002238565.1 Albidovulum sp. bin36
GCAGCTTGATTCCCGCGGATTGCCGAAGGCGTCGAAAAAGCCGAACCGCGCGCACACTTCGCGCGCAAATGCCGTCCTGCCCGGAAAGCTCTCGGGCGGCGGCATGGCCGCAAGAACCGCCCGGCCTTGGTCGGAAAGCAGCTCGCGGCGAATCAGTGTGTTCGCTGTCATGGAGTCGGTATAGCCGACAAAATCAAACGTGTCTAGAGCTATAATGGGCAATGTGCAGGCCGCGCCGCCGACGACAGGCGTGGCCTGAGCAAGTCCGGTGGCAGCGGACGCTTCCGCGGTGACCGCGCCCAAAACGGTGTGGGACGCGATTTTCGGCGGCACCGTTTCCGGGGCGATATGGCCCAGCCGGATCAGGTCCTCCGACAGATTGCCGCTCGCCAGATCGACGAAACCCGCCTCCAGCGCCCAGTTCCGCTCGACCGCCTTGCGGCCTGTCAGTTTCCAGTTAACAAAGTCGTAAGAGCCGAAGACGGTGCCGATCCGCGCGAACACATCCGGCTCGTGACGCTCGATCCAGCGCAGTTTCGGGGCGATAAGCTGCTGGTTTATTCCGTTCCCTGCTTGCCGGGTGAACGCATCCTGATCCAACTCCTTTGCTAGCTCTTCGACCTCGGCGCCGCAACGCCCGTCGCTTTGCTGGATCGACGGGCGCAAAAGCGCGTCATCGCGGTCCAGGATCACAAGCGCCGGCAACATGCCGGTTACGCCGACGCCCTTGATTTCGGCAGCGGATATGCCTGCCTGACCCATCAACTCCGGTACAAGGTCAACGACATTCCGCCACCAATCCTCGGGGTCCTCCTCGGCCCAGCCGGGCTCGGGCGCGGAAAGGGCAACAGGGCGCATGGCCTTCGCCAGCGCCCTGTCGGGCAGGGCGATGAGAATCCCGATTGTGGAGGTGGTTCCGATATCCAGGCCGAGGACGCAATCCATGTCTTATCCAAGCCCGTTCACCACGTCCATGAACCGCTTGACACGGTCGCCATCGACTTGGTTCCAGGTGTCGCCGTCGAACTTGAAATGGGTGCCGACGATGCAACCCGAGGCCACCGACATGATGTCGCCCACGTTGTCGATGTTGACGCCGGTGTTGGCAAAGACCGGCACCGCGCCGTCGACGGCCTCGGCCACACTGCGCAGGTCAGCGGCGTCGGTAGGCTGGCCGGTGATCGGGCCGGAAACCAGGATGGCATCTGCCAGAGAGGAAAAGACCGCGCTTTTGGCCCGCAGCCCGATTTCGCGCCGGTCCAGCGAATGGGCGAATTCGGCGTTGATGTTAAAGAACAGTTTCAAGTCGCCGCGGTCGAGATTGCGCCGCATCCGCGAGGGCCTGGCGCAGTTGGGCGCCCAAATACCCATGTCCGAGGCGAAGACGCCGGTGAAGATCTCGCGCACGAAGGATGCGCCGGTGGCTGCGCCGATCGCGACTGATGCGGTCGGGTCCCACAGATAGTTCACACCGAAAGGCACTGTCAGCACCTGCTTCGCGGCCGTCACGATTGCGGTCATCGCGGCGATGCTCTCGGGCGTCGCCTCGAGCAGATAAGGCCTGTCATTCTCGTTGCCGAACATGATCGCATCGACGCCGCCCGCCTGAAGCTTTTCAATGTCGCTGATCACGTCGTTGACCAGCTTGTCCATGCCGCCGTCCGCATCATAGAGCGGCGAGCCCGGCATGGCGCCGATGTGCGCCATCGAGATGACGATGTTTCTTTCCTTGAGGAAGTCGAATACCACGCTGTGTCCTTCTTCTTGAGACCGCTTGTTCAGTTTGCAATCAGGATTTCGACGCCGGCTGCGTCGAGCACGACTTGAAGGTCCGGCCCCGGCGCGTCGTCCGAGACGACAAGATCGACCTCGCGAAGCTCGCAGACTCGCGCCACCGACATGCGGCCGAACTTCGAGCTGTCGATCAACACGACCGTTTTCTGCGATCTCTCGATCAGGGCGCGTTTGATTTCAGTATCCTCCAGGGAATAGTCGTAGAATCCGGATTCCGACACGCCGGAGACACCGACAAAGGCAATGTCGAAATGAAGCTGGTCGAAATGCTTGACCGCCAGCGGTCCGACGACCGATGGTTCGGACCCGTGTATCTGCCCGCCGGGCACATGCACGCTGGGCCGCTCTTCGCTGAGGTAGGAGGCGATACGGAGACTGTTGGTGTAAACGCTAAGCGTCATGCCGGACAGCACGGCCGCCAGTTCGAATGTTGTCGAGCCGATATCCAGTGCGATCGCCTGGCCGGCGCTGACCAGGCCGGCCGCCGCCCTGGCGATCGCGATCTTCGCCTCGCGATCCCGGCCGGTGCGCGCGCCGATGTGCGGCTCCACCAGATCCACCGCGGCTGCACTTTTCTTGCGGTTCCGGCTGACAGCGCCGCCGTGCGCGCGCTCGATCTGGCCCAGCTTGGCCAAGCGGTCCAGATCGCGGAGCGCGGTCATATCCGAGATGCCGCTTTCGACCGCCAAGTTCGGAACCGATACGATTCCGGTCTTGTCCAGCGCCTTCAAGACGAGCTCCCGCCGCTGGATCGCCTGAAGCTTGGCACCTGTTTTCATTCTACGTCTCCGTGTGCGTATATGTATCTTTATGTGCGTCTTTATGTGCGAAAATCGAAAGAATCAACCCATTCGAGCAAGAAAATTAGATTTTTGTCGTAAAATAGTTCTTTGTGTTCATTAATGTGCTATTAGTGTGCGAAATCGAATGTCGCAGAGTATGAAGATCAAGATATGCGGAAAGCGAACAGGGTGATACTCGTCACGGGGTCTGGTAGCGGTATCGGACTTGCCGGCGCTCGCGCCTTTCTCGAAATAGGCGACCGAATCATCGTCTCCGACACAAGGCTAAACAAGGCGGAAGCAGCCGCTCATGCGCTTGGGGGCGATGCGTTCTCACTGGCCATGGACATCACGGACGAAAGCTCGGAAGAGCAAGGCTTCGCCCTGGCTCGTGCCGAGGCGGGGCGGATCGACGTTCTGCATGCAAATGCTGGGAGTCCAGCATGAAGCGGGCCGTCAATCTGGAACTCGCAGACCGGGACTTCAACTTCGATGTCAATGCCAAGGGAGTGATTCTAACCGACCGTGCGGCGGTTCGGTAGTTTCTGGAACAGGGCGATGGCGGTGTCATCGTGAACACGGCCTCGCTTGCGGCAAAGGTCGGCGCGCCTCGGCCCACAAGTGCCCGGCCGATTTGAGATCGTCGAGACGGGCCGCACCGGCACCGCCGGCTTGGCGGTCCCAGGAGGCGATTGCCGTCCGGCCAGCCAGTTGATCGCCCGCATCGGGCTGCAGCCGAGGGCATGAATGACCAGATCGACGGCCCTGCCACCGCCGCACCCGGCGATGTGGTCGTAGTATTTCGGCTCGTTGATGCTGATCACCGAACCGTCCCGCCGCCAGCGGCAGCGGTCGGTCCTGTCCTGCTCGTATCCCAGTAGCGGCGCCACCTCGGTCAGCGGCCTGGACCTCACCTCGTCAGCCAGCCGCCGAAATCCGTGATCCGACTTCCCTTCCATCTGCCCTTCTCCCGAAAACGCCGCCCGCCGGGCGGGCAACCAGGAAAAGGCTACCGGGAAGGACAGATGGCACAAGGCGGGTCAATTTTGGAAGCCGCTTGGCACGTGTTGAGACTAGCCCGGTTGGCCGGGCCGTTTCAGGTACGATTCGCCCTTTTTTTAATCAGGCTTTGAATGCTGCCGATTCGCATTCCATTCGCCGCATTTTTGATTCCGGCTGCCTGCGTGCCATTCTCGCGGCGCTTCGCCGCCCGTGACCATTTCAGGTCGGACCGCTTTGGCGAGAAACTTCCGCTGCGTTTTCGGCATCGGGAACGCCGTCGGCGCATGGCGCGAACCGAGCTGCCGCAATGGCCTGCGCGATATGGACCGACGGGTTCCGGCTCGGGCTTCATGTAGATTTCGCCGTCCGGACGTATCGGCGCCGCCGGTTTGCTTCGTTGCGATTCGAGTCGTGCCAAGACAAATGCAATTGGCCGCGCTTTGCGGACATCCTTCGGGCGCCGCCGGGAAAACAGCAGGATCGCCGAGGCGAAGAGGCAAAAGGCGAAAGGCGGGCAGGACACCCGGCACCGAGCGAATGCCGATGTAAATCTATGCGGACCGCGCGCCGCTCGCTCAGAATTGATTCGTCCGGGGTGTCGCCGATCCCATTTTTTCGCCGACGCGACCGGAAAAGGCGAGGATTCATGCAAATATTTCGCGTGCGACGGGCAATCTTTCATTGCAGCGAAAAATTTTTGGTATTATCGAAGTGCATTCGTATGCATCGCTGAACGGGAGAGCGGATGCTATGGCCGAAATCCAGTTGAAAAAAGTGTCCAAGCGCTGGGGCGGATTCACCGGCGTAGAGAATTTCAACCTGACGGTCGCCGATCGCGAATTCCTCGTGCTGCTCGGGCCCTCCGGCTGCGGCAAGACGACGACCATGAGAATGATAGCCGGCCTCGAGGACGTAACGGACGGCGAAATCCGCATAGGCGGGAAGGTCGTCAACGATCTGGACCCCAAGGACAGAGATGTCGCGATGGTCTTCCAGTCCTACGGCCTCTACCCGAATATGAACGTTTACGAGAATATCCGGTTTCCCCTCAAAGTGCGCAAAGTCGACCCGTCGACCCATCGCGAAAGAGTGGAACGCGCGGCGAGCATGGTGGAGCTGACGGAATTCATGCACCGGAGACCGGCGGAGCTTTCCGGCGGCCAACGCCAAAGAGTCGCGCTGGCGCGCGCGATCGTTCGCGAGCCCAACGTTTTCCTCATGGACGAGCCGCTTTCGAATCTCGATGCCAAGCTGCGCGTCTCGACGCGCGCTCAGATCAAGAATTTGAGCCACGAACTCAAGGTCACGACTATCTATGTTACGCACGATCAGATCGAGGCGATGACGCTGGCGGACAGGGTCGTGGTCATGAACAGGGGCGTCGTGCAGCAAGTCGGCTCTCCCGCGGACATTTACGATCGGCCCGCGAATTCGTTCGTGGCAGGCTTTATCGGATCGCCGGCCATGAATCTGGTGGAAGGCGGCGTTTCGAACGGCGTGTTCGAAGCGGAACGCATCCGAGTCGAGGGACTCAAGGTCGGAGATGGACCGGCAACTCTGGGCTTTCGGGCGGAGGACGCCTCGATCCTAAGCGACGGAAGCGGCGAAATCTCCGCTCCGGTGTTTACAATGGAGCTGCTGGGCGACGCGACGATGCTGACGGTGCGCGCAGGGGGCGCGCTTGTCGCCGTCAAGGCGGCCAAGGACTACCGGGCGGAAATCGGAGACAATGTCAATATCCGCGTGCCCGTTGAAATTTGCCACATATTCGATCGGAGTACGGGCGAGGCAATCGAAGTCGGATAGCTTCCGGCCTCGTTTCGAACCCGCCGCAAGCAGGGTCAAGACTTAAGTTTCAAGTGCAACCAAACTAGGAGAACAGAATGGCACTATCAAAATTTGCGGTCGCGACGGCCGCCGCGCTCATGGCAACCGGAGCCTGGGCCGAATGCGCTTTTGAAAATCCGGTTCCGGTTAAAGCGCTTACGGCGGGATTCGCCGCCTGGAAGGTCGTTACGGCTTCTATGGCCGAATGCGGGAATTTCGAAGCCGAGCTCGATCAGGATTTCCGGCTCAAGCAGCCCGCCGCCTTTGAAGCGAATCCGTCGCTCTACCACATTGGCGGAGTTTCGAACTCTCCATTTGTTCCGCTCTACGACCAGGGCACGATTCGTCCGCTCGACGATCTGGTCGAGAAGTTCGGTCAGGATATTTCTCCGATTCAACTGATAAAGCTGGACGGCAATGTCTGGGCCATCGCCATGATGGTGAATGCGCAGCATCTGATGTACCGATCCGACATCCTCGACGAACTGGGCATAGACGTGCCCGCGACATACGAGGAGGTTCTTGACGCTGCCGCCAAAATCAAGGCGGCGGGCGTCGTCGAATACCCGATGGGCGGAACCTATAAGAGCGGCTGGAACCTAGGCATGGAATTCATAAACCTGTACTTGGGCATGGGCGGCGAATTCTTCGGCGAAAGCTTCGCTCCCGCCGTCAACAACGACACCGGAATCGCGACGCTCGAAACCATGAAGCGAATAACCGAGTATCTCGACCCCGAATACCTAGTGTCCGATTCGACCTATGTTCAGCAGCAGTTCCAGCAGGGCAAGATTGCACTCGCAAATCTCTGGCAGTCTCGCGCAGCGGCAATGGACAATCCCCAGGAAAGCCAGGTTGTCGGCAAGGTCGGCATGGCGTCGGCGCCCATGGGTTCGGTGCGGCCGTCATCGACGCTTTGGTGGGACGGCATTGTCATAGCCAAAAACATAACCGACGAAGAAGCCGAGGCGGCTTTCCAGGTCGCGCTTGAGGGAATGGATTCCGAAACCATAACCGCCAACAACGACACCGCGGTTTGGCTCGTTGACGGATTCGTTCCGGGCGCCGCTGCTCAAGGCGCTATTGCCACGGCGGAAAACGGCGCGGCTCCGTTTCCTGCAAGCAAGGCGATGGGACTTATGCATACGGCTTTGGGCAACATAGTGTCAGACTATCTGACCGGCGCGACGAGTGCCGAGGAAGCGCTCGCGAAAGTCGAGGCGGCGTATACGACATCGGCGAAGGACGCCGGCCTGCTATAGTAGCGGGCGAGGGGCGCTTCGCGGCGCCCCTTTAATTTAACGACGCGGGACCGTCATGGAATATTTCGCGCCGCATCCTGATTATTCGGCGGGCTGCGAGGGAAGGCACGAATGAAGTTCCGAACCTTTGCGGCATTCGTAGGCCCGTCCGTGGCCCTGATGATACTCTTCATCGCGATGCCGCTCGCAAGCGTATTCGTGCAAAGCTTTCAGGTAACCCGGGTTATTTACGAGGAAATCGAAGTCGAAAGCTGCACGCCCGGCTTCGTGGCGCAGACTTGCGTAACTGAAACCAGATTGCAGCCGGTAGTCGACGACCAGGGCGACATGGTCGTCGAAACGGAATTCGTAGGATTCGGCAGCTACATAAACGTGCTGGAGCCGGACCGGCTCGCGGAAGCTTTAGGCGAGGCGAGCTGGAGCAGGCTCATGGGAATAGACTTCTGGAAGGCTTTGCGGTTCACGCTTACGTTCACGCTCGTTACGCTTCCGCTCGTTCTGGGTACAGGCCTGGCCATTGCGCTAGCCGTTAACAGCGTCGCCAGATCTATTCGCGGCCAAGTAATTTTCGTTTCTCTGCTTCCATTCATCATCACGCCCGTTATCGGAGCGCTTTCAATTCGCTGGCTATTTATTGGAGACGGCATTCTGACCGCGCTACTTGAATGGGCCTTGGATCGCGACATCGCAATGTTCGCCCAGGCATGGACGATCGAGCTGATGATGCTGATCTATCGAGTCTGGCATGTCGCGCCATTTGCCTTCGTCGTGTTTTACGCGGGACTTCAAACCGTCAACAGCGATACCCTCGAAAGCGCCGTCGTCGACGGCGCCAGCCGATTCGAGCGGCTGCGCTACGTCATTGTTCCGCATTTGATGCCATTAATTGTTTTCGTGGCTCTAATTCACCTGATGGACGCCTACCGGGTGTTCGAGGAGATCGTCGGATTCTCGTCGCAGGCGCACGTGATCTCCCTTCAGTGGCTTACCTACGACCTTCTGACTCCGGACCAGTCCGGCAGCCGCTCGATCAGCCGGGCCTCGGCGAGCGCGATGCTTACGATGGTCGGGATCGTCATTCTGCTCGTTCCGCTTCTCCGCAAGACTTGGCGCGACCATAGGCTGGGGCGGATATAGCGTTGGCGCAGGCGATGGCGATGAGACTCCCGATCGGCCTGCGAATAGGGTCGTCCGCGTTCCTGGCCGCCTGGTGCTTCATCGCCGCGTTCCCGATATTCTGGATTGCGGTCATGAGCTTCAAGGAGCCGGTTGATTCATTCGCAAGCAATCCCCTGCATGTCGTATTCGGTCCATCCACGCTAGAGTCCGGCAAAGGGCTTTCGATTCTCGACATCGTCGTCGGCATCGCGGCTCTCTACGCGATCTTCAAATTCTCCACATCCCGGCTGCCGGCGCTGGTCGACCGGTATTCGCCGTTCGGACTCCGCGTCGCCGGGTGGGCGGTCGCAGCAGCGGCCGTAGGATTAATTTCGGTCGTCGCTCTGTTCGGCGTGCTTCCGCCGGTTCTTTCCGCCGTCGAAGGCGTTCTCGGACCGCTTGGCCGGCCCGTTATCGGCTTGACTGCGGAGCATTACGAAGCCGTTTGGGTCAAGCATGAATTCTACAGGAATTTCCTGAATTCCATTTACGTTACGTCCGGCGTCGTCGTCGTGTCGCTTACGGTGGGCACGCTGGCCGGATACGGGCTGGCTCGCTCGGGCTCGAATCTGGCGTTCTGGATACTGGTCGTCGCCCTGGTGTTCCGGGCGCTGCCGCACTCCGTGCTGGTTGCTGGATATTTGCCTTTTTTTATCGGCTCCGCTGAAATTCTGGAGCCATTGCTTGGAGAATCGGCGCCGACGCTTTACGGGCAGCCTCTCGCGGTTATCGCGGTACTGGTTTCCATCAATCAGCCATTTACAATTTGGATGCTTCGTTCGTTTTTCCAGAACATTCCCGCCGAGCTCGACGAAGCTGCGCGAGTCGACGGCTGCACGCATTTCCAGGCGTTTCGCTGGGTCATCATGCCGGTAATGTGGCCCGGCGTAATAACGACAGGCCTGTTCAGCTTTCTGCTCGCCTACAACGATTTCCTGGTTACCTCGCTACTGCTCGATGCTTCGAACCAAACGATGGTTCCCGCGATCGCAGGATTTTTCAATCGCGAGACTACGACGACGGACCAGGTCGAAGCCGTGGCGGCGGCCGTGTCCATTACCGCGCCGCTTTTTCTGCTGGTCATGGTTTTCCAGAGGCAGATCGTGAGCGGTCTCACTGCGGGCGCGGTCAAGGGGTAATCCGTGAAGACCAGCGCCAAATTAAGAATGTCGGACGCGGCGGCGTATTCGCGAAGGGCTTGCCGCGTCCCGCCGGCCAGCCGCGGCGCGTGACAATGTCGGCGCAGTGGCATGGTCCGAGGCAGGCCGCGCTGAGCGCGGATACGGATATGGCGCGCACCGGCCAGACCCGCGGCGTGATCGAAAGGATGGTCGACGGGCTCAACGACCATCGAATCGACGATATCGGCGAATTTTTCCACGTCGATTTCCGCTGGATGGGCAATTTCGGATGCGGTACGAAACACGGTCTCCGCGAATTTCAGGACAATTGGCAGCGTCCGTTCCAGGCCGCGTTTTCGAACAAGGTCTGCATCGACGAGGCGCGCCTGTTCATGGGCGAATGGGCGGCGGCGTTCGGACGCCAGGAGGCCATTCATTCCGGCGAATTCTTCGGCATCCCGCCGACGGGAAGAAAGGTCGAGATACGCTACATGGATTTTTGGAAAGTCGTCGACGGAAAAATCGTCGACAACTGGGTCATGGTGGACTTTCCCCACGTGCTGGCGCAACTGGGCCGCGACGTATTCGACGGAATGGGGTGGGAATCGTTCGACAGGGGCGATATGCGGGCGCCGAGACCGGCGAGCGAAACAGGAGCGTGCGAATGACGGTGGAGTATTTGAAGCGCGGGAAGTCCGACTCGGAAAAAGCCGCGGGCGACGAGCGAATTCGAGGCATTGTCGAATCGGCCCTCGCCGATATCGAGAACCGGGGCGGCGAGGCCGTGCGGGAGCTTTCGGAAAAATTCGACGGCTACGCTCCCGCCAGGTTCCGCCTGTCGGAATCCGAAATCGAGTCGCTTGTCGCCAAGGTCCCGACCTGCGACCTCGCCGACATCCGCTTCGCGCAGGAGCAGATACGCAATTTTGCGCGGGCGCAGCGGAATTCGATGCTCGATATCGAGATCGAAACGATGCCGGGCGTCATTCTCGGCCATAGGAACATCCCGGTCCAGTCGGTCGGCTGCTACATTCCGGGCGGCAAGTTCCCGCTCATCGCTTCGGCGCACATGTCGACGGTCACCGCCAGCGTCGCCGAAGTTCCGAGAATCGCCGCCTGCACGCCGCCCGTTAACGGCGAGCCGGTTCCGTCGGTCGTCGCCTCGATGCATCTGGGCGGGGCCCATGAAATCTATCTGCTCGGCGGCATCCAGGCCGTTGGCGCCATGGCGCTGGGAAGCGATGAAATCGAGCCCGTGGACATGCTTGTCGGCCCTGGAAACGCGTTCGTGGCGGAGGCCAAGCGGCAGCTGTTCGGGCGGGTCGGCATCGATTTGTTCGCGGGCCCCACGGAGACAATGGTCGTGGCCGACGAGACCGTGGATGCCGAAATGTGCGCCACCGATCTCGTAGGGCAGGCCGAGCACGGCTTCGATTCGCCGGCTGTGCTGGTGACCAACAGCAGAAAGCTCGCGACGGAAACCCTGGACGAAATCGAACGAATTCTAAAAATAATTCCGACCGCGAATACGGCCGCGAAAAGCTGGGAGGATTACGGTCAAGTCGTGCTCTGCGATACGTACGAAGAAATGCTGGAGGTCGCGAACGAAATCGCGTCCGAGCATGTTCAGGTCATGACCGACAGGGACGACTGGTTTCTGGACCGCATGACCAGCTACGGCGCCTTGTTTCTCGGGCCGCGGACCAACGTTTCCTACGGCGACAAGGTGATAGGAACCAACCATACGCTCCCGACTCGGCGCGCGGGCCGGTATACCGGCGGCCTCTGGGTCGGGAAATTCCTGAAGACCCATACCTACCAGAAGGTTACGACCGACGAAGCCGCCGTTCGAATAGGCGAATACTGTTCGCGCCTTTGCAAGCTCGAAGGATTCGCCGGCCACGGCGAGCAGGCGAATCTTCGCCTGCGGCGCTACGGAGGCATGAACATTCCCTTTGCGGGCAGCGCTCCCTATCCCCAGGGGGTGAAATGAAGATTCCGCGCGCGCCGTCTTTTCGCATCGACGGGCGCAGGGCGCTCGTCGCCGGCGGCACCGGCGGCATCGGCATCGCCTGCGCCGCCGCGCTGGCGGAGAACGGAGCCTCGGTTGTCATCGCGTCCCGGCGCGAAGCCGCGGTCGAATCCGCGGTCGACGCTCTTCGCGGCCATGGCTACGACGCCGAGGGAGCCGCATTCGACGCCGCCGACGAGGATGCCGTCGCCGCCGCCGCGCGAAGCCTCGGGCCATTCGATATTCTTGTGAATTCAGCTGGAATCAACCGTCCGAATTCGGCGTTCGACACGCGGCTGGAGGATTTCGACCGGATCATGGAGGCGAATGCCCGCGGGGCGTTCATCCTGGCGCGCACGGCGGCTCGCGGCATGCGAGAGAGGGGCGGAGGCTCGATAATTCAGATTTCCAGCCAGATGGGGCTCGTCGGGGGCCGGGACCGTTCGGCCTACTGCGCCTCCAAGCATGCGGTTGAAGGCATGACGAAAGCCATGGCGATCGAATGGGGGCCATTCGGCATCAGGGTCAATTCGATCTGCCCGACCTTCATTCGCACCGAATTGACGGAGGCGACATTCAGAGATCCCGAGCGAGTCGCCTGGATTGAATCCAAAATCGCGCTGGATAGGGTCGGCGTGCCGGAAGACGTCATGGGCGCGGTGCAGTTCCTGGCTTCGGACGCGTCGGCCATGGTCACGGGAGCGCACATCGCGGTCGACGGCGGATGGACGGCGGAATGAAGCACCAGGGTTCGAATTCCCTGCGCGGACCGCCTCGGAGCGGGCCGTACGGCGGCGCCGCGCGCGGCCCCGGCCCGGCGGCCTCCGGCAGGGTCACGTCGCACGACGTGGCGAGGCTTGCCGGCGTCAGCCAGTCGGCCGTTAGCCGAGCGTTCTCGCCGGGCGCGTCGGTGTCGCCGAAAACGCTGGAAAAAATCAAGCGGGTGGCGGAATCGCTGAACTACCGCCCGAACGTGATCGCGCGGTCCCTCATTACCGGCCGGTCGCGCGTCATCGGGCTGGTCGTGGCCTATCTGGGAAACTCGTTCTACTCTGAGGCGCTCGAAAACCTTTCGCAGGTTCTGCAGAAAAAAGGCTACCACGTACTTATTTTCATGGCCTACAATACCGACGAAGAGCTGGACCGCGTGGTCCACGACCTCCTCGACCACCAGGTCGACGGAATTATCGCCGCGTCCGTTTCGCTTTCGAATTCGCTGTCCGAGCGGTGCGGCGCGGCCGGAATTCCTCTGGTGCTGTTCAATCGCCATCAGGGCGAGCATGGCCCCACGGCGGTCACGTCGGACAACTACGACGGGGCGAAGCAGGTCGCGCGGTTCATGGCGCGGGCCGGCTGCAGGAAGATCGCGCATATCGCCGGCTGGAGCGAATCCTCCACGGGATGCGAGCGGGAAGCCGGGTTCCGAGACGGCCTGGCGGAACTCGGCATTGAATTGAAGGGCTGCATCGACGGCGCCTGGAACAGGCGGATCGCCGCCGAGGCGGCGAGGTCGCTTTTTTCGGATCCCGGCGACCGTCCGGACGGGGTGTTCGTCGGCAACGATCACATGGCCTTCGCGGTCATGGACGTTCTGCGGTACGAGCTCGGCCTTCGAATTCCCGAAGACGTTTCCGTCGTCGGCTTCGACGACGCGCCGCAAGCGGCATGGAAATCCTACGACCTCACGACATTTCGCCAGCCGATCGGAGCCATGGTCGACCTCGCGGTCGAGGCTCTGCTGGAAAGAATAGACAACAACGCTTTGGAGAAAAGGCATTTCGCGATTCCGGGGCGCCTGGTCGTGCGGAATTCCGCGAAGTCGCCGGGGAGCCCTGCAAATGAGTAAGTCGACGCCTCGCTACGCCGACTTCTGCGGCTACATTCTCGGCATTACGGAGGAAATCTGGGAACTGCGCAGGATCGACAGCCTGAGGGGCTACTACGCGGACGGGATTCTCGTTCGCTCGCCTTCGGGAATCGTCGTCGGCAACGAGGCGGTTATCGCTTCGACGCGGGAGACCTTGGCCGAGCTTCCGGACCGGCAGCTTCTGGGAGAAGACGTTATTTGGGCTCGGACGGGAGACGACAGCTGGCTGTCGTCGCACAGGCTCCTGTCCACGGCGACGCATCTCGGACACGGCCGCTTCGGCGCCGCCACCGGAAAGCGGCTCGTCTACAGGACCATCGCCGATTGCCACGCGCGCGCGTGCCCGGATTGCGGATGGGTGATCGACGACGAATGGCTGGTTCGCGATGTCGGCGCGATGGTCCGCCAGCTGGGATGCGATCCGAAATCCTATGCGGAGACGTGCATTGAAAGGGAAGGCGGGCCGGAAGCCTGTTCGCGCCCCTACCGTCCCGGCGGAGACGAGGGTCCGTATCGCGGACGCGGCGGCAATAGCGAGATCGGAAGTCGGTACGCCGAAACCCTTGCGAGAATCATGCGCGCGGACGCGGCCGCAATCTCCGCGGAGTACGACCGCGCCTGCCATCTGGAGCTTCCGGGAGGAGTAGCGGCCCATGGCCGGCCCGCCGCCGACATGTTCTGGCTGGGCCTTCGATCATCGTTCCCTTCGGCGGAGTTCGAGATCGAGCATGCAACCGGGCTGAATGAAGCGGGCATGCCGCCGCGCGCGGCGGTTCGCTGGAGCCTCGCGGGCGGGCACGACGGCTACGGCATGTTCGGCAATCCGTCGGGCGCCGACGTCTACGTCATGGGCGCGTCGCACGCGGAATACGGACCGCGCGGAATTCGCAGGGAATACGTGGTCGTGGATGAAACCGCGATTTGGAAGCAGATCCTGATTCACGCTGGCTAAGCCTGCGCCCGGAGCCGGAACGGCCGGCAGGCGCGGAAACGATACAAGGGGATTACATGGAAAATCAAGTCAGGGCGCCTCGGATAGTTCGCCACGGGGAACTGATCCCCTGCCGAACGGCGTTTATCGACGCTCATACGCCCGGATCCGACCTGAAGGAAAATTTCACGATCATCGGCGGCGGGGTTTCGGAAAGCCCCGATCAGCACGTGCATATCAAGGAAACCCCGGGATTCAATATCGGCGCCGCCGGCCAGCCGCCCAAATGCCGCAATTCTCTGCATTCCCATCGCACGGCGGAGACATTTTTCGTTTTGACGGGCAGGTGGCGGTTCTTCTGGGGGCGCCGGGGAGACGCGGGGGAGGTCGTTCTGGAGCAGGGCGACATATTCAACATTCCGACCGGCATATTCCGGGGATTCGAGAATATCGGCCGGGAGCACGGAATGATCATGGCGATACTGGGCGGCGACGATGCCGGAGGCGGCGTCGTCTGGGCGCCTCAGGTAGTCGAGGACGCGAAGGAGCACGGGCTGGTGCTGGCCGAAACGGGACGGCTCTACGATACCAACAAGGGGGAATTCCTTCCGGACGGCGTGCGTCCGATGCCGCTTCTCACCGACGGCGAACTAGACGGGTATCCGGAACCCGGCGCGCATGAAGTCGTTCCGCATTACGTCGCTCGCAAGTGGGACATGGTTGCGCTTTCGGACGGGTGCCCGGCGGAGGTCATCGGCGAAAGCGCCATGATCGTCGACCGCCCCGGTTTCGAAGTCGATTTCGTCTCGCGCAAATCCCGGACGCGGGATCTCATGTACGATGTCGACCGCCACGAAGTGCTGATTTCTTCCGAAGGCTATTGGCGCCTTTCCTGGGACGGCGATTCGGAAGTGCTGGCTCCCGGGGATACGTGCCTCGTTGCGCCGGGAATGGAACGATGCGTCGAGCCGGCCGTATCCGGCGCGGCCGGGATGTTCAGAATTCGGGGCACGCCCGACCCGGCCGGACCGACCTGGCGGCCTTGAGTTCTCGAAACCGGCGGAGCAGCGCGCAGGCGGTCGCGGAAAGGGAGCGTCGAAGGAAGAATAGGAAAGCATAAATGGCATTCAAGACAACTCACGTAGGAAGCCTGCCTCGAAGCAAGGAGGTTTCCGAATTTCTTTTCGCGAAAGAGCGGGGCGAGGAATTCGAGCAGGCCGAATTCGACCGGGCGATGGCGAATGCTTGCTCCGAGACCGTGCGGCTGCAGGTCGAAGCCGGGATAGATATCGTTTCCGACGGCGAGACTTCGAAGATTTCCTATGCGACCTACGTGAAGGATCGCTACACCGGCTTCGCCGGCGATACGCCGCGCAGCCCCCCGGCCGATCTCATGCGATTTCCCGGCTTCATGGCGCGTCTTGCCAAAGCGGGCGGGACGCCTCAATTTTCCCGGCCCAAATGCGTTGGCGAAATCAAGAGGAAGCCGGGAAATGAACTTGAAAAGGACATCGAGAATCTGAAGTCCGGCATGGCCGCGCACGGCGCATCCGAAGGATTCATGAACGCGGCGTCGCCGGGCGTGATCAGCTTGTTTCTTCCAAACGACTACTGGCCGAACAGGGAGGTGTACATCGGCGCCCTGGCCGAGGCCATGCGCGACGAATATCGACTTATCGTCGACAGCGGCCTGCTGCTGCAAATCGATTGTCCCGATCTCGGCCTTTCCAGGCACGTCATGTTCACCGATTTGAGCGACGATGAATTCGTCTCCGTCGCGGAAGCCAATGTTGAAGCGCTCAACGCCGCGCTCGAGGGCATAGATCCCGAGAGGGTTCGCGTCCATATTTGCTGGGGGAATTACGAGGGGCCGCACGTATGCGACATATCCATGGACAAGGTCCTTTCGACTCTCATGAAAGTCCGAGCCAAATACGTGCTGTTTGAATCTTCCAATCCGCGCCATTCCCACGAATGGACGGTGTTCGAGGAGCGAAGATCGGAAATTCCGGACGACAAGGTTCTAATCCCCGGCGTCATCGACACGACGACGAATTTCGTCGAGCATCCCGAACTGGTCGCGCAGCGCATCAAGCGGTTCGCTCGGATTGCCGGGCCGGATCGAATCATCGCCGGAACCGACTGCGGATTTGGAACCTTCGCCGGATTCGGCGCCGTCGAGCCCGGCATCGCCTACGCCAAGCTCGAATCGCTCGCCGAAGGAGCGCGACTGGCGTCGTGACCGAGCCGCTTGTCCTGATTCCCGGCCATATGTGCGACGCGCGCATATTCCTGCCGCAAATCGCTGCGCTATCGGGGCGCGCCTCGGTCGTCGCCGCTTCCATATCGAGCGGGGAGACGATTCAGGAAATCGCTCGCCGGGTCGTGCGGGACGCGCCCCGCGAGTTTTCGCTCGCGGGCCTATCCATGGGCGGAATCGTGGCGATGGAAATTCTGCGCACTTCGCCGGAGCGCGTAGTCCGCGTAGCTCTGCTCGACACCAACTGCCGCAGCGAAACCGCCTTAAGCGCGGAAATTCGCGAGCAGCGCATTCGAAGGGTCGAAAGCGGAAGGCTGGCGGAGGTTGTAAGGGATGAAATGAAGCCCGCCTATTTGGCGGCGGGCCCTGCTCGCGACAGGGTTCTCGACACGGTGATGGACATGGCGATCAGCCTTGGACCGGATGTGTTCGCGCGCCAGTCGAGAGCACTGCTGAGCCGGATGGACTATTCCGAATCCCTGGCCTTGACGCGGGTTCCGTCGATTGTCATATGCGGTGCGGAAGACAGATTATGCCCGGTGGCGCGGCACAGGGAAATCGCCGAGATCATCCCCGGCGCCAAGCTGGAAGTCGTGGACGGCGCGGGGCACCTGCCTACATTGGAGAAGCCGGAGCAAGTCTGCAAGTTGCTTGCCGAATGGATGGGCATGTAAATGGAAAAAGACCTATTTGAAACGCTGCGCGAAATCGATACGCCTACCGTCTGCAACGCAATTGAAGTGGCGCTGGGAGCGCGCGGGCACTACTTCTATTCGCGCGGGCCGGTCGCGACCACCGGATTCGGCGGCAAGCCGATCGTCGGGCGCGCGCTGACAGCGAAAATTCGCGCCTCGGAACCATTCGAGGGCAGCGCGGACCAGGCCAGAGGCCGGCGCATGGCCTACTACAAGTACATGGCCGAAGGCGTGCGTCCCGGAATCGCGGTATTGGAGGATCTCGACAAGCCGAACATTTGCGGCGCGTACTGGGGCGAGGTCAACGCGACGGTCCACAAGGCCTTTGGAATCGCAGGGGTCGTAACGGACGGCCTGGTCCGCGACCTAGGCGAATTGCCCGACGGATTTCCAATCGTCGCGGCTGAAATCGGCGTCAGCCACGCATTCGTTCACGTCGTGGAAATTGATACTCCGGTGTCGGTATTCGGCATGGAAGTCAATCCCGGCGATTTGATTCATGCGGACATTCACGGGGCGGTGGTCGTGCCTAGGGAGGCCGAGCCGAAGCTGGCCGCGGCCGTCGCGGAAATGATTGAAACCGAATCAATCGTTCTTGGGCCGGCTAGAAACGCCGACGGCTACGATTTCGAAACATTCCGAAAATCCTGGGAAGCGTTCGAGAACCGCCGAAAGTAGCATGAATTAGGACCGTTGAACGGCAAGCCGCTCGAGCGCTCCCGCGTCCGATGAATTCGGGAGCGCCGCCGGGAACTCCGCGCGGCGGTCTTCGACATGCGCGCTGCGGCGCGATTCGATCATAGCCCGCGAATCGCCGCCCAATCCCCCAAAGCCGTTTTGAATCCAGCGTCCGCGCCCGAAGGGCCATGCCGTGATTTCGCGCTCGCGGCGAATTCATGCGAGCGGTTGTTCCGTTGCGTGGGCTTCCGGCTGCGGGCCGAGCTTGTGACGGCAATTTCAGCTTGGCGGAAGAGCCGGGCGCGGTCGGCGGCGCCTTCCGTCAATGCCGCGGGCGGGCAAGTCGCTAGCCGATCATGATGGACGGCAGCCACAGCGTCAAAGATGGAAATAAAAGAAGGATTGCGACGCGAATCAATTCGACCCCGAAGAACGGCGCGACCCCTTTGAAGGTCTCGATCATGGGCGTGTCCTTCGCCAGCGCGGATATCACGAATACGTTCAGACCGACGGGCGGCGTGATGAGCCCGAGTTCGACGACTATCAGCGCCAGGATCCCGAACCAGATCTTCAGGTCTTCCGTGCCCATGCCGAAGCCCGAGCCTTCAGCCCCCTGGTATACGCCGCCGTTGATTTCCACGAGAACCGGCCAGAAGAAGGGGATGACCAGCAGAATCATCGAAAGGCTGTCCATCAGGCAGCCAAGTACGATTAGCGCCGCCAGGAGAACAATCATGACGAGGATCGGCGACATTCCGGTCTGTCCGATCCAGTCGGCTGTTGCCTGCGGCAGCCCGACCCTGGACAGAAAGATTTTCATTAGCTCGGCGCCGAGAAGGATCAAATAGATCATTCCGGTTGTCGAGGCCGTCTCCTTGAGAGCTTCCTTAAGGGCATTGAATGTGATCTCGCGTCGGACCGCGCCGTAGAGCCATACGAGGAAAACGCCCACCGCCGCGGCGGGCGTCGGATTGTAGAATCCCGCGAAAATTCCGCCCAGCACGAGTCCGAATATGATCAGCACCGGAATAACGCCGGTCGTCGCCGCGATGAATTCCTGTCGGTCCTTCGACCCGCCCTTCGGACCCGCGCCGGGAATGATCAGCACGTAGGCTGCGATGGTCAGCATGAAAAGGACGACCGCGAACAGCCCTGGAATGATCGCGGCGGTAAACATCGTAACGATATTGGCTTCGACGATGATCGCGTAAATTATTAGCACGACCGATGGCGGTATAAGTATCCCGAGCACGCCTCCGGCAGCCAGCGAACCTGTCGCCAGCGCTCCGGAGTAGTTGTATTTTTTCAATTCGGGCAGCGCGACGCGGCCCATCGTGCTCGCTGTCGCAAGCGAAGAGCCGCAGACCGAGCCGAATCCCGCGCATGCGGCGATCGCCGCCATCGCGGTGCCTCCCCGAAGCCAGCCGAGCCATGCGTTTGCGGCTCTGAATAACGCTTTCGAAAGGCCCGCCTTGGAAGCCAGCGAACCCATTAGAATGAACATTGGAACGACGGATAGGCTGTAGATCGAGAACTGGCCGTAGGCCAGCGTCTTTAGCTGGTTGAGCATCGGCGCGGGTCCGTTGACAATTGAGATGCCGATACCGCCTACCAGGATCATCGAATACGCGATCGGCATTCGAATTGCGATGAGCAGCACCAGAATCGCCAAACCGGCCATTCCGGTTGCAACTGGATCCATTACGCCTGTTTCCGTGAAATCAAATCAAGTCCGCATTCCCGAATGGAAATCGCGGCGGCGCCAATTAGAAGCGCGAGCGAAAGCAGCGCCGGCACATACGCAATCCAAATCGGAATCTGCAGAATCGCGGTCGTATAGCCGTATTCGTTCTGACTTAGCATGCCCGCATACATTCTCCACAACAGCAGAGTCGCGAAAACAATCGCGGCGAGCGACGCGAACGATCCGAAAATCGCGATCCATCGCCGCGACGCGCGAGCGGTAAAAATATCGGCTGTTACGTTGGAGCCGTGCAGCTGGCAATAGGGCAGGAATGCGAAGGCGGCGACCGCCACGCCCATCTCCGTCAATTCGAAATCGCCTGGAAAGGGCTTCCAGAAAATCCCTCCGACAACCGAAACAATATTAACGGCTACGACCGCCAGGAGCAGGAATCCGCCTGCAAGCGCCCAGCCGTCGATCGCCGCCTGCGCCGCCCCGGACCAGCCGGAGCGACGCTTCTCGTCGTTTTTTTCGATCGAATTCACTGCGCATTCTTTGCGATCAACTCGCGAGCCTTCGCGACAAGAGCCGCGCCGTCGATTCCTTTTTCTCCGACTTCGCCGATCCAGCGATCGACGACCGGTTCAAGCGTTTCCTTGAAAACCGCCGTTTCTTCCGGCGTCAGCACGATGTGCTGGTTTCCGGCCTTAACAGCGATCCCGATACCGAAATCGTCCGAAGTTCGCCAGATTTCGCCGACTTCTCCCCACCAGTCGCGGTCGGACGCGTCCTTGAAGGCTTGCTGAATGTCTTCGGGCAGATTATCCCACCGCGCCTTGTTCATGGACACTTGGAACGTCGTCGTGCCGAACCGCGCCATATCTGCGCCTTCGATCTGATATTGCGTTTGTTCCTGAATCTTGAGTGGAGGAATGATCTCCCAGGGGATGAACGCCCCGTCGACCGCGCCTTTCTGGAGCGCCTGAGGAAGGTCGGGTACAGGCATCGCAACCGGGTTCGCGCCGAGCGCTTCGATTATCCAGGCTCCCGTTCTCGTCGGAATCCTCATCTTCAGCCCGTCGAGATCGGAGGGCGAGCGCACTTCCATCGAACGCATATGAATCGCTTGGCCGGCATGCACGTGCAGGAACATGACCTCGACGCCGGCGTATTCCTGCTTAAGATCGCTTTCGAACATGTCGAAAAGCGTCAGGTTGGCGGCAACCGGGTCGTTCACGTAGACGAATGGCAATTCCAGAACTTCCGTTCTCGGAAACAAACCGGGAGTATAGCCGTTGACCGTCCAAACGATATCGACGACTCCGTCCCTTGCCTGGCTTATCAACTCGGGCGGGCGTCCTCCGAGTGTCATGGCGGGATAAATCTCGATCTTGATACGCCCTTCGGAGTTTTCCTCGACTCGCTTCGCCCAGGGCTCGAGCATCTGGGTATGAGCCGGCGCCTTGGCGCTAAGCAGGTGATGCAATTTAAACGTATATTCCTGCGCGGCAGAGGCTCCTGCAAAAGCCATCGATGCCGCGGCGAATACGGAAGCGGCCACGATTCGGTTTGCAACCATAGTTTCAATCTCCTTCCAATTCCGAAATTCAAAACTTACGCTCCAAGCGTTGAATGTTTTCCGAGAGCAAGTCAACTTGAAATTCGAGCGCGCGCCGGGCGACCGCGTTGTCGGCGCGAGCGGATTCGGCAGCGATGCGCGGCTAGGATGTTCATCCCGGCGCTACTAGCTGCCCCGTCTCGGGGGCTAACCGAGCATAACGCATTTTGACCGCTTCAGCGATCTTGCCGGCAAGCGCGAATTGAACGGCGACGAGAGGCATGTGCCCGCGTTGCGCCAGTGAACTCAGTCAACTTGAAGCCAGGCGCCGAATCGGGTTCGGAGGAATCCAGATTCCCAAATCTTGACCTTGGCCATCCCGATACTCCACTCTTCGGTAAATTTCGGGAAGCTGCAGGAGTACCTGTTCGGCGTGCTCGGAATCGATTTTGCGAAGACGGTTCAGGGCAATCGCTTTTGAAAATTCCCGTTTCCCATTCCTTGAGAATATTGAATTGCGCCCGAAAAATCAAAATCGGGGCAGTAGCGATGCAGGATTTTAGTCAGTCAATTTGAAGTGGTTGAGGATCCCCGGCGTGGAATGCCACGCGCCACGACCTCTGCCAGATGCTCATGATTGGGCTGCATTGCGTCATGTGCGGCGGACAGGGATGCGTCGATATGTCGCGTTCGGGCGGTCGAAAGAAAAATCTCCGCGGCAGGTCATGGAGCTCAGGCAAGCGATTGTTCGCTGCATGCCACAGAGCAGTATTGGTGCCCGCGACCGCTCGACTTTCTGTTTACGATTAGCCGACCGTATCGGCGGTAAAGAACTGGACCGGGTCCGTACGCGGGGCGCCGCCGGCTTCGAGCGGACGGTCGGCCTGTCCATCCTGGCGGCGAACCTGCACCGGAGCGGACTGATCGCGCAGAGGCGGGAGCGCAAGCGCCTCGGGCGCCTTCGCAAGCGCGGGCTCCGGCTCGCCGCCTGACCCGAAGCCTCCCCTGATCATGGCGGTGCCGACCCCGGAACAGCGACGGGGCGGCGGCCTATTGACCGGACCGCGGATTTCCGGCCCGCCAGGGCCGCGAAGCGGCGACAACCGCCGAAAATCGCCGAAAAAGCCGTCGAAGAAAATCCGACTGAATTAGTCAGGACTAATTTCGACGCCGGGGCGGCACGGAGCATCCATGCGTGGCTGGCAATGGACCCTGACGGGCGGCCGTTCGCCCAGGACGCGTTCCCGAGCCTCACCGCCGACGAGAGGGAATTCCTCCTGTCGGGCACAACGCCGTAAGAATGGGACAAGGCTTTCGGCGGCGGGAAAGAATAGCCGAACGGTTCAGGCGCCTCAGGAAAGTCTTGATCGACGCAATCTTCCGGCCTTGAAGAGCTCGACGCCCGATTCCTATTGATTCAGGCCGGCGTGCCGATATTGGTCAAGATTGAATTGAATTTCCTCGTCGAGATTCAGCGTAATCTTGTTCGCTCGATTGCAGTTCCAAGGTCAATTGGCGGATCCGCTCTCACGGCCGCCGCTGCGACATTCGAGATGACGAAGCTGGCCGCGCCGTAGCATAAGCGCGCCCTGAGCCGGCTCAACGGAATCGGAGCGAATCCCGCGGCGGACGAGGCGATGTAGGCGAATCTCTGCATTCCGATCGAGCGAAACTCCCTGAAAGGAAACGAAAAACTGCGGAAATCTCTCTGGAACTTCAGATTAACCGAGCGCGTACTGAATCTCTTTGGTTGCCGAAACCAGATCGCTCGCAATCTCGTCGATGGAAGTCTGGAATCCTATTAAGCCGAAATAAGGGATGGTAAGCGCCGCGACGGCTTGCCTAGACTTGGGATCAAGCACGGGCGCTGCGATATCCTGTATGCCGGCGATAACCAGACTGGGCAGTGTTACGAAAGACTGAGTCCTGCATTTTTCAAGCATTGCCTGGGTTATTGGGCGATCCACCCGGATTCCGCTTTGCTCGGCACTGCTTATCAAGGATTCCCGGCTGTCGATAGTCATATAGGCCATCAAGCATGTTCCGGATGCGGAATTTAGCAGCTGATGGCGATGGCCGATCTCGGCGGATACGCCGAATTGAATCGGGCTTTCCGATTTGGCGACGACAATCATTGAATTCGCGTTGGCTACAGACAGATAGCAGCAGTGGTTGGTCTTTCCCGAAAGCAGGCGCATCAATGGCGTGGCGACTTCCCAAATTCTCTTGAGGCGAGGATTCCGCAAGCCTACCTGAAACATCTTCTCGGTGAGGTAGTACTCGTCCGCATCCGTTCGGCTCAAATATCCGCTTTCTTCCAGCACGATGACCATGCGGAATATTTCGCTGCCCGATCTGTTAATTCCTTCGGCGATTTGGGAGAGAGCCTTGCCGGTGTCCTGCTGGGATAGGAACTCCAGAATCTCCAATCCCTTTTCCAGCGCGGGAGCCGAGTACTTCTGGAGTCTTGTTCGCCCTGCCGGCAAATTTCATTCCTCCCAAATCCGACAATTCGGCTTTTGCGTCGGCGATACAAGCGACCCGCCTATTCGGGGTCGGTCGATCAGGTCAAGCCAAAGCCGACGACTTGGCCAAACTCGTGTCAAATTCGACTCCGCCCGCACTAGCGCGCGGCAGCGGCTTTTCGGCACGGGCGGAGTCCGTTCTATTGGAACGCTACAATAGACCGTTTCTTCTCAGAATCTCTTCCGAATTTTCCGAAGTGATCGCAACCGTGCCCATGACGATGGCCCTTTCGACCTCCTCGCCTGAAAGATGCATCAAGGCTTGGCGCAGGCCCTCGGCTCCGGGCGTCGGATAAAGGAATGTTGCCGCAAGTTCGCCATTGTAAACCCAGGTCACTCCTTCGTCGGGCAATCCGTCTACGCCGATGAAGATTATGTCCTTTTCGCGACCGACGTCCTTAGCGGCGAGATAGGCGCCGTACGCCATCGGGTCATTGTGGCCGTAGACCATAGTTATGTCTTCGAAATTCCTAAGCGCCGTAGCCATGATCTCATAGCCCTTGTCCTGCTTCCAGTCGCCCGACTGCTTGTCCAGCAGAAATTCGACTCCGGATTCGCCGTCGAACGATTCATGAAAGCCGTTCGACCGGTCGTAGGCCGCCTGCGTGCCGAGGCCGCCCCAGATTTCGACAATGGTTCCCTTGGCGTTGCCCGCTCCTCCCAAAAGGTCTAGAGCGAACTTGCCGGCCTCTTGGCCGATAAGCTCGTTATCGCCGCCGACCCACTGGACGAATTTTTCGGTGTCGACATTCCTGTCAAGCACGAATACCGGGATGCCTGCGTCAGTAGCTTTCTCCACGACGCCGGTCAATCCCGCTGACTCCTTGGGAGATATCAGCAGGGCATCGATTTCCTGGCGAATGAAGTTCTCGACATCGGCGACCTGTTTCTCGGTCCGGTCGTTGGCATCGGCGATAATGAGTTCGACATTCTCGTGCAATGCGGCTTCCGCGCGGAGATCCTTGTTGAATTGGACTCTCCACGGTTCAACGGTGGTGACTTGGGAAAATCCGATGACGTACATTTTTTCATCGGCAAAGGTGACATTTCCCGTAAGCAGCGCTACTGTCGCGGCAACGGCGGAAAGGCCGGCCGCGCTTGGGAAAAGCGATCGGGTGTTCATCTGTAGACTCCTTCATTTATGGATGGCGGCCTTAACCGCCACGGCGATCTCTGGCTCCGTGAATGCTACTCACCGGGCCAGAGGTTTCCTCCCGGCGCAATCTAGAATGAATGGCCGAGAAAAACCTGTTCAGCTGACCTTCTTGGATGAGAACTGCGGAAACAATGATTATTCCCTTCAGAATCAGCTGCGTATTGCTGTCGATGTTGTTTAGTTGGAGAATATTGCTCAGAAATCCGAATATCAAAACGCCAACCATCGTGCCTATGATGCTGCCTTTGCCTCCCATCAAGCTGGTGCCTCCGATTACAACGGCAGCAATCGCATCGAGTTCCAGCCCCAGGCCGGCGTCGGGCTTGCCCTGCCGGAACTGCGCTACGTAAAGCACTCCCGCGAGAGCCGCTAGAAATCCGGATATCGCGTAGGTGACGATTTTCGTTCGATCGACATTGATGCCGGCGAATCGAGCCGCCTCTTCATTTCCGCCGATCGCGGTCAAGTAGTTTCCGTAGGTTGTGAATTTTGCGACGAAAAAGAAAACCGCAAGAATAGAAAGGAAGAAGAGGCCCGGAACAGGCACAATGCCCCACACGAGAGTTCTAAGGACTTCGAAATGCTCGGTGGCATTGGTGCCCGTGTAGACCGGATAGACGGCAGTATCCTGGCCTGCTATTACGCGCGCCAAGCCTAGTGCGCTGACCATCATCGCCAGCGTAACAATGAACGGCTGCAAGCGGCCGTAGACTACGAGAGCCCCGTTGATGGAGCCCATGACCGCGCCGATGCAGGGAACCGCGACCAAGACTGCAATAACGCCGAATTTTTCGGGGACCTGAAATGCCAGCCACCACATGACGATACCGGCGACGATCGCGGACGACAAGAGCGGAACTCGCGATCCGTGTCCGAAAATTGCGCGCCTGGAATGTACCCCGAACTTCCCGCCAGAATCGGATTTACGCAATTTGGACAAAAAATTGAATACGAACAGCGCGCTCAGAAATACAATCGCTCCGCTAGCCGGAACGCCGAAGTAGCTCGCGGCTGTCCAGCCGTCCTGGGTGAGCAACATGGCGCAGACCACGGTTCCGAGCGCAAGCATGGAGCCCACGGACAAATCGATCCCGGCAGTGAGAATAACGAGCGTCATGCCAACGGCCACGATTCCCGTCACCGAAACTTGTCGCAGGATGTCCGACAGGTTTCCGATTGAAAGGAAAATGTTGTTGCCTTTGGAGCTAAGCGGCGAAGTGAGCACTCCAACCAGGATCAGAATTCCCAGGCCCCAGAAAAGCTTCGTGCGAAGAAAAAACCAATTCAGGGAATTGGAGAATTTCTTCCTTTGCTTCGCGTCGACAATGGAAGATTGATCTCGTTCGTCGGCATATTTCGATTGGATCGACATTTGGGTCATCCGCATTAATAATGGAATTGCATCGCAAGGCGCTTGATGGCATCGATTTCGAATTGACTGCGCTTCAGCGCGCCGGTCACGCGTCCTTCGCATAGAACGACAATTCTGTCGCAAAGCGCGACCAATTCGGTCAATTCGGAACTTGCCATCAATATAGCCAGGCCGTTATCGGCGAGATCTTCAATCAACTGGTAGATTTCGTCCTTGGCGCCGACGTCGATTCCTCGGGTCGGTTCGTCGAGGAGCAATATGCCCGGTTTCGTCGCCAGCCATTTTCCCAGCACTACCTTCTGCTGATTGCCGCCGCTCAAAAGCCTGGCGACATGCTCGGGGCCTCGGCAGCTGATATTCAAATCTTCAATGGCCTTAAGCGCCGCCGTCAGCTTGCGAGTTGCGGACGGAATCCAGAATCTGCTCCATGCCGCGAGCGACGGAAGGGCGATGTTTTTTGAGATCGTGGCATCAAGAATCAGGCCTGTACTCTTTCTGTCCTCGGTGATCAGCGCGAGGCCGCGTTCTAGCGCATCATTCGGCGATTCAATCTTCGCCGGTTCGCCGTCGATCTTTATGACTCCTTCGAAATCGCCTGAACGGGTTCCGAAGACAGTTTCGAGAAGTTCGGTCCTCCCGGCTCCCAGCAACCCGGCCAATCCCAATATTTCCCCCGAATGAACTTCCAGCGATACATCGTCGAGGAGGCGCGGACCGCCGTTCGGGCACTCGAGCGTTAAGGCGTCGACACTAAGTCTCGGGGTTCCGACTACCGGTTTTCCGCGATCCAGGTCCAATGCCGGTATTTTCCGCCCGACCATCATCTCGACTACGTCGTCTGGCGTTACGCCGGTCGCTCGGACAGTGTCGATCACCGAACCGTCTCTCAATACGGTAATTTGGTCGGCGATCTCGAAAACTTCGTCCATGCGATGCGAAATATAGAGAATTGCGGCATCCTGAAGCGCCAGGTCCCGGATGACTTCCATGAGCACGTCGGCTTCAGTTTGGGACAATGCCGATGTTGGCTCGTCCATGATGAGTAGTCGCGCTTCCATGAGCAGCGCCCGTGCAATCTCGATAAGCTGCTGTTCGCCGACTCTCAGATTCTTGACCTGGCGCGAAGGATCTATTCGGAACCCGAAACGCTTCAAAAGGCTCGAAGTGCGCATGAATGCTTGGCTGCGGTCAACGATTAAATTGCCAATGAGAGGTTCATGGCCAAGCGTAACGTTTTCGGCTACGGACATTTCCGGAACCAGACTGAGTTCCTGATGAATTATAACGATCCCGGCTTCCTCGGCTTCTCGCGGACCGTTGAATTGAACCCGTTCCCCTTCGATTTGAATCGTGCCGCCTGTCGGCGCCAGAACTCCGCTGAGCACCTTGACAAGGGTTGACTTGCCGGCGCCGTTTTCGCCAACCAGGGCGTGGATTTCCCCGGGAACGATTTTTAGATTTACATTATCCAAAACAGGTATGCCGTTAAACGACCGGCAGATGTTTCGCATTACGACGAGGGGCTTCGGCGATCGCTGCCGGACGTCCGTTTGCGATGTCTCAACCGTCCTTGGTTCGGTCACTATGGCCCTCCGGTTCCGGGGTTTCGACAAACACGCGATTCGATTCTAATCGTTTTTTATATGAAAATCAAATCATATATGAAATAAGCCGCAATTCTAATTATCTCCCTTAGAGATTTTATGTCGTTGATATAAAAGATTTTTTTTCGCCAAGGGAATTTTTTTCAATAATTCCCCGGACGGGCCGAATCAGGTCGGCCATTCCGATTCGCCGGCCTGAATGGCGAGTTGGCCTCCGAAAACCAGAAAATTCCTCTAAAATCGGCGGTAC
>MPMP01000079.1 GCA_002238565.1 Albidovulum sp. bin36
CGCTCTGCTCGCTGTAGCCGCCGCCGGGCGTGCGCCAGCCGAAGTGCTCGCAGATCGTGCGCGCCAGCTCCCGGCGGCTGTTCTTCGGCAGAAGCTGCACCGTCTCCTGGATCTGCGCGATCCGGCGACGCGTCAGCCTCCTGCCGCGGAAGGTCGTGGATTTAAGGGCCTTGATGCGCGGATCCATGGTGATTTTCCAGCGGGCGGACCAATTCACGTCCTGCATGACCGATTCGCGGCCGTGAGTGAAGCCCTCTTCCGAAGATTCCGCGGCTTTCGAATAGTCCCCTAAATCACCCGGTTGAAGTCGAAAAATAAATGTCGGTGGAAATTCCGGCGCTAAAGGCAATGCCATTGGTTCGGAGAGCGGGGGCCTGGAAACGCAGCAGCAGAATCCGGACTGAGGCCCGGAGCGAAAGCGACGGACAAGCCAACGGACCCTATCGCTGGCGCGCCAGCCCCCGACTCTAGGTGCCTAGCTGCCGCCAGACGCACCGGCACCGGCACGGATACCGTCGGGTCCTTTGCAGATGCAGTCATTGAAGAATTGCCAGGGGCCTGATTTTTCAATCGGAAATTCGCCGACCATTCAACGTGTCGAACATATGCACAGCGCCGGGAGGAACGCCGAGCCGGATAGTATCACCGGTTGCAACCGATGGCATTTCGCTCGTGACGACGGTGGCCGAGCGACCCAGCGCCGATACGGTCAGCTGGGTCTGCGGACCTGTCGGTTCGATATGATCTACGACGCCCTCAAGGGCCGGTTCCTCGGTTCCCACGACGAAACCTTCGGGGCGAATCCCGATTGTGACCGCTTGTCCCGCTTCCAAGCCATGGGCGGTCGCTAATTCGAGGTCGCTATTGTCGAGCCTTATCCTGAGTCCGTCCCGCGTGTTCTCGACGCGTCCGGGAAAAAAATTCATCATCGGCGAACCGATGAATCCGGCGACGAAGACATTGTCCGGTTTTTTGTAGAGTTCGATCGGCGGGCCGACCTGTTCGATCCGGCCCGCGTTCAGCACCACGGCCCGGTCTGCAAGGGTCATGGCCTCGATCTGGTCGTGGGTTACATATATCGAGGTCGTGCCGACGGTCCGGTGGAACGACTTGATCTCGCCGCGCATCTGGACCCGCAACTTTGCGTCAAGGTTTGACAACGGTTCATCGAACAGAAAAACCGTGGGATCGCGAACGATAGCACGCCCCATGGCGACCCGTTGTTTCTGTCCGCCCGAAAGCTGGGATGGGTAATGGTCGAGATATTCCGACAGGCCCAAAAGTCCCGCTGCCTCCTCCGTGCGCCTCGCGGCATCAGCGCGCGGAACGCGGGAAATTCTGAGATTGAGGCCGATGTTTTCGCGGATCGTCATGTGCGGATAAAGCGCGTAGTTCTGAAAAACCATAGCCACGTTCCGTTCTTTCGGGCCAAGTTCATTGACGACCCTGTCACCGATGACAACCTCGCCGCCGCTTACGGCTTCAAGTCCGGCGACTGTCCGCAGGAGCGTGGATTTGCCGCAGCCGGACGGCCCGACCAAGGCAACGAATTCTCCCTCTGCGATGCAAAGGCTGATGTCGTGCAAGACCTCGACATCTCCGAACGATTTGTGGATGCGGCGTAGTTCGACCTTGCTCATCGTCAGTCCCGTTCAATCGGCAAAGGCTTCTAGCTTGTCGATGAAGTCGCGCATGATGCGATCACGGTTCACCTGGCGAACATAGCGGATCGGATGGCGCGATGCGTCGACGCTCCAAGTGACCTGATCGGTCAGGATGGGAGAAGGTACCAGCACGCTGGGAGCCCAGTCCGGATTCAGCGCCCATGCAACAGCCGCCATGTCCCAGATTTCCTTCGACCAACCCTTGTGATCATCGCTGTATTCCTTGAACCGCATAGCGAGGAACGCGCCGATCGAGCCGTGCGGCTCGACATGGCGTTCGATTTCGGGAACCGTGCTGTGCAGGTGCGACGCCACTCCCATGCACGGCACGAGAACAATTGGCGCGCCGCTGTCGAACAGGACCTGTACGCCGCCGACATCTTGCTTGAGGTTGAATTCACGCGCATTCGGCCAATCGAGAGCGTGTCCCCCCAGCCAGATAACAACGATCCTGTCGATAATGTCGGGGGCCGCGAGGATTGCGGACGCGACGTTGGAGATTGCGGCGATCGCGATAACATATAGCGGGTTTTCGGGGCTGCCGGCACGGGCGCGGGCGACCAGATGATCAACGGCTGCCGCCGGCCGGGGATGTTTTTCGTGTCCAACATAATCGGTCACGCCGCGATGGACCAACCCCGCCGGATCTACGTCAATCCGTCCAAGCAAGCGCATGATTTCATCATAACTTTGCTCCATTCCATCTCCCGGGCTGGTTGACCGGTGGTTGTGGAACGGGGCTGCATAAATTGCCTCGACATCCAGTTTGTCCGGCGAAAGCATCATTTGGACGATGGCAAACTGATCGTCGATTTCGTTAAACGTGTCAGTATCCAGAACCGCGCGAATTTTTCCGTCCGGGGGTTCCAGCAATCGCAACTGCGCTTCGGTCGTCAGGGTCATGGTCAGGCTCCGCTACTTGAGGTCAACGCCGGTCAGGGCGCTGACGAATTGGCGTTGGAAGAGAAATATGAAAATCAGCGGCAGCACGCCTGCGATGGTCGAGGCGGCGAATTGCTGATTCCATATCACCGAGAACTCGGTCGCGAAGCGGGCAAGCGCAACCTGAATCAGGTGCAGTTCGGGCGAGGGCGCTGCGATTAGCGGCCAGAGGAATGACTCCCACTGGAATACGAAGAGGAGCAATCCCGCGCCGATCGTGACCGGCTTGGCCAGAGGCATGCAGATCGTCCAGTAAATGTGCCACCATGACAGGCCGTCGACGCGCGCGGCTTCGATCAGTTCCTTGGGAATGCCGGCAAAGAACTGGCGATAGAGGAAGATCACCAGCCCGTTGGCGATGCCGGGTATGATGAGCGCCCAGAACGAGTCGAACCAGCCGATCTGGCGCATCATGGAAAATAGAGGGATCGCGATCGCCTCGGGCGGGACCGCGAAAGTCAGCAGAACGAAGGCGAAGAGTATCCTGTCGCCAGGAAATGCGAAACGCGCAAATGCGAATCCTGCCAATGAATTTACAATGATGCCGGCAGCCAGGGATATAACCGAAACGAACACCGTGTTGGCGACTGCTCGACCGAAGTTGTTCTGAAAGATTGCGAAGTATGCACTGGGATCGGTACCCGGGACGAAGGCCATCAGAGAAAACGGGCTGACCTCCGAGAATATCTGTGGATTGTCTTTAAAAGATCCCGCAACCGCCCACATGAACGGCGCTATGGTGAAGATCAGACCGACGGCAACGGTTGCATACCATGCCATCACCGGCCAGGATTTCGACCACCACCCGGTCATTTATCTTGCCCCCGGCGGTCGCCGAGCACCAAGACCTGCAGGGCAATCACGGCCAGGGTGATGGCAGTGAGCAAAGTTACGATTGCCATTGAACGGCCGAAGTCTTGGAAGATGAAGCCGCTTCGGTAGGCCTCGTACATCAGGACGTTCGTAGTTTGGCGAGGACCGCCCTGGGTCAGGATGATCATCGGAACGATCAGTACGAAATTCGCGGCCGTATCGGCCACGAGTACGAATAGAAGCGTGCGTCTGAGGAGCGGCATAGTAACGTAGCGCAGCCGCCCGAACCAATTGGCGCCGTCGACGCGGATCGCTTCGTAGAGGCTCTTGGGGATGTCCTCGAGACCAGCCAGCAGGAAAAGCATCCAAAACGCAACGCCCTTCCAGGTGGCAATAAGTACAATGGCCCAGATCGCTTGAGCTTCGCTCGTCAGAAAGGGTTGCGGCGAAACGCCGATCACGTCCAGCATTCCGTTGATCAGCCCTTGGTTAGGATTAAGCATCAGCCCCCAGATCACTGTCGCAATCGGCAATGCCACCCCGATTGGCAACAGGAACAACGACCGGATCAGCCGGATATTGCGCGACTTTCTTTGCAGAAGAAGCGCAAGCCCCAAAGCAAGGGCAATTTGGACCGGGTTTATTATGATCGTCAGAATTGCAGTGGCTTTGACCGACCGCCAAAAGACAAAGTCTTCAAACAAAAACTGGAAATTCTCCAGCCCTACAAAAGATCTTCCGCCTGCGGGTCCGAATCCTGTAACAAACAGACTCTCCCACAAGGCAAGGAATATCGGATACAGTCGGAACAACACGAGCCCCAGCAATGCCGGGGCGAGGAACAGATATGGTACGTGTTTATCGGAGCGCATTTGGGCCGATACGGGACCGGGCGGAAACCCGGCCCCGGTGATCGCTATTAGCGATAGCGGCGCATGGCCGACTGGATGCGCTGTTCCGCTTCGCCCATTACGGTGGCGGGGTCGCCGCCGTTGCGGATATCTTCGAAGCTGTTGTTCACGATTTCCTCGAACTCGAGGAACGCGGGCGTTCTGGCCCGGGTCACGGCCGAGTTCGCGGCTTCATAGGTCGCCAATTTCATACCGGCTTTTGGCATGTTGTTGTATTTCGGCGAGATATCGATGTTGAGCAAGGCGGCTGTGTGCGCGGGAAGCTGCCCGTGTTTTTCCGTGTAATCCAGCGCGACCTCCGGGCTAGCCGTTAGAAACTTGACCAGCTGCGCGGCTTCATCCGCCCGATTCGTGTGGCCCCAGATGCCGATGTGCCAGCTGTTGGTGCCGGTCACCGGTGTGCCGCCCTCGAAGTATGGGTGAAGAGCCATGCCGAAGTCGATGCCGGCCTCTTGGAACGCGCTGACGTTCCAATGCCCGCCCACGAAGTAGCCAACCTTGCCGGCGGCGAACAGCTCGGCGGTTTGACCCGGCGCAATTCCCTTGGGCGCGATATTCCAAGTATTGAAAAGATCGTAATAGAACTGAGTCGCCTTCATCCACCCATCGTTGGTCAGCATCCCCTCGACCGAGAGCCCGTCGTCGGACACGCCCGACCCGCCGCCGGCGGACTCCGGAAGTGCCTGAAGCTGGTAGTACCGGCTGATCTGGTCGAATACCATGCCCCAGATTCCCTGTTCGGAATCAGTAATTTTTTTGGCGTTTTCAACCAGCTCCTCCCACGTGATGCGGCCTGACTCCTCGGACGACGGGTCCTGGATTTCGGCGGCGCGCAGGAGTTCGCGATTGTAATAGAGCACTTGGCTTGAGTTGTTGAGCGGCGGAGCCCACATCATTCCGTCCCAAGAACCTGCATCGACTGTTGCCGGCGCCCAAATCTCTTCTAGGTCCGCGCCTTCGAGATATTTCGCCATGGGCTGGATCAGGCCGCGCACCGCGTAGGAAGGAACAAGAGGAGCGTCGACAAATATGGCGCCCACATCATCAGCCTTGGCGCTTCCGCGTACTTCGATAGTCTGCAGCAGGTCGCGGAATGGGAAACTTTGAATTTCGACGCCGATGCCGGTTTCCTCGGTGAATTGCTCGACCCACGGCGTAAGTGGCTCTACGGCCCATATGCCGACGAGCAGTGACAGATCGTCGGACTCCTGAGCATGCGCAGGTGACATGGCGGCGAATGCCAGTGTCGCAATAGAAAGAGATTTGCGAATCATTTTTATCCTCCTTGAATCGCTCCGAGGTTCGCATTCGCGATGCGGCTGCTGCCGAGCAGCGGCCCTCGGATTTAGCCAAAAGACTGTCGCAAAACAAAATCAGCGTCCCTTAAAGTTAATTTCCTTGAAAATGTGCGACAATGCAGACGTAAATAATCCAACGGTGAATGGCTGTAAATCTCAAATGACGATTGTGGACGGCCCAATTGCACGTTGTTGGTGCTTTTCGACCGGTTTTCGGAGTAATTCGCGTTGCCGCGACCGCGGCACTTCCGATTCCCCAAGGTTGGTTTCTGTCGCAAAACAAGGGCATTCGGAGGATTCCGGAATGCATTCGTCCGCAAAATCGTGTAGATATCAGCATCTTGGACATCCGGCGGGAACATCCGCATCTGAATATCTGCGCCCTGATGGACGGGCCGCGCTCCAAGGCGCCGCAGGTTCGGCTTCTCCGCGAGCTGGGCATGAGCTTCGTCATCGGCGCCAAGTCGGGCGACCACAAGATCCTGCATGACCAGCTTGAAGTGGACGGCGAGACCTGCGAGTTCGCGTTCCCGGACGAAATCCGGCTCGTCTTCCGCTGGCGCAACGGGGCGGAGCCGGACAACAGCAACCGCGACCTCTGGGTCCATGTCCTGGAGTGCCGCGAGCACATCCCGGAGCGCCGGGTCGGCAAGGCTGGGGGAAGTTGCGAATCGTGCCGGCGGCCAGGGGAAAGTGTGACCAAAGCCCGAATAGAGTTTCAGAGAAAATTGTCCGCAACAACGGCTGAAAAAGGCTGCCGTCAGGGCGGAGGCAATTTGTGAATCACGCTGGGCAATCGCTTTCGAAATCTCCGTTTGCCATTTCGCAGGGAATGGTGCGCTGCGCTTGAAATTCAAGGGCGGGATAAGTACGCCTCAGAATTTTCTTCTTAAACTTTAAGGGGGTGAGAACCACTGCGTTAATAGGAGAATCTTGCGGGGCATCTGCGTGGAACCGAACATGGGATTCCCGGGGTTCCGCGAAGTCCTCGGGCCGCGGCGGTTCGCCGCTTCCAGATGAGTTCCGCAAGCCTCGGCATCTTCGCCGAGCGCCTTGACCACGGCCTCAGGGATTCGATTCATGTCGATCGCCACAACGCGGGACGCGCTGCAAGAGGCTCGCGGGCGGTTTGATGGGCGGGATTGGGATGATATACGGCGGCGATGTTTGAAGTTCGGGGCGTACGCGCCGTGGTACCGGGTGAGATGGCCGCGGGGCATGGCCGAGGGCGGCGATCAAATCCTCCACCTGTAAACCTACCATAGTGATTGAATAATGTTGTTCGGATCCTGTTGCCGCTTCAATTCCAGAAAGCGGTCATAGTCAGGCCCGTAGAGATTCTTTATCTTGACGGCATCGAGTTCATGCCAACCATAGAGGTAGGGTCTTCCCTCGAGTTCCAAGCATTTGCCCAGGCAAATCTCCATCGCCCTGGTTACCTGATTCAACGCTCGCTCGTTGCCGCGGGGAACCGTGTTGTAGAGCCCGACGCCAAACTTGACGGGAGGCGGACGTGTGCCGCAAACTTCAAAGGGAAACGCCGTTGGGGTTTCTGGACGTCGGCAAGCCAAAATTGGCGGGGAGCGGGACGTGTGCCGAAAACTAAAAGGGAAACCGCCGTGGGGGTTTCTGGACGCCGAAAAGCCAAAATGTAGATTCGATCCAGGAAGCTCCCAAAAACTCCCTTGAAGCGAAGAGCCGCCACAAAAAGGAGGAAGCGACGAAAGTTTGAATATTCGAACGCGTAATCTGCCCAAACTCGGTACACGTCCTTATCACTATTTATGTATCCGGTCAGGGACCGGTGTAGGGTAAATCTGTAGTCTTGGAAAACCCCCTTGAAGCTTGGATTTAGTAAGTCGTTTGAAATATCGGCATTGAGATGACCCTCGGCTTCCTTCTGGTTGCTATGTTCAAAGCCGAACTCCGAAAGGGTTTGGCCGTAGCCGACTAGGGCGCAAAAATGACTGGGCCAAGCCCCGGACCATCCTTGCATCCAAGTTAGAGAATCCAGGAATTCCACTATTTTTCGATACGAGTATTTATATAAGCGGGTAAATCTTCGATGAGGTACCGTCTCGGTTACTACCTTATCAATGAAGCCCAATTGACCCAAGCCGGCCAGGCTAAACCTAAAAAGGTCCCTGTGTTCATTTACCGAACACCACCGGCTCGTGCCGTCGGGCAGAAGGAGTCGGAGTTTGGTTACATGATCAACCTGGGCGCCGCGGGTAACGGAGTGAATACCGTAGCCCCCAACCGACAGAGTGCCGCCCACGGACAGGTGCAAGTAATCCGTTGTAACTGGTATGGAGCGCCTCTGCTCATTTAGTCCTTTTTCCAAGTTATGCCAGCGGGTTTTCGAGCTGACCTCGACTTGACCGTCATCCAGAAGCTTGAAATCGGCCGAATCGTCCACATTCTCAATAAGGATTCCCCCATCAGACAGGGTCTGACCATGGCAAGAGTGGCCGGCGCCTCGGAAGGAAACGGTGATGCCGACATCCTTCGCAACGGAAAAGCAGTGGAAAATATCTTGCTCATTTTGCGGTCTCACCACGACTCGAGGTGTCCTTTGGACAACCCCGCCAAAATCGGAAGACCATAAATCGCCGGGGAGGAAAACCTCTCCCTGGACATCCGACTGAACCAGCCGATATAGAGTTTCTCTTTGGATTTCGGTCACGGTTTCTTGGCTCCCGTATTTGGTCATGATTCTCAAAAGATTGGTCGCGGGCCGTGGCATAGCTGCCTGACCGTTTACTGCCGTCAGCGATAAACAATCGACATAGCAACCGGTTTTGCAACCGTCGTCATTCCGGTAACAGGGGTGATTTCGCGACCGCGAGCATCCGCTCAGCGGGTCGGTCCGACTCGACGATGCTCCTATCTCGGCGGCGACCGCAGCGGCATCGTTGCGCACCCGCCGCGATGCCCTTCTCCGCCTCTGTCGAGACCAACGAGGCGGGACACCCGCTGCGCATCAAGCTTACCGTGGTCGAGCTTTCGTCTCAGCGAAATCGCCGCTTGGGCGCAGCTCCACCTAGGCACCGGTACTCGGGCCGTCTCCGATGGCTTGGACTGCTTTCATGGCGTAGCCGCGGCGGGCTGCGTTCATGAGCCAGTGGTGGTGGGCGGCTGGAGAGCCTAGGTCGAGCGCCCCAAGTTTCGTTGGGTGAACACGATTCTCGGCAACATCAAGAACGCCTTGCGCTGGACCTACCATGCGATTCGACCCAAGTATCCACCACGCCATCTCTCGGCGTTCGATTACCGTTTCAGTCGTCGCATTGAACTGCCTGACATCATCTCCAGACTTATCTGTGTGGCGCTAAGGACGCCGCCGATGCCGGAACGGCTGCTCAAGTTGCGCTTTGCTTGTACCCCAAAACCCAACTCGGGAACGGCTCAGCCCCAGAATGCTCCGTATCCGCCGGCAACCATCTCCAGGTCCTCCCCGGTCAACTGGCCGCTTGGCGGCAGCACAACGTGAGCGGTCATGCTGTTCTCTTCATGCACCTGGATTGTGAAGTCCTCAGGAATGGCGATCCCCGTCGCCTGTTGGATCACTTCCTTGGGGTTTTCCAACAGTTGCGCGCGGAATGCCTCGTCATCCGCCACCCGGGCAATGAGCTCCGCATCTAGTTCGGCTCTCGTCTTTGGCATCATGGCTCTACCTCCTTGTGACAGCTGACACACGCATAATAAAATCAGTAATTCTTTTTATCAAGTCTTTTTCGATTTTCTCCTTGCTGGGCCGATTTCAAAGGGA
Organism: Albidovulum sp. bin36; assembly: GCA_002238565.1. Lineage (GTDB taxonomy): Bacteria > Pseudomonadota > Alphaproteobacteria > Rhodobacterales > Rhodobacteraceae > JAPPFL01. The sequence continues at coordinate 9,401 of MPMP01000079.1, forward strand.
CAGCGGATTGCTATGTCGAAAGGGAGGCGGCCATCGGCAGGCGCGCGTTGCGGCCGGTCCTGCGGTCCGGCGCGAAGTTCGCGCATTTTCCCGAATTATCCCGCGAATGGCATCATGGATGCCCTAAAGCACAAAATCGAGTGTGGTATTATAGCAAAACTCAGGAAAATGCGGGTTTTTTTGCCTATTTTTGAGAAATTTGCCGGTTTTCCGCTGCCGAATCGTCGTCCGAATCGCTGATTCGGAATCGGCGGCCGGATTCGCTTCGTCCCAGAAAAAATTGAAAAATTTATCTTTGCAAAAAAAGATTTTAAATCAACGCTATAAAATCTCTAGAGGGAATAATTTGCATCACTGTAATTAAATACTACGGCATTCGATGAATGCCGTTGGTTGCGGATTTAATGGCTGAAGCTCGGTGCTCTGGGAAGTTTTCGCGGGCTTCCGGTCCGGGCACTCCACAGCGGCGCATGAGTGTGATGGCGAGGTTGCGCAGTTTGGCGAGCTGTCTTGCGTCGGCGCGTGCGCAGCAGCGATCCATGTCGAAAGTGATGTTGCGGAAATGATGCAAACGGTTTTCGACGGCCCAGTGGGCGTGGGCGAGAGCGAGAAGGCACTCGGGGCCGGCCCTGTCCGGCAGGCCTGTGATGAGATAAGCGGTCTCGACGCCCTCGCGCCTGCGGATCCTTCGTCGGCGCTCAAGCCGCACGGTCTGCGCGAGGCCCGGCCTGTCGAGATAAGCAACAGCCTCGGTCGATAGTGCGATCCGCCGGGTCTCGATCCGCCCATGACCCCTTTCGGCCGTCTGTGCTTCACGCGGGTCGGGCGGGCTCGCCCGAGGGGGAAGCGTCGCCGAAAGCGGCTTCGATGTCGCGCCTCAGCGACGGTTGGTCGGACTTGGCGGTGAGGAAGAAATGTCAGCCAGTCCACCGAATATACCGGCACAGGGCCCGCACTGCGCTAAGATGGAGGCGCTTGTGACGATAGGCACCGTAGAGCGACAGGTCCTAAAGCAGCGACAGCGCCGCAGAGCGTTCTCATTGGCATCGCGCTCCACCGACAGATCGCCGATCACCGCGCCAAGATCGACCGCAAAGGCCGAGAGAACATGCAGTGCTTTGCGCTCGCCGCGCCAGGAGCCGCACAGCGTCTTGCCGTCAATGGCCACATGTCCCGGCTCAGTCTCCCCAAGCGCATGGTGTCCCAGAGCCCGGGACAGCGCATCCGCATCGAGCGAGGCAAAATATAGTGACAGGTCGCATGGCAGGACGCCTTGCCGAACACGACTCCAAACGCCCTCAGCACCTCGGGCCCCAAACGATGCTCCCAACGAAAGAACGCACGAAGATCGTTCGCTCTTGGCAGCATCGCCGCAGGCGAGATACCTAGGATCGAGCGCAGCGCATATTGGCGGCCCTGCCGGCCCCGGCGATCCGGAACGGTGCCCGGAGCCTTCCAAAAAGTCCTTGCTACTAAAAGCACCGCCGCCTTCTATCCGGTGACACCTGACAAAACCCATCACCAAAGCAAATTGCAGTCAATTAAGTCACCTTGGGCAATAGACCCAAATCCGTGAACCCAAGCGATGGCTGGAGTTCATGGCGAGGATAGCTGTTGCAGCAAGTCGCATCCTACTGCGACGGGGCAGGGTTGAGCCGGAAGAACGAGAGACCGGCATAGGCCTTGGCCTGCACGGTGTCATCTTCAATCGTAATTTTTACGTGATCGATTCCACGGTATAGGAATAAGATGCCTTTCTCGTTGAAGAGCCGGTCAAGCCCCGGGAAATCGAGCAGGCCCTGCGCCTTGTCCGGCTGACATAATTGCAGAGCTTCCAGCCGGACCACGACGGGACGCCAAGTGCTGCGTCCCGTCGTTAGCCATGGGTCCTTACCTTCCGGCACTCCAGGCGGATACAGCTCCAGACCAAGGCGGGGCGACAGGCCATCAACGGAAACATCCAGGGACAACCGGAATTGCGGAGTTACGTCCCCCATGTCTGCCAGTACGGCCACTGCTTTATCGGCCGGACCGGGCCAACCGAGCCGCCCTAGGCAGTCCGGGACCGCCTTCGTCTCCACGCCATCTACAATCAACCGGATTGCCCGCAGCGCGCGGCCCGGCATGGCGCCAATCTGCCCGACTCGGCCACCCGGAGGCAGAGCGGCAAAAGCGCGTTCCACAGCGCGTTCCTCGTCTGCATCTTCGGTCCATCCCACCGCGCTTGCCAGATTTGCAGCCAGCGAGGCGGGAGGAGGGAGGGGCGGTCGTCTTGGTTCGCCATGTACCAGCCTGACGAACAGGCCAGGGTCGGCGGGCGATCCGGGCAACGTTCCGGCAATGTCGTATTCGAGCATAGCCGACTCGAACCAGCCGGAGGAGGTTTCGCGCCCGGTTGCTCGGGCGAAGAAGCAGCCGAGGGATTTGGCCACAGAACCCGGTCTCGCCCGCCGGCCTTGGGCCACGTAATATTCGAGCAGGGCCAGACCCGGGGCCACCGCTACGGCGAAGTCCGCGCCCGCATCTCCAAGAAGCCGGAACTCGAACCCGGCTCGGGCTACCGTGGGCCACCCGGGAAGACCGCCCACCCGGTCCAGCAATCGCTCCCAACCCCGACCATCGATCAAAGAGAGTGGAATGAAAGAACGGAGTTCCGGAACGATATGCCGGAACTCTTCAGACATTCACGCACGCGCCCAGCTGGAAATAAGGCCATTTCCGCCGGCAACCAGTTCCAGGTCATCCCCGGTCAACTGGCCGCTTGGTGGCAGCACCACGTGAGCGGTCATGCTGTTCTCTTCATGTACCTGGATTGTGAAGTCCTTGGGAATCGCGATCCCCGTCGCCTGTTGGATCGCTTCCTTGGGATTTTCCAACAGCTGCGCGCGGAATTCCTCATCGTCCGCCACCTGGGCAATGAGCTCCGCATCCAGTTCGGCTCTCGTCTTCATCGTCATCGTTTTACCTCCTTAATTTAGGGCTTCGCAACGTCGAGTTGCCGCACCCGCCGCGGTTCACAAAATGTTGCCGCGGTCTATTGCCGATACGGACTTGTCAGCCGCACCCAATTCAACCACTGTACTACTTTTCCTTTAATCCGGTGCCGAAGGGCAGCTGAATGTCCTGTGATCACCATGGAAAAACTATCAAGCCATTAAGACGAAGATTTGATATTTGTCAACAACCAATTGCCGCATTGGGTGTAACCCAGATTGTTGACACATATTGTTGACACATATCCTTGTTGCATCGTGTTTGGTTCTCGTTTGGCAGACAAAATAGCGACTTCAGGTCCATTTCATGGGCGCGAATCGATCGGATACGCCGATTTGCAATAATCTGGGCTACACCCTTGCCGCATTGCGAAACCTGATGCCTCGTCGCCCGACAAAAAAGAACTGGAAGATACCTGTTTCCGCCATGCGCAGATGCGCAGAAGGTATTCTTGAAGTCGAGTTCGACAGCTGTTTATGGTTACGAAAAAGCAAGGATTTTTGGCTTTTGGCGCATTTTCGGTTAATTCGGGCGTTCCGGCACGAATTGACTTTTCTATCCTACCGGCATTTCCCGTCGGGCGTATTCGAGGGTTGAGAGCGCGCAAGCTATTTGAAGGAGCATTTTTTCAAGTCGGGTAACGATCAGGCGCCGGCGCTGGATTCTTCGCCGGGTCAACCTCGCCGCGGCTTTCGGCTATGGAGCAATGCTGCCGCGTCGCGTTTTTTTGATTGCAGGGAATGCAAGTGCCAGATCTTTCTGTGAGCAGCGCGCGACTTCGGCAACGCCTACTGCTCGAAGGCGTGCAGCGTTTTCGGCCTGCGGCGTCGTCGCGCGAGGCGAACCGTCGATACAACCGGACGAGGCGCGGCCGCATCGGCGAACGAACGCCGTAGCGACTTGTCGTCAATGGCGATGACGCCATCGTCGAGCACCGCCGCCCAGTCTTCTAGAAGCCGCAGCAACACCGCTTGCAGGCTGTCCGGGATCGAGGGCGTTGAACAGGTCCGAGACGGCATCATCGCTGGGAATGCCGTGCTTCATGGTCATGAAGCGACGCGGGAACGGCTCTTCGGCGCGCCCGAACTGCTCCATATCCACGCATCCCTCGTCGCCACAGAACGTCGAGAGCAACGCGATCATCGACGTCTCATGCAGCGAGTGAACGGCGTGTCGCATTGCTCCGGCGCGGATCCTCAACTCCCTGAAACAACGATAGAACGTCCCGCATCGCACACTCTCGACACCAGACCTGACGCCGCAGTGTGAATCTACAGTCAACCCGTCACATAAATTTTGCAAAAGCGATCCTGCTTACCCTTGAGAATCATCCGTTGAGCGGATAAATTCTGTTCGATTTCTGGTTTGCGGAGGTTACGTAGATAGCATTGAAGGTGACATCGCGGATTCGGGGTTTGAGCGATAAGGCATTCCCTGCGTTGTACGGCAGGAAGTATCCGTGCCTTGCGGCGCTCATCCGCCTTCGCTGGCCGGAGGGTCTCGTGTGTGGCTCCTGCGGTCATCGTGGCCAATTCGTTCTTGGCCGGCTCCGTGGGCTATGTCAGTGCAACCATTTCAAAACGCAGCTGTCGGTGACGGCGGGGACGATCGTCCGCTCGACCAAGCTGCCTGTGACAGTCTGGTTTGCCGCGATCCATCAGGTGGTGATGGCGCGACGCGAATCGGACACGCGGCTCGACGGACGAGTGGAGATAGACGACGGTTATCTCGGCGGAGCATGCTCCGAGGCCTTGCGCTGTTTGACCGCGCTCGACGGCCTCGCCAGAAGCCGCATGGCGACGTTCATTAGCCCGTTGGCGGAACACCCGCCGCGGGCGTTTTCAGTGGGGAAGCAATTTCTGCCAAAAGCCGAGGATTCCATGTCAGAGATCGCGGGCGTATGGTGATCGATGCAGTTATTCAACAAATCGCTTTTTCGGGAGGAAGCGGTCGCCAAAAAATGGCAGACCGAATACTTCGATTCCCTCCTACGCGTTACAGCTCCCCACGAGTGGATGATCGTCGCGGGGTTCGTTCTCGGGCTGCTTTGCGTCCTCGCCTGGGGCGTGTTCGGCAGCGTTGAGCGAAGCGTCCTTGCCGAATGCGTCCTAGCGCGGCTGGGGGAGCGCCATGCGGTCCTTTCCGAAACTGCGGGCACCATCGCCGAAGTTCTGGTAGCGGCCGGCGACGAGGTGGAAGCAGGACAGGGCATTGCCCGCATGAGGCTGCCCGAGCTGCGCCGGGCGGTGAGAATCGCCCGTACCCGGCTCGCGCTGCTTGAGACGCGGCTCGATGGCTCGGCAACCCTCTCCGCGACGGAACGCGACGCCTTACTCACGGCTCGGGCCGAGCTTCTGGAGGCGGAAGCGATCGCGGCGGCCGGCGAACTCGTCGTCAGCCCCCATGCGGGCGAGGTTACCGCACTCGATTTGGCGGCCGGACAAGCGGTCGTGGCCGGCACGAAAGTCGCTCGGGTTCGCACAGGGACCGGGCACCGGCTGGAGGCTTTCGCGTTCGTCTTGCCGGATGCCGCGCTCCGTCTCGAAACCGGCTTGGCGGGACGCGTCCTGATTACCGCGCCGAATGGCGGCTCTTCGGTGCTGGAAGCCGACGTTGGCTACGTATCCCCGCGTTCGACGACTGGCCCCGCCTGGCTCGCCGAGCTCGGGCTCGCGACGCCCGTGGCGGGTCATCTCGTTCGGCTGACCTTGCGTGAAGCGTCGGGAGCGGCGGCCGACGGCGCCCGTTGCCGGCTCGCGATCGTCACGCAAGTTCATGCTCCCATGCTCCTCCTGACGCCCTCCGGGGTCGGCTGATGGGCGAATGTGCCGTGCTGGCCCGTGCCCCGTGCACATTCTCGGGCAATCCCCATGAAATGTGCCACCTTGCCCATCGGCTTCGTGGAACCGAACCGTGGGCATCGAACATGGCAACCCGGTGACTTTCGGAGTGCAGCCGGGGCCGTTCAACCGACGGCGCGCGCGCACGCCCACCTTCCTCCAATTCGAGGTCACCGAGTGCGGCGCGGCCTGCCTGGGGATCGTGCTCGCTCATCTCGGACGCTGGGCGTCTCTGGAAGAGCTGCGCACGGCGTGCGGAATCAGCCGCGACGGATGCACAGCGGCTGACATCGTCCGTGCCGCGGAGAACTACGGACTGCGCACGAGTAGCTGGAGCAAGCAGCCCCGCGAACTCCGGCGGATGCCGTTGCCGTCGATCCTGTTCTGGGAGTTCAATCACTTCGTGGTTCTCGAAGGCTTCGGCCGGGGGTGCTACTACCTCAACGATCCCGCCCATGGCCGCCGCACGGTGAGCGAAGAGGAGTTCGATCGAGCATTTACCGGCGTGGTTATGGTCTTTGAGCCGGGACCGGAATTCCGCACTGGTGGCGTTCGACCTGGGCTCATACGCCTGCTCCGTCCCTGGCTACGGGATGTCAAGGGGCCGGTGGCTTTCGCAGCCGCATGCGGATCGTTGCTGGCGTTGCCAGGTCTTGCCTTGCCGGTCCTGCTGAGCGTGTTCGTGGACTATGTCATGAGTGGAAGGGAGGCGGGCTGGGGCGCCGTCGTGATCGCCGCGGCCGGTGTCGCGGCGATTCTGGTCTACCTGCTCACTTGGCTGCAACAGCGCTGCCTGTCCAGGCTCGCTATCCGTCTGTCCGTTGTGCACACCGACCGCTTCCTGACCGGCCTGTTCCGGTTGCCGATGCGGCATTTCGCACACCGCTACGGCGGCGACCTGATGGCGCGGGCGCAACTGGTCGACAAGGTCGCCGCCGTCGGCTCGACGCAATTCGTTGGCGTGGCGATCGAACTTGTCATGAGCTTACTCTTTCTGGCTATCATGTTCATCTTTGATTCAACGCTCGCCGCGGTTGTGGCGGCTCTAGGAGGCGTGAACGTGCTGCTAACGCGTCTCGTCACCCGGAGGCGGACCGAGGAGAGTCGGCAGATGCTGCGGGAGCAGGGGATGCTGGCCGGTACCTCGACGTCCGGTCTGCGCAACATCGACTCCCTGCGGGCGACTGCAACCGAGAACGAGTACTTCGTCCGTTGGACCGGCGAGCAGGCGCGCGAGTTGGAGGCCCGGCAGAGATTCTCCGAGTTGGGCTATCTGATCGCATCCTTCCCAGGGCTGTTTCTGATCCTGGGCGGAGCGGCGGTGCTCGGGCTCGGAGGATGGCGTGTCATGTCGGGCGAGATGACGCTCGGCGCGTTGATGGGGTTCTATGTGGTGGCCGGCAATTTCCTGGGTCCGATCGGTCGCTTCGTTCAGTTCGCCGACCTGTTCCAGACACTGGAGGCCGACATTCAGCGGCTCAACGATGTGGTCGATGTCTCCGAGGACCGGGCGCTGAAAGCGCGGGAGAGCCCCTCCGGGGCCGCGACCCTGCACGGGCGGTTACGCCTGGCCGGAAGGGTCGAGCTTCGCAATGTCACCTTCGGGTATCGCCCCCATCACCCGCCGCTTGTCGAGAATCTCAGCCTGACCATCGAACCTGGGCAGCGGGTGGCGGTGGTCGGCTCCACCGGTTCCGGAAAATCGACCCTGGTGATGCTGGTCAGCGGCATGCATGCGCCCTGGTCCGGCGAAATCCTCTTCGACGGGGTTCCCCGAGACGAGATCCCGCCCGACATATTGACCGCGTCGATCTCGGTCGTCGAACAGAATCCCGTTATCTTCGCCGCCACGGTTCGCGAAAACCTGACTATGTGGAATCCCGCCGTCACGGATCATCGCCTGATCGCCGCCGCCAAGGATGCGATTATCCACGACGACATCGTGAGCCGGGCCCGAGACGGCTACAACGCGGCGGTGGAAGAAGGGGGGCGTAACTTCAGCGGCGGCCAACGCCAACGCCTGGAGATCGCTCGATCCCTCGTCAACGATCCGTCGGTGCTTCTCCTCGACGAGGCCACCAGTGCGCTCGATCCGGTGAGCGAGCTGCGCATCGACGACGCTCTGCGCCGCCGCGGTTGCACCTGCCTCATCGTCGCCCATCGGCTCAGCACGATCCGCGACAGCGATCAGATTGTCGTTCTCGATCGCGGTCGGGAAGTGCAGCGCGGCACGCACGAGGGGCTTCTCGCTGACGAGAACGGTCTCTACCATCGGCTCGTTCACTCGAGCTGACCTCGACGACACGGAGAAGGACCGATGCCCCCCGACACGCTCGCAGAACTGGCATCATCGCTAGGTGAACCATTCGACGGTGCCGCCAATCGTCCCGTGGATCTCGACGATCCAGACGTAGTCTGGGTCGTCGAACGCGGCGCGATCGACGTGTTCGTGGCCGAGATCCGGATCGGAGAGGCGGCCTCGAGCCATAAGCACCTGCTCCGGGCAGCGGAGGGACGCCTAGTGTTCGGGCTGGACGGCACCGCCGGAAACATCCCGCTCGGCCTGGTCGCCAAGGGACTGCCCGGGTCCAAGCTCCGGCGCGTGCGACTGGAGTCGCTAACGCGCAACGGTGCCGGCGAGGTGCTGGCCGACCAGGTCGATGCTTGGCTCACGGATGTCTCGGCGGCGGTAATCCGAGACATCGAATCTCATCCCCGCCCCGATCTTCTGCTCGGCGCGGGAGAGGAGCTGGACGTCGAATCCGGTTGTGTAATGTCGGCCCGAGCGGGAGTTGTTTGGGCCGCCGGGGACGGTGCCGCGTTCCTTGGGACCGAGGAACCGGAGGAGAATGGGGTGAGGATGATTCCGCTCACTCGGGAGAGCTGGCTCTCCCTGCATCAGCCGACCCGCGTGACCGGGGCGTCGTCCCGCTCTCTGGAGGAAAAGGGACAGCTTCTTCCGGCATTGGGGGAGTTTCATGATCTGTCGCTGCGGGCCGAGCATCTCAACCGGCGCCTGCTGTTGGCCGACGAGTTGAACCAGCAGACTTCAAGCGCCGCCTGGCGCCGCCGGGACGAGGAAGGAACGAGACGGAGGCTGTTCGACGTTTTGGTTGCGGGCGGGCCGGCAGTGGCCGGAAGCGGCTCCGCCCTCGCGGCCGCCCTCGAACGGATCGGCCGATACGACGGCATCGCGTTCCGCTTGCCTCCGCACCGTCACGCGGCTGACGGCCGGGAACCTTCGCTGCAAGACATCCTGGCCTCGTCCGGCGTGCGCGCCCGGAGGGTTAAGCTGTCACTGGAGGAGAGCTGGTGGCGCGGCGACAGCGGCGCGATGCTCGGGTTCCAGCGTGTGGATGGCCGACCTGTCGCGCTTCTGCCCGGCGTTGCCGGGCAATACCGTCTGGTGGATCCGGTGTCGGGGCGATCCGAACGTATCGGCCCGGAACGCGCACGGGCGCTCGGTCCCAACGCGTGGTTCTTCTATCGACCTCTGCCGGGAGACCGGCCCGCCGCGAACAGTGATCTGCTCCGCCTCGCCGGGAAGAACATGGCCGGCGATTTTGCCCGGTTCGCGGCCGCTGGGCTTCTCGCGGGCGTGCTGACGCTGGCGCCAGCCGTGATGGTGGGCGTCTTGGCGGATCGGGTGCTTCCGGCCGCGTCCGGCGGCATGCTGATCCAGCTCACCTTGGCCTTGATCGGTGTTGCCATCATAGGTGCATTGTTGCAGATGCTGCAGGGCACGTCCCTGATGCGGCTCGAAGGCCGCGCCGCTGCCCGAATTGGAGCGGCGATTTGGGACCGCGTGCTTGGGCTGCGGCTCGAATTCTTCAGGATGTTCACGGCTGGCGAGCTTATGATGCGGCTGATGGCCTTCCAGACTCTGCGCGACGAGATCGCGGGGGTGGTCGCGAACGCCTTGCTGTCGGTCATCTTTCTCATGCCGACGTTCATCTTGATCTTCCTCTACGACGCCGCCCTTGGCTGGTTGAGTCTAGGAATCGGGCTTTTCTCCCTGGCGCTGACCCTCGTTCTTGGGCTTCTTCAGATCGCTCCCCAACGACGGCGCTACGCGGCGGCGCGCAGATACGCCGGTCAACTGGTTCAGTTCATCGATGCCATCGGCAAGCTGCGCTTGACCGGTGCGGAGGGGACAGCGTTCGCCGCCTGCGCCCGTCGATACCGGGCGCAGAAGCAAGCGGAAATGCATATCGGCAGGTTGAGCGCGCATCTTGTCGCTTTCAGCGCCGCCATGCCGGCACTTGCGGGTTCTGCCCTGTTCTGCCTCGTGTACTTGCAAACGCCCGGCGAGACCGCGATCGGGGATTTTCTTGTGGTGTACGCGGCTTCCATGATCTTCTACATGTCCATCGTCAGGCTCGGCCAGTCGTTCGAGGCCATTGCTGCCATCGTGCCGGGCCTCCAGCAGGCGCGGCCGATTCTCGCGGCGATTCCGGAGCCCTTGCCTGGCGAAGACGCCTCACAGGAACTGTACGGCGAGGTCCATTTCGACCATGTGAGCTTCCGTTACGTCGAGGACGGCGCCTTAATCCTGGATGACGTCTCCATCCGCGCCCGGGCGGGTGAGTTCGTCGCCATCGTCGGCCGATCCGGCGCCGGCAAGAGCACCTTGATCCGATTGGCGCTGGGGCTCGAAGAACCGTCGGTCGGCGGGGTGTATTTCGACGGGCGCGACCTAGCCCACCTGAACCGGCGGATGGTTCGGCGGCAGATCGGCGCGGTCGTGCAGGACGGTGTCCTTCGGCCGGGAACTGTGCTGGACAACATCACCGCCGATACCGCGGGGCATGACCTGAGCGTCGATGACGCCTGGCGGGCCGCACATCTCGCGGCGGTGGACGACGATATTGCCGCCATGCCGATGGGGATGTTCACTCACGTGGGCGACAACAGCCGGATGTCCTTCTCCGGCGGGCAGGATCAGCGGATCAGGATCGCCGCGGCCCTCGTCCGCAATCCTCGGATCGTGTTCCTCGACGAAGCCACCAGTTGGCTCGACGGGCCGACCCAAGCCAAGGTCATGAAAGGGATCGAGCGCATCACCGCCACCCGCATCGTGATCGCCCACCGTTTGTCTACCATCCGCAAAGCGGATCTCATTTACGTGCTTGACGCCGGGAGGGTAGTTCAGCAGGGCGGATTCGACGAACTGTACGAGACGGAAGGCGCGTTCCGCGATCTGATGCATCGGCAGGTGGCTTGAGCGACGGCATCGACGCCGATGATCAAATTGCCGCCCGTGCGTTCGCGGGAACGGCTTGATCGGAACAGACGCGCCGGCACACGGACCTTGCCGGAGGGTGCGCCGGATACGATCCGAGACGCGGCAGGCTGCCAACCCGAGTTTACGTGCGCCTTGGAAAGGCCAATATTTAACAATCGGGATAAAAAATACGACATAGAAATGGGTTGCGCCGACGATGCCGGTTGTATGCACAATATTTTTCGAGGATTGGGGGTCCAGGTGGTGACACGCTTGCCGTCCTTCTCAATGGAGGCCTCTTGCGGCGGTCGAGATCGCGGATCAGGTCGTTCAATTCGATGTCGGCGGCTGTAAGCGGGCATTTCGCGACATCCCGATTTTAGGTTGAACCGAGGCCGCCTCGGCCTTGTACCTTCGAGTTGGATAATTTTCGGCAAGGAGGGAAAGACATGAATGTTCCGCCGAGAGGCCCGCGGCCAGAAGCGCCGAGGAGTGGCGCGGCATGTTGCTCCGGCTGCGGAGGCGGGAATACCGGCGAACATCTCAAGCCACGCTAAAAGATTACGCAAAATTCCTTGTGAGTGATGACACCAAAGTTGTCGGTAAAGGATTCACTGATCCTTTTCTTGCATAGATTTAGCGTCATGTCGAAAACCGGAAGACCGCGTCCGCGAATTTGAGGAAATCGTCAAATGAACGAATTCGGCAGTCCCGGTTACTTCAGGCTTTGCTTTGCTCAATCAGATGAAACTCTTGTCGCGGCATTCAAACGAATAGGCAGTGCCGTCGCTTCTTTGGCTTGAACGAATGGAACCGATTGCTGACGGCTGCAACCCCAAGGACCGCAGGCCCGTTTGGATGGCTATGCTTTTTGCGGAACTGGAAAAGGTGGAATTCTCGCTGCCGAGGATTCAGCTGCTGGTGCCATGAAGTCTTATGGCTTGAAATAACTTTCCAAGTTGGCGATGCGGTTCAATTCGCTTGCAAGCTCTTTCGCGCATTTATCGCTAATTTCAGTATTCGGGGGGATGACGCGCTTCCAGTCCGGGTCGCTGCGGTAGATTGACAACGCGCCTTTCGATCCACCGATATTGTGCACCGACGAAATCGCATTGCGCAGTTCGTTGATTTGTTGGTCGATCTCGGCTTTTCTTCCCGGTTCCTTTTCCGAGAGCCTTTTCGCGACAATGGGAGCGGCTAGGTTGACAGTGGCCGAGATGCAGCCCCAACCGCCGATTTCCAAATTCCGGGCCGCGAACGTTTCGGCGCCCGAAAACGCCTCGAAGCCCGGAAACGCCTCAACGAACGCACGCGTGGTTTTGAAATCTCCCCCGCTGTCCTTGAGGCCCACAAATACTCCGGGAAACGCTTCCCGCAGCCTTGCGGTCAGCGGAACAGTAAATGGAACTGCAGAAATTTGAGGGAAGTGATAAAGAAATATCCGGGGCGAATGCTCCGCTATGCGTTCGGCGATTGCGGCAAAAAAATTGAAAAGCCCATCTTCGGACGGATTTTTGTAATAGAAGGGGGGCAGCATCAGCAAGCCGTTGACGCCCGCATCCAGAGCAACTTTAGAAATCTCCACCGCGTCGGCGATGGAAGCGGACCCTGTTCCCGCTATGACTCTACCCATTGGCAGGCCGTTATCGGCCATGGAATCTAAAATTGCGCGACGGTCGGTCATTCCAAGCGAATTGCCTTCGCCGGTGGTTCCCAATGGTGCCAGCCCGTCGCAGCCATTGGCCAATAGCCAGCGGCAATGATTCAGAAAACGCGGCAGGTCGGGGCGACAATCGGTCTTGATCGGTGTTGCGACGGCCGCGAAAACGCCTTTTGGCGCACGCTGTTCAGTCATGTCATTCCTCGAATTAAGGCAATTCGTACATTGAATGAAACGCATTGAAGATATGCGCATCCACAAATTTTCCTCGATCTCCACGCTGGGCTCGAATTCAGCGTGCTTCGCCAGAGAAAAATTTATTGAACAATCGCGGTAAGTCTGAATCCCGGTCCGAATTTGAGGATACTCGCCCGCCGAAGTATAATGCTCTCGGTTTAACGTTTATCGATTGCTACAGGCTCCCGGCGGCAGAATTTTAGGACCTCTATTTAGAGATGCGGAAGTTCGGATCATTGTCAAAATCTTGGGATCGCTAATTTGTCCGTGGCATGAACCCGCGAATCAAAAACCTGCAATCGGTAAACTATTCCGCCCGTGCCGACGAGCGCATAAGCAGTCGGAACCGAAACCGAAATCCAGTTCGCCCCCACGCCACCAGACCGGCATAAAAATTTTGTCCGTGTCCTTTCGGACACATATCGGGAGAAAGCCGAGTGAAGCGTCAAGCAGGTACGTTACGCCGCCTTGCTCGCTGGCGAGCGTTTGCGAACTTCCTCGGCGAAATCGTCGCCTACGGCAAACAGCGAAGAAGAATCGAACGAACGTCGAGGAAGCCAACTAGGAAATGTAGAATATCAATAGTAAAAATATGAGACTTTAAATGAATAACTGAGATGATCAGTGCCAGTGCCAATTTGGAGCTCGACTGCAACAGTGGTTCGCCATTGCCATTCACTTGCCGAGCTGTCGCCGGGCGAAATTTATTCGGACGGTTGCGTTCTGATACTTTAATCTGTCTATCCGCTTCTTCCTGCTAGTCTTGGACAAGGCCGGACGGTTACCGAATAATTGCGCCGGTTCTGCGTCCGTGCTGGATATTCATCGCCAAGTTCAGGTCGGTCGAATTGCAGTGGCAAGCGAATCTTGGAAAAATTTGACGGGTCCGTCGCTAGGCAATCAATCTGGGCAATAACGCGAAACTTCGCTGAATCCTGGAAATTGTTCAATTGAAAGCGAACGAAAAAGCCGAAAAAATACAACGGAATGCATTCCTGAGGCACGAATTCAAAAATGGAACCCCGCGATAATTTTCTCATGCCTATCGAAGAAATTCGTGAGGCCAGCCGCCGATGGAAATAGCGGAAATTCTTTAGCGGGGCGGATCTTTTCGGAAATCCGTAGAGTGCACCCGTCACATCAGCAGCCCGGGCAAGTACAGCGCGATCTGAGGGCTTGCTGTAAGCAAACCGACACCGCAAAGTAAAATAAGCCAATAAGGAATCGTGGCGACCGCCGCTTCCCCGAGCGTTACTTCTTCTTTGGTAATCGATACGAGGACAGACAGATTTAGGCCTACCGGCGGCGTGACCTGCCCGATTTCGATCATGATCGTGATAATGACTCCTAGCCAGACTGCTTCGAAGCCGAGACTGGTCATGAGGGGAAAAACTATTGGCAAGGTCATGATCATCAATGAAAGACCGTCGAAAAAGCAACCGAGTATAAGATAAACAAGCACTACGGATGCCAAAACGGTTAGCGGGCCAAAATTCGAGGCGCGCACCGTCTCGAGTATCGCTTGGGGAATCGCTAGCAGGCTAACCGCCTGAGCTAGTATCGTGGCTGCGATAACTACAAATGTGATCGACGCGTAAAGTAGAATCGCCGAATAAAAAGCTTCGACCAGCGTCTTCGGGGTCAAGGTTCCCCAGAATCGACCGACAATAATTGTCGCAATCACCCCGACACCGGCGGCCTCGGTCGGCGTAGCGAATCCAAGCGCGATGCTTCCCATGATTGACAGAATGAGAAGTCCGAACGGCCAGAGGCTTAGAATGTTGAAAAGGATGTCGGTTGCCCGATGTTCGCTTACTGCAGTAGGAGCCAAAGAAGAATTTGCGAGGCACCGCAAGAAGATGAAGGCCATGAATATCGCCGCGATTAGCAATCCAGGCAGTATTCCGGCTAGGAACAGCTGCCCGATTGATGTTTCCGTTAAGGCGCCGAAGATTAGCAGCGAGAGGCTTGGCGGGATTAGGAGCCCGAGCGTCCCGCCTCCTGCAAGCGAGGCGACGACCGTCTTGCGATCATAGCCGCGCTCAGTCATTTCCGGATAGGCAACGGATCCTACGGCGGCGGCAGTCGACAAGCTTGATCCGCTGACTGCGCCGAAAAGCGTGCAAACGGCGATATTCGTATGGAGCAGCCCGCCTGGAACGCGCTGAAACAGAGGCGAAAGCGAATTGTAAATTCGTTCGCTCACTCCACTTCTTAGCATGATTTCGCCAAGAATGATAAACATCGGGATCGCGCTGAGCGTGAAGGAATTCAAAACGTTCCACACGGCGTCCACAGCGACGAACGTGGAACCGCCAGCGACGAATTCCAGGAGCAGAAACCCCGTTAATCCGAGGGCGGCCCCGAGCGCGAGCCCCGAAGATGCCAGCAAGGTGAGTCCGCCGAGAAGTACGCTCCAGAAACCGACCATTGCTCTCTACGATCCGTCGCCATTCGCGCTAGTTCCGCGAATTACCCTTTTTTCGCCGGATGCTCCCCGAATTAGGAAGGCCGCCGCCGTTAGCAAAAGCGAAACCGGAATTAGCGCCATCCATGGAAACAATAATAGCCGCGCGACTTCGGTCTTGATTTGCCGATCTATGGCGAATCCCAACCATGGCAGGCAAAGAGCAACGAACCAGACGCAAAATACCGCGCCGAAAATGCCGGCTACCGCGGCCGCGACGCGTCTCGCGCGAGGCCGAAGGAAAGCCACGACGACTTGGACACGCACATGCTCTGCATTCAATGTCACTCGGGGCAGAGCAAGGAAAAAAGCGGCCGTCATCAGGAGACCAACGAGTTCCTCGGTAAATCGAAATGGCGCGTTTGCGAAGTATCGCATCGCGACGCTAGTCCCGATCAGCACGACGATCATGGCACCGGCAATTGCCGCCAGAACGGCCATTGCCGTGAAAACCGGCTTCAGGATTGCCTCCGCCAGTCGCGTCGAGGCCGCGAACCCGCCAGATACGCGGCCTCTTGCTTTCAAAGTCAGCGTCCGAGGATGTCGAGAATCCTCTGACGATATTCTGGCGCTTTGCCGCCAGCTTCATTTGCGAGCTCCGCCCATGTCATGGAAGCGGCCTCGAGGAAGGCACTCCGGTCTACATCGGAGAAACCGTCGAGGAATTCGATGCCTTGTTCTGTTAGCCTTGTTCGGGCGGCTTGCTCGTTTTCGTCGGCCTGGGAATATTCGTTCGTACGTTCCCAGACTCGATCGGCCGCCGCGGTAACGGCATCACGTTCCATGTCGGTTAGTGCGTCCCAGGCCTCCTGGTCGGCGCCAAGAACATACGGCACGCCGGCGATCGGGTAGAGATACGCGGCATAGTCGGTCACTTCCTGCAATGAGATCGTGTGCGCGAACAGGGCAGGGTAGACCGCGCAATCAACAACGCCTGTTTGGAGCGCAACATAGAGGTCGGTTTGGCCTACGATCTGCGCTGACACGCCCAGCTTGGTGAAGGTTTCCACTTGATCGCCGCTCCAGACCCGGAGTTTTTTCGTTCTAAGGTCATCCAGCGTACGGACCGGTTCGTCGCGGCAGAAGATTGAAGCCCTGAGTAGCGGAAGAGCCATGAAGCCGGTCGGCACGATGCCCCACTCCGCAAGCTCTTCGGTGTATATTTCCATTATCTCGGGCAAAACCTTGATCAGCTCGTCGGAACTTCCAACCGAGCCTTGCACGAGTACGGCATTGAGAGCCGGTGCGTCTCGACCGAGGTAGTTGGCCCAAACCAGTCCCATCTCGACGGCGCCGCCCGGGAGCCACCGTACAATGTCTTCGTTTTTGAGGTTTAGCGAACCGCCGTGGAAGACGTTTATAGCGAGACTGCCATCGGTTAGTTCACCGACATCAGCCGCAAACGCGTCGAGTTGCTTGGACTCGTTCCTTCCCTCGGGAAGTCCATTATTGAATTTCCACTCCGCAGCACTTGCTCCTTTAAGAAACACTCCGAGTACAAGGACTGCGGCAAAAACATATCGACAACTTCCTAACATGGCGATCCTCCTTAGATCCAAACAAAAATAAATCGATAATGGCAATCATTCCGTTTCGCCGCAATGCTGAGTGAAATAAACGGCTTACTCCAATAGGTGCGGCATCGCCCGTAAGTGCCGGATTCTAGAACCTAGTTCAAGCCCATGTTGCGCTTTCTGTAGTTTTCGCTTGTTGGATAAATCATCCGGACGCTTAAAAAAATTTGGAACAAGCGCAATTTTGGGTGCATTCCAATTTCGTTTACCAGGCTGCCGTCGCCGTAGTGCCTACCGATAGTTGTAGCTTTCCTGATCCTGCCCGGGCTGCGGCCTGGCAGGCCCGGCTGAGGCTGGTGCTACCGGGGTGGCCAGACGGCTAGGCCGTTGATCAACGCTTGCAAATTGTGCAAGCACGCTCTTTGATAACTCATGAACGACCAGCGTCGCATGACGCAGGGCAAATTTTTTTTCGATGCTGGGTTCAATTCCGGTTTGATCTTCACAAAAAGTCTGGACTCCTTCCTCTGCGCCGCGTAGATTGGCCGCCGGATGGAGTTGCGAATCATGGATGCCATGGATCTTTCGGAGTTGCGAGTTGAGCCGGTTACGCGGGAGATGGAGCCCCGCTTCAACGAGCTCATGGACCGCCACCACTATCTGGGGGCCGGACCCAGGATCGGCGAGAGCATCTGGCATGCCGGAGAATTCGGCGACGGCGACTGGGCGGCGCTGGCCGCCTTCTCGTCCGCCGCGCTCAAATGCGCGGCCCGGGACGATTGGATCGGCTGGGACCTGCGCATCCCGTACGGGCGCCTGCACCTGATCGCCAACAACGTCAGAATGCTGCTGCTCGGGCGGAGGGCCAATCTCGGCTCCCGCTTCCTGTCGCTGTGCGAACGGCGCATCGTGGCCGACTGGCGCACCAAGTAC
>MPMP01000080.1 GCA_002238565.1 Albidovulum sp. bin36
CATGACCGCGGCTTCGCGGCTTGCGTGGTCAACCCCCGCCAGTCCCGGGACTTCGCGAAGGCCGGTGGCGAGCTGGCGAAGACCGACAGGGTCGACGCCAGGATCCTGGCCGCCTTCGGGGCCGCGTTCCCGGCCATGCCGGCCACCGCGCCTGCCGACGTGACCATCGACCGGCTCCGCGACATGCTGGTGCTTCGGGAGGCCCTTGTCGACCGGCGCGCGCAGCTGAAGGCGGCCTGCGACGAGGTCGGCGACCCTCTGCCGGCCCGTCCCGTCCCGAAGGTCCTCTCGGAGCTTGACGCCGACGTCCGCGAGTACGACCGGCGGATCGAGGACCTAGTCGCCGGCTCGGACGATTTTGAGGAGAGCTACAGGATCCTGACCTCCGTGCCGGGCATCGGTCCCGTCACGGCGGCGTCCCTGATCGGCGTGGCGCCCTTCGCCCGCGACAGCGGGACCCTGAAGGGCGGGCGCCACGTCGCCGCCGGACGACGCAGGCCAAGAGACGAACTTTTCGTGGCGGCTATGGCGGCAAACCGGGTCAATCCGGACATGAAGGACATGTACAAGCGACTTACGGAAAGGGGCAAGCCCCACAAAGTCGCCGCGACCGCGGTCATGAGGAAGTTGATCGTGACCGCGAACGCCCTGCTGCGCGACGGACGCATGTGGGAGGACCGGACGGCGGACACCGCCTGACGCCCGTGCTGGGCTGCGTCTCGCGGCGGCGGAAGGTCGAAAACCTAGCGGGCGGCGTAGGACACCGACCGCCGCCTCTCCAGACCGCCGCCGCACGGCCCGCAACGGACCGGATAGTGGTTCTCGATCCTGTCCGGCTCATCCCTGGGCCGCAGCGTCTTGCCGACCCGGCCGGGCTGCCCGCCCGGCTTGCGCTTCGCGGCTCCGCCGCGGGAGGGCATCGAACCGCTCCCGCCCGCGTTCGGCATGCGCAGGCCGTCGCTCGAAGGCGGCTTGCTGCTGTTCGTGCTGTTGAGACCCAGCCTGCACTCGAGCTCGCCAATGCGCTCCATAAGGACTTTGACAGTCCCGGCATGCTCGGCGCACAGCGCCTCGATCGACGCATCGCGCTCGGCCAGTGCCGCTTCAAGGTCGGACACGCGCCTAGCCGGCAACAAGCCGTGCTTCCTAATAGTGAGTCTTTTCATGCCTGCGTCTAAATTGATCTGCCCGCTATCGCGGCTTAAGCCGTCTCGCGAGGCATCCTCTTGCCACAAGCTAACCGCCGTATCAAGGCGAATTTAGAACGTGACTAGTTACCCTTCAAATTGACTTCGGTAAATGGCTCGTAGCCGCCGCCGGTGTTATCTTATCTCCAACTGAAGGAAGAAATCGGTCAACTGTTCCATGGCTGCGAAGGCTTTGCCTGCAACGACTTCGCAAAAGCCGGTTGATTGCCGCATTTCGGGCACCCGGACAGAAAACTTGAGGCCCTGCCCCGCCTTACCGTAGGAGTCCAAGACCGCCCAGTCCGGAACGACATTCTTCAGCCTGGAGCCCTCATCCTCCGATGACGGAGAGATGATCAGGTCAACCATGCCGGCCGTATCCTTGACAGTAGTCCATAACCGGTGCCTCAGCCAGACATGGGCAGGAAAGTCCGGATGACGAACCCATTCGATCCAGTTGTCCCCGTTGTAATACGATTCCTTGAGCGGCGGGAAACTGTAAGGGAGATCCTTGCCTGCGAATCTTTCTCCGACCCATTGTAGATAGTCGGAATGGAGCCGGAGCATTGCGGGGTCCGGGTTCTGGACGCCGGTTGCGGCTTTCTTCCTGAGCGCCTCGGCGATGATCGAGCGCCGATAGTTCTGCCTGCGCTCATCGGGCGAGTGGAGCATTTCAGTCACAACCTCAAGGTCGACGCTTGCATCATAACGAGCCCGTTCACCCTGATAGGATCTTGGGGCAACGAGCACGGTCACCACGCTGTCCCAGTCCTCCTGAAGCATACGTTCGGCATATGCCGCATAGCGTTCTGCTTGCCTGGTGGCCGCACTCGCCGTGATCTTGTCTTCAATCAGCAATGCGGCGCGTTGCCCATCCATGTTGGCTTCCACCAGGAGATCGCCGTAGCCTTCACCGCCAAGCGAAGGCTCAGGTGTCACACGGATTACCCGGAAAGTGTCGAACTGCAGGCCGCAGGCCGCAGCAAAGCGCGCCGAAAAGTCCGGATCACAGTAAAATTCCTCGGCCAGCAGATGATCAATTTCGATCTCCTGCGGGGATCTCTGGCGTATGAGAGTCGTATTTGTCATGGATCGAAAGCCGTTCCAATGCGGGAGCCGGGCAATGCTGTATGCGCTGGTTCCGGGAAATGATGATAAGGAATGTCTGAAGGCTGCCGTTTGTCAAGTGCTTTACCCGTTGTAGTCGTGCGCGACAATCCGGTGCCCGTGGACAGCATTTATGGAAATACGCGATGCCCGGGAAGTGTTCCCGTTCAGATCTCGATCAGTTGTTGAGTTGCTGCCAGGCCTTTGCCTGCTGTTCAGTGCAATAGTACAGCATCTGGAAGTCGGTACCCCAGTCTGCAGCACAGAAATCCTGAATGATCACGGCTACGTCTTCGGGTAACCCTTCGGTGGTGGCAGGCAGGGCTTGGCGTGCGGATATCTGTTGCTCAAGACAATATGCCTGCATCTGCATGTCCTGCCTCCATTCAGTTTCACAGACGGCAAGGCGCTCAAGCATGATGTCATCAAGGCCCTGGCGAAGCCGGTCCAGTTCTTCGGCCCCCTCGCGTTGCTGGTTCACGCAATATACGACCATTTGAAAATCATTCCCCCACTCGGCTTCGCAGAACGTCTTGGCCACATCCTTGTCAAACCCGGCAACTGCAGAACTGGCAATGAGTGCAGCGGACACTGCCACGGCAAGAAACAGGTGGAGTGCTTGAAGTATACTCGGCATAGAAAATGGAAGGGTCATCAGTCCTCTTGGTCGGGCGGATACTTGAGGGGCAGAGCTGATGTCCAGCCTCTGTCTGGCGCTCCTTTTGAACGCACGTTCAGAGTCCCACTGGTTTGGAAGACGCTTCGACCACGATGGATTAGGGCGCGCACGATGGCTTTCTTAGGGTGCTCTTGGTCATTCTGGTTTGCAGAAACAATTGCCCACGATGCCGGCGACTTTACCGGATTATCCAACCTCGGACCAAGCCACTTGTCCAAAACGTCGGACGACAGATTCCTGCGAGAACCATGGTGAGGTACCTGGAACCAGTCGAGCGGCCCAGTCACGATACCCATTTGAAAGGCGGACTGATGGGCTTTGGTAAGCGACCGCACGCCGGCGTCGCCGGTGAGGAGAACTTTCGTTCCGCACACGTCCGCAAATTGGACAATACTAGTCTCGTTGTCTGCACTCGTACCCTCGCTGTCACCCTTCAGGTTCTCCTCACCCCAGGCAGCATGGGACACCGACTCCCCGAGAAGAGTCGTGAAACTACGAGCCGGCACAGGCGTTTTTCCCGATTCTACAACGAGGTCCAGCTAGGTAGTTTGGTGAGGAGAGCCGCCCTCCCCTCCGGCCGCGCGGGCCCGGGCCGCGGCAAGGCTGGCCATGGTCCGCTCCCTGATGAGGTCCCGCTCGAACTGGGCCAGCGCCCCGAAGACGTGGAAGACCAACGTTCCGCCGGCGGTGGTGGTGTCGATCCCCTCGGTGAGCGAGCGCAAGCCAAGCCCCCTCTCCTCGAGCTCGCGGACCGTCGCCACCAGCTGCGGCAGGCTGCGGCCCAGCCGGTCCAGCTTCCAGACGACCAGCGTGTCGCCTTTCTGCATCCAGTCCAGCGCCTCTGCAAGCCCTGGCCGGCGCCAAGCCGTGCTTCCTAATCGTGAGTCTTTTCATGCCTGCGTCTAAATTGATCTGCTCGCTTTCGCAGCTTAAGCCGTCTCGCGAGGCATCCTCGCGCCATAAGCGAACCGCCGTGTCAAGGCGAATTTAGAACGTGACTAGTTACCATGGCGTTTTCATTGCTAGACTGGTAGGATATTCGTAGCGAACGAATATTATTCCGGATCTGCCGCAAATGTTCATTCGATATTTCTGGATGACCGCTGCGCTGGCGTGCGCGGTTGGCGGCGCGCTGCCAAGCTCAACGCACGCGCTTCCGCCGGATACGCTTAATTCGGTTGTGTCGGTTTTGCCCGTCTGGCCGGGAAAAGCCCAAGGCGGCGCGCCGGATGCCGCAGGCATCGCTCCCGAAGGCAGCGGCATCGTCTTGAAGCCCGGCATCATTGCAACAGCATGGCATGTTGTCGAGCCTGCGAAAAAAATCGACGTTCGACTTTCGGACGGGCGCATACTGCCCGCGCGGCTGATCGCAGGAGATGCCGCGAGCGACGTTGCGCTGCTCGGCGTTGAATCTGCGCTGCCGCCATTCGAAATCGCTCCCGAACCTAGGCTGGCCCAGCCCGTATGCGCGATCGGCAACGCCTACGGAATGGGGCTTTCAGTGACTTGCGGCGTGATTTCGGCAACAAATGTATCCGATGCCGGCTTCAATCCGATAGAAGATTTTGTTCAGACTGATGCCGCGGCGAATCCCGGCTCGTCCGGAGGCGCGCTTGTAGACGCGGAAGGCCGCCTTGTGGGCATGATGTCGGCCATATTCGCGTCGGATAGCGAAACCAATATCGGCGTAAATTTCGCCATTTCTACCGAACTGCTACTACGGATAGCCGAAGCGCTTGCCGCCGACGGCGAAGTGAATTTCCCTTCGCCCGGCTGGCGTTTGGAACCGGCGAGCCGCGAACAATTGGCAACCTTGGCGGCGCCCGTTGTCGCCGAAGTCAGAGGCGGCGGCCCCGCATCCAATGCGGGCATCGAGCCCGGCGACCGGATTTTGAGAATCGGCTCGCGGCGGATTCGAACGCCGCGCGATGCCGTCTCGGCGCTGGCGACTATTTCCGATTCCAGCGTTGCCCTCGATGTTGCCGTGCAACGTGGCGGGATTAGCCGCGTCGTTGCGTTGTCTTTCATGGCGGAGCCATCGGCGACGGAGTCGCCCCGAGCGCAGGAAGATTGCCCCCATCCAAAGCCTGTTTGCCGGGCAAGGCAGGCGGTTTTTCCAATATCGAGTTTTGATCCGATAGCCAGCGCGACTCGAATCGGCCCGTCCCTACTTGTCACGAACCGGCATGTTCTGGCCGATAGATCGGACGCGGTTGTCTACACGCCCGAAGGGCCGATTGGCGCGAAAGTTGTTCCGTCGGCTTTTCCAGGCGATTTGATTTTGCTCGAGGCCGAGGAATTGCCTGCTGAAGGTTTCATACCGGATATACAAGGCGACGCGGCCGGCGAAGGCCCCTTTTTCGCCGTAGGGGCCGACGTTGCGCTTGAGGAGGTGCGCGTTTTCGATCCCGGCGGCCTAATTGCGATGCCTGCCGAAGGAGCCTCATTGGGACGAATTCACGTTCGTTCGCGCATGCAGCCGGGCGTGAGCGGAGGAGCTCTCGTGGACGAGCGAGGCGAACTTGCGGGAATCTCCGTCGGCGGCGGCGACGGACGATTCGAAGCCATGCCCAAGTCGAGCGTTCGATCGCTCTTGGAGCTGCGCGCGCATCCGGATGCCGCTAGCGAAACGAATAGGCTAGGCAGAGCGCTGGGGGAGTGCGAGTCGAAGATGGATAAAATTCAGCCGCGCGGCGCCGGCGAATACGAGCTAAGCGAGCTTGCCAGGGTTTGCTCGTCGGCGATGAACCACGGGCAATTGCTAAAGGCCGGCCGAATCCTTGCACTCGCGGGCGATTTCCAGGGCGCCATAGATATGCATAAGCTTGCCGCGGACCAGGTTCCGAACTCGATTAACGCCCGAATTTCCCTGCTGGTGTCGCTTCAGCTTGCCGGGAGGTTCAAGGAAATGATCACGCACGCAAAACGGCTGATGCCCCTGGCGCCCGAGGATCCGAAGGCGCTTAGGTTTGCAATTCAGTCCGGCGTTTGGGGCGATGCGCCGGAACTTGCCGAAGAGGCCTACGGGATGCTGAAGATGACGGATCCTCAGCAAGCCATGGCCGCCCGCAGATTTATCGATGCCGCGCCGCCGGCTCCCAAGCGTCGTCAATAGGGCGGTACGGATTCCGGGTCCGGAATCCAGCCGGACGCGACGACATCGCCGCGCTCGAAAGGCGACTTTACAGCATGGGACAGGATGCGAGCCTTTAGCTGGATTGCGGTAAGCTCCGGATTTCGGGTCAATAGCCTTGCAGCGAGCGCGGCGAGACGAGGAACGGCGAAGCTGGATCCAGAGGCGGTTCCGGAAGCGCCTCGAAAATCTACAATTCCCAGATTTTCCGCCGGAAGCATGATGTCGACGCTCTCGGCTCCCCAGTTCGAACCCGGACCGAGCCGCCCGAGTCCGTCGGACGATGTTACCGTAATGATGTTGTCGAGCGCGATGGAAGCCGGAAAAACCGGATCCTTGTCGATGTCGCGGCCGTCGTTCCCGGCGGAAACAACGGCCAGCATGTCGCGTTCGCGCAGCGACCTTTCAAAATCGCGCCAGTCTTCGAGCCTCCGGCTGCCCAGAGGCATCGCGAGAATGCGGACTCCGGCTTCGTCGGCCCGGGCGACAAGATCGCTCATCCGACTCATGTCGGGACGCGGATAGCGGAAGGGAATCAGCGTCGCGTCGGGCGCTTCCCTCGCGAATATTGAAGCGACGGGCGTGCCGTGGCGAATTGGAACAAATGGGCCTCGCGAGATATCCCCGTCGTACGGCCATGGATCAAGGTTCCAATAGTCGTAGCCTAGCGGCATGCCGCTCTCGTCGCGCGCCAGCCGGTCGCGGAACAAGGGAAGGTCGTAGGCTAGTCCGGAGTCCACGAAGGCGACACGGATGCCGCCGGAGTCCCTGCCTTCCGGCCAGGGCGCCTGAAGAGTTTCGGTCCACTTCAATGTCGTCAGATCGCCTTCAAGGTGATCGAGGAATTCCCAGTTCTCGCCGGCGCGGCGAATCGCCTTGCCGGATCGCACGGTGCAATCGCCGTCGGCCAGCGCCTGCATGGACGGGCGAACGCCGTCGCCGTCTCGCGAAGCGTAATCGGCAAGAAACCGGCGAGTCTTGCCGTCGAATCGCCACCTCTCGATTGAAAGCTCGTCGCCCCCGGGCAGCAGCAGGCGAATCGTTATGCGCCTCGGGTCGCGGTCGTTGGGCTGCCTGGTCTCTTCAAGAAACCAGCTGCCCGGCAGGGCTGCCTGCGCGTCGAGGCCGAATAATTCCGGATGCGGGCAAATTCGTTCCACTGCGAGGCGAAGCCAGCTTGCTTCGCTGCCGTCGCCTTCGGCGATTGTCGCCGACGACATGTCGGCCGAACAGGCGAGCGCGACAAGAAGGGCAAAAATTCGCGAGCCGAACCTCGGCGCCAAGGCGGGATTTCGGCCTTGACCGGGGATGCCGTGCAATTGCGGCCCGCATTTTGCAAACATCATCGCATCTCCGACGCCTGTTGGCCGATGATCGCCCGATTCGCATTCGCGATAGAACGGCATCGCGATCGCTTTTCAAGAATCCGCCGCCATCGCCCAAAGGAATAGTCTTCGGTGACTGCGGCCATCCCGCGGAATCGCGAAATCCCTTCTAAAGCAAACAGGCTGTCCGGGTGCCTTGGTCGACGGCTCGCTTCGCGTCCAGCCCGACCGCGGACAGGGCGCCTCCGACCGAATGCGACTTGATGCCGCGGCGAGACAGGTCCTCCTGAAGAGAATTTTCGGAAACTTGGCCCGTGCACAGGACTATGCTGTCCGCCTCGATAAACTCTTCGCTTCCATCTCGCCGAATCCAAATGCCGCCATTTTCGATCGACAGATAATCCGCTCCCGGAATCATCTTTACGCCCTTCTTCGCGAGCGACGAACGGATGATCCAGCCCGTCGTTTTTCCGAGGCTGCGCCCCAGCTTTTCCGGCTTCCTCTGCATCAGGACGATTTCGCGGCAAGGCGATTCCGGCTCGCCTCCTCCGGGGGCGAGCCCGCCTCGATGCTGCTCCGGGTCGGCGACTCCCCATTCCTTCATCCAGCGATCGAGGTCGAGAGTCGAGCCGCGTCCGTCGCAGATCAAGTACTCCGCTACATCGAATCCGATGCCGCCGGCGCCGACGATCGCCACTTGCGCCCCGATCTCCGCATCGTCCGCTAGCGCCTCCGGGTACCTCAGGACATTGCTCCGGTCCTGGCCCTCCAGCATTGGGTCGCGAGGCACGACGCCGGTGGCAACTACGATTTCGTCGAATTCCGCTAGAATTTCCGCGGTCGCCGCTGTTTCGGTTACCAAGTCTATGCCGAGATCCTGGATCATCGCTTCGTACCAGTCCAGAAGCCCCGCGAATTCTTCCTTTCCGGGAATCTTCGCGGCCATCTTGAGCTGTCCGCCGATTCGCCGAGTTTTTTCGAACAGCGTTACGCGGTGCCCTCTCTGGGCCGCGGCAATAGCGGCGGAAAGGCCTCCCGGACCCGAGCCGGCAATCGCGACGGCTTTCGGATTCGGCGACTTCGTGACGGAAAGCTCGGTTTCATGGCATGCTCTCGGGTTTACCAGGCAGGTCGAAACCTTCCGAGTGAACGTGTGATCGAGGCAGGCCTGGTTGCAGGCAATGCACGGCGCAATGAGCGAAGCCCGTCCGCTTGCCGACTTGCTGATGAATTCGGAGTCCGCCAGGAACGGACGCGCCATCGAAACGAGATCGGCGCCGCCTTCGGCGAGAAGCGCCTCCGCGGCTTCGGGGGAGTTTATTCGATTGGAGGCGATGACCGGAATTCCCGCCGCTCGCTTCAGCTTGGCCGTAACCCATGCGAATGCGCCCCTGGGCACGCTGGTGGCGATCGTTGGAATCCTGGACTCATGCCAGCCGATTCCCGAATTGAATATGGTTGCGCCCGCGTCCTCGATAGCGGCGGCGAGCATGAGCACTTCATTCCAGCTAGAGCCGTCGGGCACCAGGTCGATCAATGAAATGCGGTATATCAAGATGAAATCCGAGCCGACGGCCGCGCGCACGCGCCGGACTGTCTCGACCGGCATGCGCATCCTGGATTCGAAGCCGCCGCCCCAGCTATCCGTTCGCTTATTCGTTCGCCTTACCAGAAACTGATTTAGGAAGTATCCTTCCGACCCCATGATCTCAACGCCGTCGTACCCGGCGTCGCGCGCCCGACTGGCGGATTCGGCCATATCCGAGATTTGCTTCTCAATGCCCGGCGCGTCGAGTTCAGTTGGCGCGTAGGGAGAAATCGGCGATTTGACGGGAGACGGCGCGACGCAGTCCGGGCTGTAGGCGTATCTTCCGGCATGAAGAATTTGCATGGCGATCAAGCCGCCCTCTTCGTGCACTCGCCGCGTTACCATCCGGTGCGATGCGATGTCCTGTGCGGAGAACAATCCTGCGGAGCCGGGAAACACGGCCCCTTCGCGGTTCGGCGCCATCCCGCCCGTAACGATCAGGCCGGCTCCGCCTCGCGCGCGCTCGGCGTAAAATTCCGCGACGCGCGCCCAGTCGCCGGTTTCTTCCAAGCCGGTATGCATCGATCCCATAACCGATCGGTTTCGAATCACGGCGAAGCCGAGTTCGAGCGGCTCCAAAAGCCGCGGAAATGCCTGGCGGCCGGAATTGAGGGCTGAATTCACTTTGCTCTCGCGCAGGGCGGTCGCGGCCGTTTGAAGCGCCTGCGCGCTACGGAGCCGCGCTAGCGCCTAAATGTCCATATAGACGTGCTTTTCGGCCTCCGCCCCGGGATGGGTTACCGCGCCATTCCTGGACGATCCGACAAGACGGGCGTATTTCCAGAGCGACCCGGAAGCGTAAATCGTCTCTCGAGGCCCCGCCCATTCGGATTTGCGACTCTTCAGTTCATCTTCCGTCAGGACCACTTCGATCGTTCCTTTCGAAGCGTCGATTTTTATGGTGTCGCCGTCCCGAAGCAAAGCAATCGGCCCGCCGTGCGCCGCCTCCGGGCCGATATGCCCGACGCAGAATCCTCGAGTCGCGCCTGAAAACCGCCCGTCGGTAATTAGCGCGACTTTCTTGCCCATGCCCTGGCCGGAAATCGCGGCGGTTGTCGAAAGCATCTCGCGCATTCCAGGCCCGCCGGCTGGTCCTTCGTTGCGTATGACTATGACTTCGCCTTCCTTGTATTCTCGCGCCTTGACCGCTTCGAAGGCATCCTCCTCGCATTCGAAGACTCTCGCGGGGCCTTCGAATCGAATCTGGTCCTCGGCGATTCCGGCAACTTTGACGATGGCTCCGTCCGGGGCGAGGTTGCCCCGGAGCCCGACGACGCCGCCGGTTTCGGACAGCGGCGCGGACACGGGATGGATGACCCGGCCGTCCGCTTCGCGATCGATTAAATCAAGCTCTTCGCCCATTGTCCTGCCCGTGGCTACGACGCAATCCTCGTGCAATAGCCGCGCCTTCCTCAATTCCTTCATGACGACCGGAACGCCGCCGACTTCGTAAAGGTCCTTCGCGACAAACCGGCCGCCGGGCTTGAGATCAACGAAATAAGGCGTGTCTCGGAATATTTCGCATACATCCATCAGGTCGAAATCAATGCCCGCCTCGTGCGCGATGGCGGGAAGGTGAAGGCCGGCATTGGTCGAGCCGCCGGTGCAAGCGACGACGCGCGCGGCGTTTTCAAGGGATTGCCGAGTTACGACGTCTCGCGCGCGAATGTTTCTTTCGATGAGATTCATGACGGCCGAGCCGGAAGCTTCGCAAAACCTGTCGCGACTTTCGTACGGCGCCGGCGCGCCGGAGGAATTCGGCAGCGCAAGCCCGATTGCTTCCGATACGCAAGCCATCGTGTTGGCCGTGAACTGACCGCCGCATGCTCCCGCCGAAGGGCAGGCGACGCGTTCGATGACCTCGAGCGCCTCGTCGGAGATCGCGCCGGCCTGATGCTGCCCGACCGCTTCGAATACGTCCTGCACGGTGACATCCCGCCCGTTGAGCCTTCCCGGCAAAATCGAGCCTCCGTAAACGAACACGGAGGGAACGTTCAGGCGTACCATGGCCATCATCATCCCCGGAAGCGACTTGTCGCATCCGGCGAGGCCTACGAGCGCGTCGTAGCAATGACCGCGCACCGTAAGCTCGACGGTATCCGCGATGGCCTCGCGGGATACGAGCGAGGACCTCATGCCCTCATGCCCCATCGCGATCCCGTCGGTCACGGTAATCGTTGTAAATTCCCTCGGCGTGCCCTGAGCCGATTTGACGCCCAGCTTGACCGCTTGAGCCTGGCGGTTCAATGAAATGTTGCAGGGCGCCGCTTCGTTCCAGCAAGTCG
This sequence comes from Albidovulum sp. bin36, assembly GCA_002238565.1. Classification (GTDB taxonomy): domain Bacteria; phylum Pseudomonadota; class Alphaproteobacteria; order Rhodobacterales; family Rhodobacteraceae; genus JAPPFL01. Next base: position 11,305 of record MPMP01000080.1, read on the forward strand.
CCACGCCTACGAAGGGCTGCTTGATTTCGTCGTCGGTCATGCCCATCGCATAATAGTATGATCTGTGCGGAGCGCGGGAAGGTCCGACGCTCACATGGCGGCTGGGAAGATGCGACTTGTCCGATGCGCTCATTTGCTTACCTCTATCCAGAACTGCGAATTTCCATCCGTGCAATAGGAGACTCCCGCGCCATAAACAAGTGCCGCGGCGCGGGCCGCGCTCGGGTTTCCGCCGGCCCGCATTCCGGCGCGGCAATGGCGCGCCGAAGATTCTGAAAGGCTCGGAATATTCGGCAAGGAACGCAAATGCTTGCCCTAGTCCGCTCCGCCTCGTATAAGCGAGCGGTTTCCTCGAGGCGGCTCGCGATTACGGAGGCGGAATTGGCAAAAGCGGAAAAAGCCCCGGTATTCACCGGATGGAGCACCACGGATGGCGAAGAAGTCGAAAGGCGGCGCTGGCGAGGAAAAACCGAAGTCACTGAATTCCGCAAGCTTGAATCGATAGCCGGGCCCTTTGCCAACTACGAGGTTCCCTCAGCTCAGGGCGGCGCCTATGTCGTCGAGATTCGCGCATCGACGTCGCTGGAAAATTCTTGCACCTGCCGAGACTTTGAAACGTCGACTCTGGGAACCTGCAAGCACGTCGAAGGCGTGCTCCACCGCCTAAAGAAGTCGCACGGAAAGGAATTCAGTCAATCGGAAGACGGCTTTTCGCCGCGAATAGAAATTTTCCTGTCGTACGGAGATTTTCCGGACCCAGTCATCTGGATACCGTCAAGACTGCAGAACAACCGCCTGGCCGGCAAAATTTCCGATGAATTTGAATGCCTGCGCGACACGCATGGCGAGCGGCCTTTGCGCGAACTGCAGTTGATCGCAAAGGAAAACCCGGGGATTGTTCGCGTTTCGGCCATGATCGAGATCTGGCAGCAAGAAAGGCAGGAAGAATTTCAAAAGGCCGAGCGCCGCGAAAAATTTCTGAAAGACATCGAAGAAAGAAAACAGAGCTTCGACATACTGAAGTTTCCGCTCTTTCCCTACCAGAAAGAGGGAATGCTTCACCTTGCATTCTGCCAGCGAGCGCTCTTGGCCGACGACATGGGGCTAGGAAAGACCGTACAGGCCCTCGCGGCCTGCCAGCTTCTGGCGAAAATTGAAAACGTAAAATGCGCGCTTGTCGTATGCCCGGCTTCTTTGAAAGCGGAGTGGGAGGAGCAAATTCTCGGAGCGACCGAACTATCTCATCGCATCGTGTTCGGGAAAAGGCACCATCGATTGGAGCACTATGCCTCCGACGAGTTTTTCAAGATTGCGAATTACGAGCAAATCCTAGTCGATATCGACGACATCAACGGAATCGTCAAGCCGGACATCGTTATTCTGGACGAGGCTCAGCGCATCAAGAATTGGCGCACGAAGACCGCAAGCGCCATCAAGCGCATCCAAAGCAGATTCGCATTCGTGCTTACTGGAACGCCGCTTGAAAACCGGATCGATGAAATCTACTCGATCGTGCAATTCCTGGATCCGAAGTTGCTTGGCCCGCTTTTCAAGTTCAACCGCGAATACTACCGGCTGGATGATAGAGGCCGACCTGAAGGGTACAAGAACCTCAACAAGCTGGGAGCGCGAGTCAAATCCGTAATGCTGCGGCGGCGCAAGGAGGATGTCGAAAAGGATCTTCCGGACCGAACCGTCAACAATTACTTCCTGACCATGACGGAGGAGCAGCAGCTTCGGTACAGCGATTACGAGCGCTGGGTTCGAATTTATCTCCAGAAAGCTAGAAGCCGACCTTTGAAGGAAGACGAATTCAAGCGGATGCAGATGGGTCTCGCATGCATGCGAATGATTTGCGACACGCCTTACATACTCGATAGCGAGGTGAAGGACTCGCCCAAGCTCGAAGAGCTGGAGCGCTTGCTTGAAGATATGCTTGAGGACAAGGACAACAAAGTCATAATTTTTTCCGAATGGGTGCGCATGCTCGAGTTGATTAGGGAGCGCCTCGATGATCTGGGCCTGGGCTACGCATGGCACACCGGCAGCGTGCCGCAAGACAAGAGGCGGCTTGAAGTCAACCGATTCAAGCAGGACCCCGACTGCAGGCTGTTTCTTTCAACCGAAAGCGGCGGAGCCGGGCTGAATCTTCAGGTGGCGAATGCCGTGGTCAATGTCGATCTGCCTTGGAATCCGGCGAAGCTCGAGCAGAGGATCGCACGGGCATGGAGAAAGCATCAGAAGCGAGCCGTAACCGTCGTAAACCTGGTTGCCGAAAACACGATCGAGCATAGAATGCTGAATTTGCTCGATCATAAAAAGGCTATAGCGGAAGCTGTTCTGGACGACGATTCCGGCGTTGCGACCATGGACATGCCGTCGGGACGCGCCGCTTTTATCGAAAAAATGGAACAGATCATGGGTGCGGCCGAGGAAGCCGAAGCTGCCCCGGACCCGACCCCATCGGCGGTGGACCTGCTGAAGGAGAGATTCGGCGGCGATTTGGTTGCTCTGGAATTGCGCGATGCAGGCCAGGGGAAATCGACCATTCTGGCCGTCGTCCAATCATTGGATAAACAGGAAGGGGACAAGGTCGCTTCGGAAATTGCGGAACCGCCCGTCGAATGCATAGACTTGGAAAGCTACGAGACAATGCTTCGGCTGGAAGCGAGCGGTTTGCTGGAATTTTCGGCAAGCCGCCGGGAATTTCTGTTCCGGCGAGAAGCGGAGGATGCGGAAACCGCGTCCTCTGCACGCAGTCGGGAGCAAGCCGAAAATTATCTGGACGAAGCGGGCCGGCTTCGCAAAATGGCCGAATTGCTCGCTGGCGGGGGATTCGAAGCCGAAGCCGATGCGCAAAGCGGGAAAATTGTAGAAGCCTCGGTCAAGGCGCTGGGCGCCATGTTCGATACGGAAGATTTCGACAATCAAGGCGAGGAAAAGGATATCCAGCGCATCTGCGATAGGCTGGCGGAGGAAGGCCACATATCGCGCGAGCTGCAGTTTAAGGCTCTATGGCTATGCGCCGATTCCGCGGATCCGGGATCTTCCGGCAAATCTTCGGGACGACTGGCCGAAGCCGTGAAGATGCTTGAACTTGCGCGGGGCATGATCGAGGATTGACGATGCATGCTTAATTGCGTTCGCCCGGGTTCTTGCCGGCGAATTCGGGACGCGCGGGTGACCGGGTGCTTGAAAGCCATGTCCTTGAAGAATTCGCCAATGGAATTCGACTGCGGCAACACGGATGCCGCTTGGGAGCGCGGATGGAATTCAATGCTTGCGAAGCTCTCGCTCGGGAGGCGATGACATCGTAGGCGCTTCGTCGCATGGAATTAATCGACAGGAAGCCAAGTCGATTCAGCAATCGAAAAACTGTTGTCGAATCCAGTTCCGTCCGAAAGTAAGGGCGCCGTTGGGCAGGCCTTTGCGCGGTTAGGCGCGGCAATTGCTCTTCGGCTGAAGAAGGCCATGGACTCGATCCCGCATTCAAAGGCTCGAACATGAAAATTCTTGTTGTCGGCGCAGGGTCTATCGGAAAACGGCATGCCGCCAATCTGGTTCAGTTGGGCTGCCGAATCTCGCTGTTGCCGTATTCCCGATTTGTGCGCGAGCAGTGGGGATCCAGGCCGGAAGACTTGCGACGATTCGATGGGGCGGTCGTAGCGACCGCTACGCAGCACAGACTTGAGATTATTCGCCGCCTCGCCGCAGCCGCCTTGCCGCTCTATATTGAAAAGCCGCTATGCGCTAGCATGGCGGATGTCGAATTGATCGCGGAATGCACCGAACACGTCGCGGCGCGCTGCATGGTCGGCTTCATGATGCGCTACCATCCGGCGTTTCGCGAATTCGCAGCCATGGATCTGTCGAGCGTCTATTCTTGCAATTTTGAAATCGGCCACGACGTTCGGCAATGGCGAGAGAACTGGGCCTTCTCAAAGAGCTATGCCGCGCGCGCCGACAGCGGCGGCGCATTGCTGGACCTGTGCCATGAGCTGGACATGGCCCTTTGCCTCTTTCCGGGCGCTAGCGACCTGACAGTCGAATCGCTCGGGCATTTTCGATTCCCGGGCGTGGACTTCAGTACGAGAATTGCATTTTCCGGTGAGCGCTCGATGCTCGGAGTTGTTGCGATGGACTACCTGTCGCCGGTAAGCTTCAGGCGCATGACATTGCGCGGCACGGATATGAATGCGGAATTTGATTTTATTACGGGCAAAGGCGCCGTGATGCGAGGAATCGAATCTTGGCCTGTCGAGTTCGCGATAGAACGAAACCGGCTTTTCTTGTCGGCGATGCAAGATTTTTTGAATCTTGCGAGCGGGTGCTCTGAGCCGATTCCCAGTCATTGCCCAACGCTCGACCGGGTCATGGGCAATTGCGCCAAGATCGTCGCAGCTCGCGAGGCGAGGCAATTCAAAGGCATGATTGCTGGAGATTTTCCTTGATCATCGGCCACATCGGAGCCCGCGGGAATTCCAAAGGCGTCGAAAATAAGAACTTTCGGAAGATTCTGGGCAGGCCGCTGATCGACTGGTCTCTCGACCAGCTTTTCTCGTGCGAGCGGGTGGACCTGGTCGTCGTGTCAACCGACAGCGAAGAGATCTACGATCACGCGGTGTCCCGCGGCGCCCTGCAAATCGGCCTGCGCCCGCCCGGCCTTGCCACGGACAGCGCGGCGAAATGGAACGTCTGGGTGCATTCCCTGGAAGCCGCGGAGAAAATGGGCGGAGCCGCATCCGCGTTTCTCGACCTTGACTGCACCTCGCCGCTCAGGCTTCCTTCAGATTTGGACGCGGCCCTCGATCTGTACTTCGCCGAAAGGCCGGATATGGTAATGTCCTGTTGTCCGGCGCGAAAAAACCCGTACTTCAATCTAGTCGAACCCGACGAGACCGGCGCGCTGAGCGTGTCCAAGCCCTTGGCGAAACCGGTCGTAGCGCGCCAGCAGGCGCCTCTCGTTTACGAACACGCGGCATCGACTTACGTTCTTTCGCCGGATTACCTAAGGCGCGCCGCAGGAATTTTCGAAGGCCGGGTTATCCCTTACGTCATGCCGCCGGAAAGATGCGTGGACATCGACGGCGAGTTCGACTTTCGCATCGTTGAATTTTTACTCGGGGAGCGCGGCTATGGGTAATCAGCTGGATGGTCGGACTGTCTTCCTAACCGGAGCGGGCGGGCTGCTGGGATCGACTTACGTCCGGCGAATGCTCGAGGACGGAGCTTGCGTGGCAGCTTCGGATATGCCCGGCGAAAGAGCCGAAAAACTGGTGTCGCTGCACCGCGACAATCCTCGGTTCAAATTCTACGATCTGAATGTCGACGACGAGAGGCAGGTCGAGACTATTTTTGCTCGGATGGAAAAGGACGGCATCTCGCCCAACGTCGTGATTAACAATGCGGCGATTACCGGCGAAATGCTGACGGGCAGGGGAGAATCCGTCCCGGATTTTGCGGAAACCTCCCTCGAAGCGTGGGAGCGAACTCTTCGCACGAATCTGACGGGCGCATTCCTGATCGCAAGGCAGATGGACAGGGACATTGTCGGCAAGCATCCGGCGACTCTGATAAACGTAGCTTCAATGTATGCGCTGAACGGACCCCACCATGCGATTTACGACGGCATGGGTTTCAAGTCTTTCGCGGGGTATTCGGCGACCAAGGCGGGAATTCACGGCCTGACTCTTTGGCTCGCCGGAAACTGGGCGCCGCGCAACGCTACCGTCAATACGATCGCCCCCGGGGCGGTATTCAACGAGCATTCCCGGGAATTTCAAAGGCGCGTATCCGAACTGATTATGGCAGGTCGAATGGCGCGGCCCGACGAAATAGCCGATGTCATGCTGTTTCTTTGCTCTGAAAAATCCAGCTACATGACTGGGCAGATCGTTAACGTCGATGGCGGATTCAGTTCCTGGTAGGATGAGGCTCCTCGAAAAAGGAACCTGTAATTCGCGCCTTGATTGCTTGGTTGGAGTCGGATGCCGGAACTAGCTCCGTACATCGGCGGAATTGCCTGATTGGAAGACGACTTCGGAAAGAGCTTCGGAAGCCCGTTTGCCGCGTATTCGGCGCGAAAGAGGCTGGAATCACCGATTGAATGAGGGTCTTTAGACAGGGCCGAACAGTGCCGCTGCGTCTGACTCATGGGTTGAGCTAGCGGCCGTTCGTCATCAGTGAATTGTTTCGACATCTGAACGAGCACTCAGCGAAGGCGATGGGCGGTAAGCCGTACAGGAAGTTCTGTGGTTGTTAGAGACTTTCTCTACCGTGTTTAGAAGTGAGAATATTCTGAACGGCGGCATTCACGGTCGATACTTCAACAAAATCATCTAGGAACTCCAACAGCGTGACAAAGGCCACCAAAAACACATTCTGCGGTGAATGATGAGTCTGCACGGTTATTTATGGGAATTATAACTAATGGTTGACGCCTGCCCGGTGAATCCCTATATTTGAATCATCAGAATGGAGGTTCTCATGGCTCGTAGAGCACCTGGAAAATCGCACCGAGAGGGATTGTCCCTGATAGAGGTCATGGCGATGTTCCCGACGGAAGACGCTGCGCGGGAATGGATTGAGTCCATCATGTGGCCAAGCGGCGAGCGCCATTGCCCGAAATGCGGGGGCGCACGCACACGCGAGGCCCGCCACAAGACGATGCCTTACTGGTGCACGGATTGCCGGTCCTACTTCAGCGTCAAGACCGGGACGCCGTTGGCGAGCTCCAATATTCCTTTGCAAAAGTGGGCTATCGGAATCTACCTCTGCCTGACCAGCCTGAAGTCGGTTTCGTCCATGAAGCTGCACCGCGACCTGAATATCAGCCAGAAATCGGCCTGGTTCATGCTTCATCGCATTCGCGGGGTGTGGGCGCCGGACGGTCGGGATGAACCGTTTGACGGCCCTGTGGAGGTTGATGAAACCTACTTTGGCGGGAAGCGGAAGGAACTGGCGGATACGGGCCGTGGAGCGGTCGGCAAGACCGCCGTGGTCGGGATCAAGGACCGGGCGACCAACGAGGTCCGGGCCGAGGTCGTCACCCAGACCGATGCCGAAACGCTGCAGGATTTCGTCGAGGAAAACACCGAGGAAGACGCCACGGTCTATACCGACGACGCGCGGGCCTACAAAGGCATTGAACGCGAGCATGAATCGGTGCGTCACTCGGTCGCCGAATATGTCAGGGGTCAAGCGCACACCAACGGGATTGAATCCTTCTGGGCCATGCTCAAGCGGGCGCATGACGGGACGTTCCACAAGATCAGCCCAAAGCATCTTGACCGATACGTTGCTGAATTCGCTGGCAAGCATAACGTCCGGGACTCAGGAACGCTTGACCAGATGCGCGGAGTCGTCGCCGGGCTCATGGGCCGAAGCCTCCCCTACCGGCGCTTGGTCGCGGATAACGGGTTGGCCTCCGGCGCTCGGTCGTAGCGGCCGAAACAGGCGGCGAACCACGTCCTCCGGCGTTGCGTCGCCGAACATTCTTGGGTCGATCATCGGAACGCCACGGGTCATGGCTTCCTCCATAAATTGGTCAAACCAGACAATCTGGACGGGCGACAACTTGTCCATCATGCGCGGAATGAACAGCGAGTCCGTTGACCTTATCTACCTCGATCCGCCGTTCAACTCCAAGGCCAACTACGCCGCGCCGATAGGCAGTGAGGCGGCGGGGGCCGAGTTCAAGGATACTTGGTCTCTTTCGGACGTGGACGCTGAATGGATCAACCTTATCGAGGCCAAGCATCCGGCACTGCACCGCGTCCTGCTGGCGGCGATGACGGACTCGGACAAATCGTATCCGGCATATATGGCGGTTCGGTTGCTCAAGCCAACGGGATCCATCTATCTGCACTGCGACCCGACCATGAGCCACTATCTCAAGCTGGTCATGGATGCGGTGTTCGGGCGGCGGGCGTTCGGTAACGAAATCTCGTGGAAGCGTCAGTCCAGCCACGATCGGGCGAAACGTTGGGGGCCGGCAACCGACTTGGAATCGCGTCTTGCAACCGCTCGATGCGGATTACGTCGAACGGATTTACCGCAATACAGACGAACGTGGGCGATACATGGTCGATAATTTGACCGGCCCTGGCCTGCGCGACGGCGACACCGGCCAGCCGTGGCGGGATATTGACCCGTCTGAGCGGGGACGACATTGGGAGCTTCCCCCGGACCGCGCGCTGCCTGATTGGTTCGTCTTCCCGAACGGTTACGCCGATATGCCCGCCCGTCAGAGACTGGATGTGCTCGATTTTCAAGGTCTTGCGTACTGGCCGCCGCATGGCGTCATGCCTCGATTCAAGCGGTATCTGACGCCCGCATCGGGTGCGCCGGCAAAGGACTATGGTGATCGACATGCCGCCCTTGTCGGGAGCGGCGAAAGAACGGGTTGGCTATCCGAAACAAAAGCCGCTTGCTCTGTTGCGGCGCATCATCGAGGCATCGAGCAACCTCGGCGACATGATCCTCGATCCCTTCTGCGGGTGTGCCACGGCGTGCATCGCTGCGGAGCAGCTTGGCCGCCAATGGGCTGGCATCGACATCAGCGAGAAGGCCGCCGAGCTGGTCGAGCGCCGGATGAGCGACGAACTGGGACTGTTCTATCGTGGAGTGCATCGCACCGACATTCCGAAACGGACGGACTTGGGCAAACTGCCGCTCTACCGGAGTTACAAGCCGACGCTCTACGGCCTTCAGGAAGGCAATTGCGCCGGGTGCGCTTCTCACTTTGAGGCGCGGCATTTGGAGGTCGATCACATCATCGCCCGGTCCAACGGCGGCACAGATCATATCGACAATCTCCAGCTTCTCTGCGGCTCGTGCAACCGCATCAAGGGCGACCGGGGCATGGAGTATCTCCGGGCGAAGCTTCAACTTTGATCGTTCTTAGATTTGTCGCCGACCGACGCAATGGGGCGCCCTGGTGAGAACGATGCCCGACTCGGGAACGGGCGAGCCTCAATCGGCGCGCGTGAAACGATCTCTGTCCCATCGGGCAATCGCGCTCCGTAGGCACCTTTTCCTGCATTGAACCGCTGCACGGAGCCATAATAGTTATTGAAAATGACGGTCGGCTGTGACGGCCTTTCCTCTAGTCTCCTGAATCTGAAATTCGCATCAAACCTCTTCGTTCACGCTGAGCTTGTTCGCCTTGAGACAGAACCTCCCGACTGACGCAAGGATCTCGTCGGCGGACTTGACCCACTTGTAGGGCTTCGGCTTCTCGTTGTGCGCGTCGATGAAAGACATGATGTCGGCGTTGAGCTCCGCGACCGAGAGATGAACGCCTCTCTGCAGCTTCTTCCTGGTCAGTTCCGCAAACCAGCGCTCGACCTGGTTGAGCCATGACGCCGAGGTCGGCGTGAAGTGGACATGCCAGTGCCTGCGGCGGGCAAGCCACGCCCTGACCTTCTCCGTCTTGTGCGTCGCGTAGTTGTCCATCACCAGATGCACGTCCAGACCTTCGGGAGCCGCAGCCTCGACCTCCTCGAGGAAGCCGAGGAACTCCGTGGCGCGATGGCGCCTGCTGCACTTGCCGATCACCGCACCGGTGGCCACGTCGAGCGCGGCGAAAAGCGTTGTCGTGCCGTGGCGGGCATAGTCGTGGGTTCTCCGCTCGGCCACCCCCGGCGCCATCGGCAGGACCGGCTGCGTCCGGTCCAGCGCCTGGATCTGCGACGTCTCGTCGACGCACAGGACAACCGCACGGTCCGGCGGGGCCATGTAGAGCCCCACGATGTCCTGCACCTCGTCGACGAACAGCGGGTCCGTCGAAAGCTTGAACGTCTCGCTCCGGTGCGGCTTCAGGCTGAACGCCGACCAGATCCGGTGCACGGTCGTGTGCGACACCCCCGTCTTCTCGGCCATGCTCCGGACCGACCAGTGCGTCGCATCCTTCGGCATCGTGTTCAGCGTCAACTCCACCACCTCCGCCACCTTGTCGTCCGTCACGTTGCGGGGCCGGCCGGAGCGGTACTCGTCCGAGAGGCCCTCGATGCGCCTCTCGGCAAACCGCCTGCGCCACTTGCCGACAGTGTGCTCGTGAACGCCGGTCCGCCCGGCGGTCTCCCCGCTTCGGCGGCCCCTCGGCGCACAGAAGGATGATCCTGCAACGGTCGGACAGCGACCTCGGCGATTTGTGCCTTCGGACATGCGCCTCGAGAAACTCGCGTTCCTCCTCGCTCAGCACCACTTCCACCGCCTTGCCTCTCATCGAACCGCCTCCTGTTGGTGTCACTTGCCGCTTTGATAACAACTATCGTTACAGAAGATTAGGATTTGACGCCAATTGAATGCAACATGCTCTAAACCAGCAACGCTCTAACATTCCAACTAGACCTGTCGCCGGCGGCAAGTTACCAAGAGTAACCGGCGTAGCGTGCGCCTTTCAGTTGCGTTGGACGAAGACGATCATAAGGTCGTCCGCGAAATGGCGGATGCCATGGACATCTCTGTGGCCTGTTGGGTCAACTTGCGGTGTCGGACTTCACGGAACGGCACGGAAACGAGAAAGGATTGCAATTGCCGAATCCGGACGACTAGGCCGCCTGAGAGGAAAGGAAAACAGTGGTGTCAAGCGAAGTTGCACAGACTACGCCCTTGTCGGCTGGCGGTGAGGTCGGCGGAAACGTGACATCAATGCGGCACATCTACATGACCTGCGCTACGATCACGGCGATGGAAATCGATAGGCATGCAAAGGAAGCAGACTGATGGCTTCCTTTCGCTTTTTGCATGCAGCAGACATTCATCTCGATAGCCCCCTCAGAGGACTTGCCAACCAAGAAGGCAACGCAGCAAGGCGCGTGCGCACGGCAACTAGTGTTATGATCGTTTTTGGGGATTCCATTTTCCTGTGGAGTATGATTCAAACGCTCCCGGCGAGAGCCGCGCAGTTTTCAATGGGAGCAGAACCGCAATGGCAAGGAGCAGGACAACCCGGATCGTTCCGAGCAAGGAAGACCGGAAACGTCTCGAAAAGATCAAGGCCGATCCGCATTCGATCCTCAAGCATGTCCAGAGGGCGAGTATCATCCTTCACCTCGGCGACGGCCTCACACTGTCGCAGACGATGCGGGCCACCGGCATGTCGAAGCCGACGGTCTGGCGCTGGTGGGACCGCTTCCTCGCCGAGGGTGTTGACGGCCTGCTTTACGACATCCCCCGGAGACGGGGCCGCAAGCCGATAGCCGAGGACAAGGTCAGTGAACTGATCGAGCTCGCGATGTCGCCGCCGCCGGAGCACGCCAGTCACTGGACGCTGCGGGCGCTGGCGAAAAAGCTGGGGGTCGCGGTCTCGACGGTGTTCGGCATCCCGAAGCACAACGGCCTGAAACCGCACAGGGTCAAGACATTCAAGGTCTCCCGCGACCCGAGGTTCGAGTTGAAGGTCGGCGACGTCGTCGGCCTCTACGTCAACCCGCCCGACCACGCTGTCGTCATCTCGGCGGACGAGAAGACACAGATCCAGGCATTGGGACGGACGCAGACGCCCCTGCCGATGAAATCCGGCCATCCCGAGACCCGCACTCACGACGACAAGCGCAACGGCACTACCTGCCTGATGGCGGCCCTCGATGTCGCCACCGGAAAGGTCACCGGCCAGATGGTCGAGCGTCACCGCTCGGAGGAATTCCTCGCCTTCCTCGATCTCGTCTCCGAAGGGATCAAGCCCGGAACCCAGCTTCATGTTGTCCTCGACAACGTCTCCCCCCACAAGTCGGCCGAGGTCAACGAATGGCTGAAGGACAACTCCAATTGGACGTTTCACTTCACTCCGACCTCGGCCTCGTGGATGAATGCCGTCGAGGGTTTCTTCTCCAGGCTCTCGAGGCAGAGGCTCAAGCACGCGATCTTCAATTCGCTCGACGAGTGCATTGCGGCGATCGAGGGCTACATCGAGCACCACAATGCCAATGACGCCCGCCCGTTCCGCTGGAGCAAGAAGCCGGAAGACCTCGTGGAGGCGTGGAAGAAGGGGCACCAGAAGCTGCAGGAATCGGCATCGTGAAAAAGATTCAAAACACTAGGTCGAGCGCCGGTTCGCGGAACTGACCAGGAAGCAGCTGCAGAAAGGCGTTCATCTCTCGGTCGCGGAGCTCAACGCGGACATCATGTCTTTCATCGACGCGCACAACGAGAAGCCGAAGCCCTACAAATGGGTCAAGTCCGCCGACGAGATCCTTGCATCCTTCAGGAGGTTCTGTCTCAAGGCGAACAAGCTCGGCGTGAGCGAAAAGGTTTGAAGCGAATTTCAGATTCAGGAGACTAGCGCGTCGGTATAAAATACCCTCGCCGCAGCTCGGTCGATGACCGTGAACGCGAGATGGAAGATTGCAGCGGGCCGGTTGGACATGGCTCAGGCGTCCATTTCGATTACCGGAACCAGGCTCACGGCGTTTCCCCGAAATCCCGGACGAACGTCGCGTAATCGGCCAGAGCCGTTGCTAGCGGACGTGGCGCCCAGCCCGTTTCGGCGGCCATCCGAGAGATGTCATAGGCGCCCCAGCGTCCACCGATGAAGGTCGGGTCCATCACGATGTCGCACTCTGACTGGTCTGCAACTTCCCAAGTCAGGCCGGGCAGAATGTCCCGGACAATTTCCAAAAGTTCCTCAAGCGTCACTGCCTCGCCCTGCGCCACGTTGTACACGGAATGTGCGAATGCCCCGTCCTTTTCCAGAAGCGTGATCAATGCGCGTGCGACATCCTGCGAGTGGATGTGGTCGCCGATCCCTGAAGGGGCATTGATGCGGACGGGTTTTCCTGCAAGCGCGTGGTGGATCGCGACGTAGGGCGGGCAATGATAGGCCCGGCTGGGCCGCCACCGGTCCATCGGCCCGTAGACACCGGACAGCCGGCACGACGCCACCTTGAAGCCGAAAGTGTGGCCATAGTGCTTGGCGGTCATCTCGCTGGTAAGTTTGGTGATGCCGTAGAATTCCGGTGGATCGACCCATCCTTCTTCCGGCATGGGCCCCGGTGGTTCGGGGCCATAATCATTATAAACGGCGCCGGAACTGAGATTGAGAAAGCACTTGAGCCCAGCTATCTGTCGCGCCAGTTCAAGCAGGTGCACCGTACCCATGATATTCACTTCGAGAACGGTCGCAGGGGCGTCAGTCTCGGGGTTTACGACTATTGTGCCATCTGGCAACTCTGGCGCGAATAACGTGACCGTTGCAGCATGGACGATGCGGTCGATGTCCTCGGTCTCGGCAATCTGGTCGAGCAATGCAGTATCCAGCACACTTCCCTGAACGTAACTCAGCCTGTCAGCAACAGACGCGAAGAACCTGTCGAGCGCGGCGTCCCTGGGGCCGGCATCCAGCACCACGACCCGTTCGCCGGGATGTTTCTGCAACCACAAGAACGCAAGACTGCTCATCACGAACCCCCCGCCGCCGGTTATGAGAAGTGTCATGACACGTCCTTTCGCAAAGCCGTCAACTTGCGGACCATCCCCCATCCACCATCAGGTTTACACCGGAAATGAAACTGCAGTCGTCGCTTGCCAGAAACAGCGCCGCCTTCGCCACGTCGTCGGGACGCCCGAGACGCGGGTATGGGGTGCGCTGGCGCGCCTCCTCCAACCCTTTGGGTTCGGTCGAGACACCGGGTTTGCCGGTGATGATGCGTCCAGGAGCAACCGCGTTGCATATGATATGGTCGCGCCCGTAGTCCGTTGCGATCTGCCGCGTCAGGTAGATGCTGGATGCCTTGCCTGTTCCATAGGCGACATCGTTGGGCGCCCCGATCATGCCGTGCTGAGAGGTGATGTTGACAATGCGTCCCCGGGCGTCGCCGCGCACCGGTTGGCCTAGCATCTGCTGAACCGCGCGCTTGCAGCACATGAAGTAGCCGTCGGAATTCACTGCCATCACTTCGCGCCATTGGTCGTTTGTAGTGTCGGCGAGCCGCGTAGTGGTCCAATGCGCGGCGTTGTTCACCAAAATATCAAGGCATCCCCATTCCTCGACCACACGCGTGACCATCGCATCGATGTCTTCCCATTTCGATATGTCGCAATGCATGGCAATTGCACGCCCGCCCGCATTTCGGATCATGGTCTCTGTCGGGTCGCCGCCTTCTTTTGGCGTCTCGCGGATATCGGCGACGAGCACGCTGGCGCCTTGGTTTGCGAACAAAAGCGCGATCTCGCGCCCGATGCCAGAGGCGGCACCGGTCACAATCGCAGTGCGACCTTCAAGGCGTCTCAAAATCCCGCTCCATTTTCCTACGCAAAATCATGTGCCTTGTCTGTTTGTAGCTTAGAAATGCCTGACCGACGATGGTGTGCCCGATGCGTCAGATATTTGACGGAATTCAACTGGCCCTACCGAATCGCGCGCCGCCGAATACTGGGCAACTCTTCGTATGCGTCGCTGTATCGCCGGGTAAAATGAGAGGTATTTCGAAAACCGCAGCGAAGTGCAACTTCGACAATCGGAAGATCGGTTTTCGCCAGAAAGCAGTGCGCCGGTGCGCTTGCCGATCCCGGTAATGGAGATCGGTGTTTCAATGTTGGCCTCCATCAATTCCACAGCACGGGTCAGTTGCCGATTGACCACGCCTGTTCGGGCCACAAGCGACCTGCGAGCGGGTTCGTCGTCACCGCGTTTTGACGGATAAAACGGCGCGTCCGCCACATTGAAGGCAAGCTGGCTGCTGCTCAACCGTTCAATCAGATGTAGCATCATGTCCAGGGTGGAAAGGGTGTAGCCCAATTTGTTGTCAGGCTACGATGGCCTGCCTCGCGTGCCAGTCGAGAAAGTCGGGCAGCCTGAGGTTCATGACGCAGCTTTTGAGCGCCAGCATTGCGTTGGCGCCTGTCTTCGACCAGCGGGTGCCGGGACGCTTCAGCCGGAGCCCGTACTGCTTGCAGCCACTATCCACGACCCCCGATCCAATCTGCATGCCCTGGTCGCGGTATTGGTTGTAGCGCATCCGTTCGATGTTGTTCCGATAGTAGCGGCAGCACGCCTCCACTTTTTTGTACTTGCCGCTGAAGGGCTCGAGCTCCCGGATCACCTTGGCGACCCGGCCCGCCTCGAGGTCCGCCTTGATCCCTTCGAACCTCCGGTCCTGCTCCGCCTTGTCCGGAAAAATTGCCTTCACCGCGTCGTCGGCGTATTCGAGGGCATGGAACATATCGATCACGAAGGTGACCTTCCCGCCCCCGAACAACTCCTCGCAGGTGTTCCGCATCCATTCTGCGCCGTCCGAGATTATGACCAGGTCTCCGACCCCGTGCAAGCCGCGGCGCAGCGCCTCGCGGTCAAGGCGCATGGCGAAGTCGGAGGGATCCCGGCTTCCCGGCGCCGCCGCCGCACTGTCGATGAGACAACTGGACGACTCGCTGCCCTTGTCCTTCAGCGCCGCGCCGGTCTCCGGGTCCCGCCCCTCGGCAGTGTAGATGGCCGCCAGCTTGGCTTCCCGGGTCTTCGCGCTTCCGTCCTCCTGCTTGCCGGCAATGCCTTCGACATCGTCCTTTCGCATCGGCACCCCGGTCCCGTCGATGGCAAGATACATCCGCGATTCCAAGGGGTTGTCTTCCACGACCTCCTCCTGTTCGAACCGGAGAACGTCCTCGCCAAGCGCCAGGGACCAGCGCTGCAGCGAGCTTGAGGATGCGTTCAACCCGGCAAGGTTT
>MPMP01000081.1 GCA_002238565.1 Albidovulum sp. bin36
ATATCCAGTATAGACGAGCCGGAGCTCGAAGCTTCGCTCAAGCGAACGAATCCGGAAGAATGGGAGACGATGATGGGCACGCTGGCGGAAAAGTGGCTTGCCAGAGGCAGGGACGAGGGCGAGGCCAGAGGCGAGGCTAGGGGCGAGGCTAGAGGTGAGGCCATGGGCCGCAAGGAGTTGCTGCAGGAGCAATTGGAGTGGCGCTTTGGAGAGCTTCCCTCCGACATCCGCAATCGGATTCGGGACGCCAAGGATTCGGAGATCAGGTCCTGGGCGGTAGCGGTTCTGGACGCGGCGACCCTTGACGACGTGCTCGCGTCGGGAACGCGGGAGCATTGATTCCTATCCTAGCTTGATTCGGGTGGCGGAAACTCGAGGGAAGGAACTAATTCCAATTCAGTAAACTGTCTCACGTCACCGGCCCGACTTGGACGCGTTGAAAGATCCCTTGGTGTTACTCGTGCCAATTCATCCTGGGTTATGGTTCCCGGCGTACGGGTCCGAAGTCAGAGGATTGGGCGCAGGCCTGCAGACCGTGCCAACCAAATCCTTCATGGAATCGGCGGTTTCGAATACCTGTTATGCAAAGCGGCATACCTTCAAAAACCGGAAGGCGATCTCTGCCGGGTTCATCTCCAGATCACGGGGCGAATGGAGCGGCAGCGTGACGATTGCCTAGATTTAGAGGGTCACCAGAAACTATCGAATCGATTTGAGACAGCGCTGGGGATGTGTTCGACGGCCAAGATTCCTGTTGCCGGCCCGATGCGGGACAATCGCCTCATGGAAGACTCAGCGCATCATTTGACCTCGTCAAATTCACGTTCCAGCGGATCTCGCCATAACTCGACAACAAGACTCGGCGGACACGGGCGGAGACGGCATCCCGTTTCCTCGGCTACGGCGGAATCGAGACGGTCTCGGAAGCGACGATAATTGCCTGCTCGACCATTGTTGCCGGTTGCGGAAGTTGAAGGGCGGCTTAGAGTCCGCAAGCCGGCGGAGGCGCTTGATTCGCTAGTCGAGCCAGCGACGCACCGGGCCCAGAAGCGTCCGCCTCTGGTGGCCTCTGCCGGCCCGGGAAAAATTTTCCGATGCGAAGCGACTGATAATCAACGCCGACGGCGACAGCTTGAACGGCACTCGGGTCCGGCTTTGGAAAGTGGAGCTGCAGAAACAGGCGATCGAGCCGGGAATGAAGATTGCCGTCTGCTACTTGCCGCCTGGCCGCAGCCGGCACCGAAGCAATTCATTCTTTACGACCCTTTGGAGGCGAAAAGCAGCTGGTCTAATCGAGCCGTCCAAAAGCGTAACATCAGCTCAACAGTACCGCGCGAGCGCTGACATTCTCGCCCCTCGCAAGCTGCCCTCGGAATTCGCGGAATTATCTTTTGCCAAGCCCTGCGAAATTCCTGGTCTCCGCGTCGGACGACCCGGGCAAGCTGGCAAATTCAGAAAGGCGGATGCAGTGCCAAAGCGAGAACCGCTTCGATTTCGCGAACCGAGTTCGAAACGGCCTGGCCGATCAGATCCATCTTCCTAACATTGTGAATGCGCTCGCGAGCGCGCTTATATTCCCTCTCCGACAACAGAATCTTGAAAATCCCGCATGAATCGGCCAGCGAAATGATTACGACGTCCCTCGGTCCGGGTATAGCATCGCTGAAGAGAACCTCCATGATCCGAAGTTTGACTTCGCGTTCGGCCTGGCCGTCTATGACCGGATAGCGACGCGATCTGAAAACCCAGAGAAGCCTGTCGTCTTCGCGGCGCAGAATGCCGCGTTCGATTAGCCGGGCGAGCGCGACCTCCCGAATTGAATCCGCTTCCCGTGCGGTCAACTCGACCCAATACCTTGCATCTCTTTCCTTTTCGCTCTCTTCGACGCGCTGCTTTTCAGCTTCCGCGATCTTCTCAAGCGTGGGATCGAGCAACGGATCCCCTACCGGCGTCGGGTCGAGCAGTACTAGCTTGTCAAGATCGGTATCAATCCGCAATTCAATCGCCAAGTCCATCAAAACGGCTCCCGCCAGTACGCATCGCATCGAGAGTTCAGGGACATGTACGAACTTTCCGTTTTCGTCCTCAAGTAGGAGGAGAATGATTTCCTCGGCAAATCTCAGCATTTAAATTCTCCTGGCTATCTATCTCGGCTGGACGCGCTGCGACCGCTATTCGTGGAAGAGAAGACTAAAATACAGCCGCAATTCGGCGCTGTCGAGCAAAACCTTGCGCCATGAATAATCGCCGGCAGGCGAATCCGCCCGTAAGGCGACCGCCTGCCGCGCAAGCGGAAGGTTCGATCGCAAGTTTTACCTCTGAAAGCCCGGTTTCAGCCAATCTGTCGCGGAAAAGCTTGTTGCGGCAATTAACAGCACTTGCCCACTTGTTTGAAATAGCGTATTTTTCGCGTATGGATGTTCATGCCGACCTCATAGATCCGTTTCTTCGGAGAATTACCTATCTCCGCGTTTCCGTAACAGACAGATGCGACTTCCGCTGCGTCTACTGCATGTCGGAAAACATGACGTTCCTGCCCAAGAAGGAAATCCTTACGCTGGAGGAACTCGACAAGGCGTGCACGGCATTTATAAATCTCGGAATTCGAAAGATTCGCATTACGGGAGGGGAGCCGCTCGTTAGGCGAGGAATAATGTCGTTTTTCGAATCTATTTCGCGGCATTTGGAAACCGGCAGTCTGACGGAACTGACGCTGACGACGAATGGCTCGCAGCTGACTCGCTTCGCAGCCCGGCTGGCCGAATGCGGCGTTAAGCGAATAAATGTCTCTCTGGACACGCTCGATCCGGAAAAATTTTCGGAAATCACTCGTTGGGGACGCCTCAACCAGGTTCTGGACGGGATCAGTGCGGCACAGGAAGCGGGCCTTCGGGTAAAAATAAATATGGTGGCGCTAAAGGGATTCAACGAGGACGAATTATTCGATGTCGTCGAATGGTGCGGCGCTAAGGACATGGATCTGACCTTCATTGAAGTCATGCCCATGGGAGACATCGGAAACGAGGAGCGGCTCGACCGATACTGGTCGCTCGAATCGCTTCGCTCCAGGCTTGCCGAAAAGTTTACGGTCAGGGAAATCGCCGAAAATACCGGCGGACCGGCACGGTACGCGCGCCTAGAGGAAACCGGTCAGAAAATCGGCTTCATTACGCCCTTGAGCCACAATTTTTGCGAAAGCTGCAATCGCGTGCGGCTAACTTGCACCGGGGAGCTATTCATGTGCCTCGGGCAAGAGGACAAGGCCGATTTGCGAACTGCCCTTCGCAACGAATTCGACGCCGACGGCGCGCTTTTCGAAGAGGCGATCAGGGAAGCCATCGCCCGCAAGCCCAAGGGGCACGACTTCGACTATTCCCGGCAAGCCGTCGCGGGACGGGTCTCTAGGCACATGAGCCATACAGGGGGCTAGCGGAGAGCGCTCGGCGCTCGTCCTGACTTTTGCGTCGCGCCGTCCAACAGGACGAGAATCTCGCCGACGAAACGAATCGGAATAAAAATTGGTCGAGAAATTGAAGAAGTCCGATGCCGAATGGCGCGAGCAGTTGTCGGACGCCGCCTATAGAGTAACCCGAAGGGGAGCCACGGAACCGAGATTTTCCTGCAGTTTCCCCGACGAGCCGGGATCGTTCCACTGCGTCTGCTGCGATGAGCTGCTATTCGATTCGCAAGCCAAATTCGAGTCCGGTACTGGCTGGCCGTCCTTCTACGAGCCCGCGAATTCCGGCGCAGTCGGCGAAAAAGCCGACTATTCCTTCTTCATGCGCCGCATTGAAGTTCTTTGCGAAAAATGCGACGCGCACCTGGGCCACGTATTCAAGGACGGACCTCGCCCTACGGGACGCCGCTTCTGCATCAACGGCGCGGCGTTAAAATTTGTGCCTAGGAACTAATTGTGCCGGGACTGGCTACTCCCGCGACAATACTTGAGCCGGGTCAACGCGTCCGAACGACCTCAGCAGCTGTTCCACGATCGTTAGGCGACCGAGTTCGGTCTCGGTAATGCGTCGCGAGAGGATCACGGCGCGTCCCCTTTCAAGGCCAAATCGTTCAACGTTTGAAACCTTTCCTTCGTCGTCGAAGGAAATCGCTACGACGAGCCGGTCAACGTATTCAGGTTCCATGAACGCGACTCTGCGAGACTTGGCGGAAGCGTAATACCAGGTGTCCCCGGCTAAAAATCCCGCGGATACCGGCCGACCGACTGTCTCCAGAACATCCTCCGGCGTCGATTCGCCAACTTTTATCGCCCTAAGTTCATAGCGGTCCGGAGTGTACCCGTAAAAGTCGTAGATAGGTGAACATGCAACGATTGCAAAAGCCAAGACCGCGGCAAACGAAATCGAACGTGATCTTGGAATCCCGGTCATTGCTAAATCCATTGCTGTTCCTGCTGACTGAATGAATAGCGTTTTTCTCCTATTTGTTAAAGTAGCAATTACCGGCTCCGAATTCCGTTCGGCGCATTGGCAAAGTCGAGGACGGCGTTCCGATCGAATTCGCGCCGGAGTTTCCGAACGGGCGAATCGGGCGCAATTTCCATTCGGCGGCCAAAACGCGTCCCAAGCGCTCGGGCGACGTCGAACCGTCCCGATTCGAACACGGCGCAGAAGAACGAATACGACTATCAAGCGCAGAAGGCATACGCGAATAATCGCGGAAGCAAACCCGAAAGCCACAAGAAATTCGTGGTAATGAGAGATTCGCACCCGGACGAGCTGTTTGGATTGAAATTTTCGATTCGGACGATTATTTCCAATTGCGAGGGGCGTGCGCCCGCGGTCGCGGCACCGCCTGGAAAAGCGAATCAACGGGCCTAGCGCAGCCGAATTCGCCCGGGGAACGAGGAATTCGGGGTATACGGAATCAGTAGATGGGCAAATACCGCTTTGGCACGAAAGCCGCCCTCGATCGCCGAATGTCGGTCGAGTTCGCCGAACTGGCGAGCAAGAACGGCGAAAAATTCGACCTGCGCCTTACGGCCGGCGAAAGAAGCCTGCTGGCCGCGGAATCCGGCGTTTCGTCGATCGCAAAGCTTCGATTCGCGGGTGAAATCAAATCCGTCCCGCCCGCCGACTGGCTGCTGAGGGCGAAGCTCGGCGCGACCGTTGTCCAGCCATGCGTGTTGTCGCTCGCCCCGGTTCGAACGCGCATTGAGTCGTCGGTCGAGCGACGATACTCGCCAAAAAATTTTGCTCCGGCCCCCGGTTCCTGCGTGCCCATGCCGGATGACGAGAATATTGAACCGATCACGGATGAAATCGACTTGCTCGCGCTTATTCGCGAATCGCTGGTTCTTGAACTTCCGCTCTATCCCAAGCAAGAGGGCGCAAGCCTGATTTCAGAGGAATCCTGGTCCGAAGTCGGCAACAAGGAATTATTTGCTCCCGAGAAGCCGTTTGCCGTACTTTCGGAATTCAGGAAGCAATTGGATAGATAGGCAAAAATCCGCTTGCACTGGCAAGGATTGCAAGTATTTATTGCTGCTTTCACTTTTAAAGTGCTCTCGCATATGTGAAGGAAAAGCTAAGCTAGACAGCGGACGCAAACTCTCCGGCCAAGCATTGAGGTTAAATCATGGCAGTACCGCAAAACAAAGTTACGCGTTCGCGACGGAACAAGCGACGTTCGCATGACGCAATTTTCCCCGATAGTTCAATGGAATGTCCAGATTGCGGCGAACTGAAGCGTCCGCATCATGTCTGCGCCATCTGCGGCAACTACAACGGCCGCTCGGTCATTTCCATGGAATTGGACGAAGACGACGCGGAATAAAGGCGATTAATGTCGCGGGCGCCAGATGGCACGCCTAAGCCCGGAATCGATCCCGGATTCGCAATGCCCGGTTATTTCGATTGACGCCATGGGCGGCGACCGAGGACCTGCCGCGGTCGTCGGCGGGATCGTTAGGGCGGCGCGCAAGCATCCGGGCATTTCGTTTGTCGTTCACGGCGACGAGGCCGAACTGGGGAGACTTCTGCGCAAACGCCGGATTTTGCGCGGAAAGTTTGTTATCAGGCATGCCGGGAAGACAATCACCATGAATGCCAAGCCGTCCTACGCATTGAGAAACGGCGAAGGCACGTCGATGTGGTCGGCAATCGAATCGGTGAGAACCGGCGAATCGCTTGCCGCCGTTTCGTGCGGCAACACCGGCGCTCTCATGGCAATCTCCATGATGCGCCTGCGCATCGCCAAGGGCATCAACCGGCCCGCGATTGCCTGCCATTGGCCGTCGAGGAATCCCGCCGGCTCGAATATCCTTCTGGATGTGGGCGCCGACGTTCGAGCGGACGAGAACGACCTTCTGGGCTACGCGATAATGGGAAGCGAATATGCGAGAAACGGCCTGGGAGTGAAATTTCCAAGAATTGGATTGCTCAACGTCGGCAAGGAAGAGCACAAGGGGCGCAAGGAAATCCGCGCCGCGTTTCGCATGATTTCGGAGGCCGCTCGCGATCACCACTTTGAATTCGTCGGCTTCGTCGAAGGCGGCGACATCCCGTCCGACAGGGTCGATGTCGTCGTTACCGACGGCTTTACGGGAAACATCACGCTGAAATCGGTCGAAGGAACGGCGATTCTCATTCGCGAATTTCTCGGAGGCGCATTCCGACGGTCGCCGATGTCGCGCATCGGCGCATTGCTGGCGTATAGCTCGCTTCGCCGCCTATGGTTGAAAATCGACCCGCGCCGAGGCAACGGCGGCGTGTTTCTCGGATTGAACGGCACCGTGGTCAAGTCTCACGGCGGCGCGGACGCGGTCGCTACCGCCGCCGCCATAGAACTGGCGATTCGGCTCGCAAAGGCCGGATTTTCCCGAAACTGGGGCAATGGAGGGAAAACCGGCGCCGGATGCGGCAAGCCGGCGTGGGCCTCCGCATGACCGGCAGCCGGATATGAGAGCAATTCGAGCGGCGATCGTCGGAGTCGGGCACTTCCTGCCCCGGCGCGTCGTACCCAACAGTGAATTCGAGAGCTTCCTGGATACATCCGATCATTGGATTAAGACCCGCACCGGGATCGAAAGCCGCAGATTCGCCGCCGACGACGAAACCACGGCGGACCTCGGCTCGAAAGCGGCGATCAACGCCCTGTCGGATTCTGGCATAGAGCCCGGCGATATAGATTTGATCGTCATGGCCACCTCGACTCCCGACAACACGTTCCCGGCGACCGCGACCAAGGTTCAATCCGAGATCGGAATGAAAAGCGGATACGCATTCGACGTGCAGGCTGTCTGCGCCGGCTTCATTTACGCGCTGGTAAACGCTAATGCGCTGATTAGATCGGGCGAAGCCAAGCGAGCGCTCGTAGTCGGCTCTGAAACGTTCTCGCGCATACTCGATATGAGCGACCGTCGAACCTGCGTGCTTTTCGGAGACGGCGCCGGCGCAGTCGTGCTAGAGGCGACGGAGACCGAAGGCGGCCCGGCCGATCGCGGAATACTTTCCACCGACATTCATTCCGACGGGCGGTACCGGGACTTGCTCTATGTCGACGGCGGAGTGTCAACGACGCGCACGGCGGGATATTTGAGGATGGACGGCAAGGAAGTCTTCCGGCACGCTGTGAAGAAACTGAACGCGACCGCGCAGGCCGCTATCGACAAGGCCAAGATTCGAGCCGGTTCGATCGACTGGATCGTCCCCCATCAAGCCAACTACAGGATTATTAGCGCTACGGCGAAAAAGCTCGGCATCCCCGAAGACCAAGTCATATTGACGATACAGCGGCACGGCAACACTTCGGCCGCGTCAATTCCGCTGGCGCTTTCCGAAGCCAAATCCAATGGCAAAATAAAGGCCGGCGACGTTTTGCTGCTCATGGCGATCGGCGGAGGGTTGTCCTGGGGCTCGGTCGTGATTCGATGGTAGCCTTGCAATCGCCGTCGTAGGAATGCGCAAGAGGGCGGAGGAAAACTTATGACGAAAACTTGCACGAAAGCGTATTTGGCGGATTCAATTCACCGGCGATTCGGTTTTTCGCGCAGCGAATGCTTGGACATCGTGCAGACTGTAGTCGAGGCCATATCCGACTCTCTCGCCAAAGGAGAGGAAGTGAAATACGCATCGTTCGGAACGTTTCTCGTCAGGCACAAGGAACAGAGAATGGGCAGGAATCCGAGAAACGGAGATCCGGCCGTGATATCAGAGCGGCAGGTAGTTGGCTTTCGGCCTTCGCGCATGATGCTGTCGGATATCAACTCCGAGGAGAACTGAACTGGCTCGCAAGCCGACAGAAAAATCACCCGGCGCCTACCGCACAATCGGCGAAGTTTCCGAAATACTTGGCTTGCCAACGCATGTGCTGCGCTATTGGGGCAATCGGTTTCCCGAGGTCAGCCCGTCGATAGGCCGGGGCTCGCGGCGACTGTACCGGCCGAGCGACGTCGCATTGCTCGCAGGGCTTAAGAAACTGCTTCGCGATGACGGCATGACCGTCAAGGGCGTCCAGAAGATTCTTAGGCAGCGCGGAAAGGACTATGTTACATCGCTCGGGAGCGCATGCTCCGAGGTGGTGAATTCAGGCATTCAAACCGCGTTCGAATCCGAGGCGCCGCCTCGAGCCGCCGCGCATGCGCCGAATTTCGGAGAAAAAAAAGAATTCGCGGTCAAACCCGAAAGTGCCTTGACGCGCCGCGCCGAAGCCGCGCCGGAATCAAGAATCAAGTCTTCGGGCACCAGGGCGGCACTAGCTAGGAAGCTCCGCGACAAGGCGAAAAGCCTTCGAAATCGGCTTGTCGAAAGAATCGGGGAAACGCCTAGGGGCTATCTCGATTGAATTCGCGCTTGCCGCCCAAGGAAATTGGCCCTATTGGTCGTTCGGTGTCGGGCCATGGCGCAGTCCGGTTAGCGCGTTCGTCTGGGGGGCGAAAGGTCGCGAGTTCAAATCTCGCTGGCCCGACCATCGCAGTTTCATTCCCGCTTTCGCCCGGCGAATACGAGCGCGCAAGGAGTTCCCAGGCATGAGCCGGTCGCGCGGGGGCGTGTTCCCGGACCGGATAATCCGGAATATGATCGAACGGGAGGAAATTCGCGCCGATCCGCCGATCGCCGCGGAGCAGATACAGCCGGCCAGCCTCGATCTGAGGCTCGGGGAAAAAGCCTACCGTGTCAGAACCTCCTTCCTCGCCGGTCGCGGCAACACGGTCCGCGAGCGCCTGAATCGGTTTTGCATGCATACAGTCGACCTTGAACACGGCGCTGTCCTCGAAAAAGGCTGCGTCTACCTAGTTCCGCTGCTTGAGCGGCTCAACCTTCCCGAAGGCGTCAACTGCGTGGCCAACGCAAAAAGCTCCTCCGGCAGACTGGATCTCCTCGTTCGCCTAGTTACGGACGACAGCGTTGAATTCGACCGCATTGTCGGCGGCTATGACGGACCGATCTACGCCGAAATTTGCCCCAAATCGTTTTCCGTGCTGGCGCGGACCGGTGTCAGCTTGAATCAAATCCGGTTTCGCAGCGGCGAAACTCTGGTTGCCGACAGCGAGCTCAAGGAGTTGCACAGTACGTCTCCGATCGTAAATTCTGAGCCGGATATCTCCGATGGCCTCGGTTTTTCCGTCGATCTTTTCCGCCGCGGCGACGGGCCTGTCGGATACTGCGCCAAGCGGCATGCGGGCGTCATCGATCTGGCAAGAAAAGATCATTACCAATCGCTTGAATTTTTTACGCCGGTGGACGCTCCCGACAACAAGCTGATTTTAGACCCCGGCTCGTTCTACATCCTTATTAGCCACGAAGAAGTCGCGATTCCGCCCTGTTTCGCGGCCGAGATGGTTCCTTATTTGGCCATGGCCGGCGAATTCCGCGTTCACTACGCCGGATTTTTCGACCCGGGATTCGGCTACACGGGTAGCGGAGGACAGGGTTCGCGCAGCGTTTTGGAAGTGCGCTGCCATGAAGTTCCATTTCTGCTGGAGCACCGCCAAACGGTCGGCAGGCTGAAATTCGAGCGCATGCTTGCCCGACCGGAATTCCTATACGGCTCGAACGAGCTGAAATCGAACTACCAAGGGCAAAAACTCGAGCTATCGAAACATTTTCGCAAGCCGCGGATCTCGCGCTCGCAGTCGACGTGAGTGCGAATCGCTTCCCGTTCAGCCCTAACCCCGAACATTCGGGCGGTCTTCACGATTCCGAACCGTCCGAGTCGTTTCGGTCCGGCTGTTCGAGTTCCAATCCCAAGCCCTTCAGAAAATCCTCGCTCGGCGAACTCGCGAGCAATCCGGCTTCGCGCAATTCCCGCAGACCCGGGAGGTCCCTGACCGACTCCAGGCTGAAATGATCGAGGAAATTTCTCGTAACGACGAAGGTAACCGGCCTGCCGGGCGTTTTCCGCCGGCGACCGAGTCCGATCCAATCCAACTCCAGCAACTGGTCGAGCGTACCCTGCGACACGCCGACGCCTCGTATTTCTTCGATTTCCGCCCTCGTCGCCGGCTGATGGTAGGCGATGATCGCCAGAGTTTCGAGAGCGGCCCGAGAAAGCCTGCGCGTTTGAATGCGTTCCTTTTGCATGAGGAATGCTAGATCGGGCGCGGTGCGGATTGCCCAGGCGTCGTCAACTTTCACAACCCGCACGCCGCGCTGCTGGTAGAATTCCGCTGTTCTCGCGATTGCCCGCGCCGTGTCGCATCCGGGCGGCATCCTGTCCGATATCTCCTTTTCGGTAACCGGCTTCGAAGACGCGAACAGTATCGCCTCGACCATTCGTTCCTGCTCGAATTCCGACGGCGCGTGAACGGCATGCCTTTCGGGCTCTTGCTTAGGCATTGTCGTCGTCGCGCCTCTTGCGAACCTGTACCGGAGCGAAATTGTCCGCCTGCCTGATTTCCAATTCGCCGGTTCTTGCGAGTTCAAGACTCGCGGCGAAAGTCGATGCCGTGGCGGACCGCGCCTTTTTCGAATCGGCAAGCCATGCCGCCGGCAGGAAGCGGGCGAGATCCGCCCAGTTCGGCTCGCTGCCTATGATCGCCTTCAAATTGTCGAGAGCCGCTTCGATCGAAAAAACCTCGTCTCGCCGGATTGAGAGCGGGCGCATGCTGTCCTTGGAACGAACGCGAGCATACGCTTGCATCAGATCGTAGACTGTTGCCGAAAATTTCTTTTGCTCGATCACTTGGAGATCTTCTGGATCGCCGCGCGGGAATATCTGCATTCCCAGCCGCGCGCGGGCCATTATTCGCGCCGCCGATTCGCGCATCGCGCTTAGCCTCTCCAATCGAAATGCGAGCTGCGCCGCAAGCTCGTCGCCTCCGGGACTGTCTTCGTCTTCGCTCGGAAGCAAGAGGCGCGACTTCAGGAACGCGAGCCATGCAGCCATGACGAGATAGTCGGCGGCCAGTTCGATTCTGAGCGAACGGGCCCTTTCCGTAAACGCCAGGTATTGCTCTACCAATTCCAGTATGGAAATTTTTCCCAGGTCGACTCGCTGCCTGCGAGCGAGGGCCAGAAGAAAGTCCAATGGGCCTTCGAATCCGGCGACGTCGACGACAAAAACCTCTTCGGCAGACTTTTCGCGGCCTGCCGGAAACAGTTCGTCGGGAAAGGCTTGGTTTGGAGTCAATTCGATTTCGTTCGCAATATCAGGTCAAATTCGGCATCCAGTTCGGCGGCATCCAGGGATTGGCAGGGCGAAGAGACGGCATCAATGGCGCATTGAGCTTTTTCTTGCGCGGATTCGGCCAATGCTCCCGACGAATGCGCGACCGATTTCATCTCATTCAAATCGCCGTTGCAGTGCAGTACGAGATCGCATCCGGCACTCAGCGAAGCCTCGCATCTCTCTTCGATGCTGCCGGCAAGCGCGGACATTGATATATCGTCCGTCATTAGCAATCCTGCAAACCCGATTCTTTCGCGAACGATTTCTATCACGCGCGGCGACTGCGTTGCGGGACGGTCGCGGTCAATTGATTCGTAAACGACATGGGCAGTCATGCCAAGCGGCAGATCCGCTAGGTCCGAGAACGGGCGAAAGTCCGCCGATTCCAATTCTTCCAGCGTCGCCGCCGTCGTCGGCAACTCGACGTGGCTATCCCCGGACGGCCGCCCGTGGCCCGGAATATGCTTAAGGACGGGCAAAACGGATCCGGAGGCTGTTCCGTCCGCCGCTGCCTGCGCCAATCGCGAGACTCTCGCCGCGTCGTAGGCGTAGCATCTGTTTCTTATGATCGGATGCGTGTCCTCGGTTGCGATATCGGCCATCGGAACGCAGTTTGCATTGATTCCGCAATCGCGCAGCTCGTCCGAAATGCGCCTGTAGCGAATCCACATCGCCCTGGCCGCCGCGTCCGCGCTCAGCCCTTCGCTTTGCTCGAGCGGCGGCGGCCATTCGCGCCAGTATGGCGGGCGAAGCCGCTGGACCCGTCCGCCCTCCTGATCGATTAAAATCGGCGCATTCCGGCCGACGGCTTCCCTTAACTCGCACGCGAGGCGCCGAATCTGGCCCGGGCTTTCGACATTTCTCGAAAAAAGAATGAAGCCGAAAGGATCTGCGTCGGCAAAGAATCCAAGCTCCTCGCGATCCGGATACTGGCCTTTGCAGCCGAATATATAGGCGCCGAAAGCCATCAGTTCAGATTCGCCGGAACGCATTCCCTGCCCCTCGCCCTAAGCGAATTGCAGAACTTCTCCGCTTCGTCGTGCGATGAGAATCCCGTGAGCCTGAGCCGGTACGTCGAGTAGGTATCGCGTCGGATTTCTTGAATTATCCACTTTCGCCCGCCGATGAGTTCGCTGTAGTTGATTTGCATGTCCTGCATCGCCGAGCTCGCAATCCCATCCGCGGAGAAACTGCCTAGCTGGGCGACGTAGGTGCCGGCGGGGACGGATTTCTCTGGTACTAGCATACCGTCCGGCCATGCTGATTCGGAGTTGAATTTCTCGAAGAATTCGGGAGGCGGCCCTAATGGCGGACTAGATCCCGGCTTCCGGCTCGCGACTTTTTCTTCAGCCTGGGATTCCGCGTCCGTCAAGGCCTCCGTTGATGCGGGCTCGATGCCTCCGGACAGAATCGAATAAGGCAGCGTAGGAAAAATCGACGCGTCCACCATGGCGCGGAATCTGCCGATCCGCTCCATTTCGATCCGGTGCTTCAAATCGGCAACCGGCATGTCTTCGTCCGAAAGCTGCGGATTCTCCTCGGCGAGCACGATATTGGCCCGCGCCGCCGACTTCCACTCATTCATTAGCATGTGATGGACCGTCAATCTGGATCCGTCGCCGTTTTGGCTTTGGGCATCGACAAAAAGCGGTCTCTTCGACGCCTCGATTATCGGAACATTGCCCAGGGAGTCCGCCAAACGGGACTCGCGCCCTATTGAAGCCATTTGCGCCAGCAAGGCGACGGACATAGCGAAAATGCAGCCCCAGAAGACCTTGTTCGCTATATATCCTTGCGCGTCGCTCGAGCGTGTCGGATTTTCTAGTACTGCCACCTGCCTGTCTCGTTGACCGAAGAATGGTATTCGGCCCTTTGCCGCTCGCTCGCGCTGCGCGATCCAGTTCGGGATTAGCTCCTCATTTCCTGAATCGGCGTTACCCCGAGAATATCCAGCCCGTTTGCAATTGCAATCGCCGCGCATCGTATAAGCGCAAGTTTCGCCATGCTAGTCGCAATTTCGCCACGCTGCAAAAACCTCAGGCTGGCGGTTTCGTTGCCCTTCGCCCACAATCCGTGCAAATCCGACGCCAAATTCTGCAAATAGTAGGCAATGCGGTGAGGCTCATGGCTGTTGGCCGCGGCCTCGACCATTCGCGGCCATTCCGCCATGCGGCGCACGAATTCCACTTCAAGAGCATGGTTCAAATACGACAGGTCCGCGCTCGCCAGAGACTGGTCCGAAACGTCGATGCCCTCTCGTTCCGCCTTCCGCAGCACCGAGCAAATCCGCGCGTGAGCATACTGAACGTAAAAAACGGGATTGTCTTTGGATTTTTCCTTCACGGCGGCGAAATCGAAATCGAGCGGCGCGTCGTTTTTCCTCGTCAGCATCACGAATCGCGCGACATCGGAGCCTACCGCCTCCAGGGCTTCGCGCAGCTCGACGAATTCCCCCGCGCGCTTCGACATTTTGGCCACTCGCCCGTCCTCCATCACCCTGACCAATTGAATAAGCTTGATATCGAACGCCATGCCGCCATCCGAAAGAGCCGACACGGCCGCTCGCATGCGCTTCGTATAGCCGCTATGGTCCGATCCGAATACGTTGATCAGCTCGTCGAAGCCCCGCCGGACTTTGTCGTAGTGATAGGCGATATCAGGAGCGAAATAGGTCCAGCTTCCATCGGACTTGCGAATCGGCCTGTCGACGTCGTCGCCGTTCGCGGTCGAGCGAAACAGCGTTTGCCGCCTCGGCTCCCAATCCTCGACGATTTTTCCTTTCGGCTGCTCAAGAACGCCTTCGTAGACTAGATTGCGTTCGCGGAGCGTTTCAATCGCTTCTTCGATTCGCCCCGAGCCGTATAGCGATTTCTCGCTGAAATACTCATCCATCACTATGCCGAGCGACGCCAGGTCCCGGCGAATAAGCGCCATCATCGCGACAATGGAAGCTTCCCTGAACAAGTCGATCCAATCGCTTTCCGGAGCATCGACAAATCGGTCGCCGTGCTCGTCCGCTAGCGTCCGTCCCAGCTCGGCGAGGTATTCTCCCTTGTACGCATTGGGATCGAATTCGACCGCTTTTCCGTTCGCTTCGAGATATCTGAGATGAGCGGATCTCGCCAGGGTGTCGACTTGGGCGCCGCCGTCGTTCACATAGTATTCGCGGGTGACGCAGTATCCGGCGAATTCCAGAAGCCTCGACAGAGCGTCGCCGAATATGGCTCCGCGCGCATGGCCAACATGCAGCGGTCCAGTCGGATTCGCCGAAACAAACTCGACGCAGACCCGGCGGCCGCTTCCCATATAGGAACGGCCGTAGTTCGCGCCGGAAGCCAGAATAGACGGAATGACGGCCATCCAGGCTTCTCGCTTGAGCGTCAGATTGATAAAACCCGGGCCCGCGGTCTCGGCTCTGTCGATTCTATCGTCGAGCAGCAAGGCCTCGGCCACGCGTTCCGCCAGATCGCGAGGCTTCCGATTCATGGATTTGGCCGCCATGATCGCCGCGTTCGTCGCGATCTCCCCGTGCGAAGGGTCCCGCGGCCTTTCGATCGAAATCCGGTCCGGATCGAAGCGCAGCGCGTCTGGTCGCGCGATTTCGGTCAACCCGCCGACAACGATTTTCCTGATATCCGCAAATATGTCCATCCTAACCTCAAAATCTGGACTGCCCCCACTTTCGCTGAATCGAGCGGCAAATTCAAAATAAACGCGACCGCGCTACCGTTCGTCGTGAAGCCGCCACCACGCGCCCGTTCCCTTCAATTCTTCATTGTCCTGCGCCACGTCCCAAGGCGTATTCCTGCCGACCTTCGAGCGAATTCCCGCATCCGCTCCCGCGTCGAGCAAAGCCGCGATGACCGCTTCGTCCACGTGGCTCGAGGCCGCAATATGCAGCGCCGTCGGAAGGTCCCAAAAATTGTTTAGCGCGTTGGGATCGGCTTTCGCTTCGAGCAGGGCATTTGCAACTTGCAGGCTCGCCCGGTTCTTCATCGCGACGTGCAGCGGTCGATTGCCGTCCTTGTTCCAGATATTGGGATCGGCATCCGCTTCCAGCAAAAGAGTAACCGTTTCGATGTCCGGGGACTCTCGGTCAACCGCAAGATGGAGGGGCGTATCCCTGGATTCATTCTGGTGGTTCGTGTTCGCCCCGGCCTTCAGCAGCGCTCCTAGAATTGTCGCGGCGCTTGCGTTGCCGATCGCCATGTGAAGGCCGCTATTTCCCGAACTGTCGAGCATATTCGGATTTGCGCCGGATTCCAAAAGGATCTCGACTATCGCGACATCGGCGTTTCTTTCGAGCGCTTCGTGAAGAACGGTTCGGCCGCCGCTGCCGACTCGATTCGGATCCGCGCCGATCGCCGCCAGCGCCGAAACGGTATCCGCGTCGCTGCCCGATATGATCGCAACGTGCAGAGGCGCGTCGCCGCCGAGGTTCAAAAGCCGGGGATCGGCGCCTGAATCGGCGAGCAGCATTATCAGTTCGCGAGAGCCGCCGTAGGCCGCAAAAAAGTGGAGCGGCGCGTCGCCCGTCAAATCCCTTGCATTCGGATCGGCGCCTTGCTTCAGGCACTCGCTCATCGTTCCGTTCGTAATGGAGGCGAATAACGCAGCGGTGTTCCAGCCATCGCAATCCACCGCGGCTTCGAATTCGCTTTGCGCAGCCGATGGTTTCGAACCGTCCGCGCCATTGGAACGGCCGCCGCGCCCGATTGCCGAAAGCGCGCTTTCGCTTTGCCTTTCCAGCAGGGAAAACATCAGAGCTTCCGCGACCGCGAATTCAATTTCTCCGAGAAGCCCCGCATTCAGCGGCGTTCTGCGCTCGCTATCCAGCGCGCCGGGGTCCGCGCCGGCTCCTAGCAATGTTTCGACAACGGCGGCGTTCGCGCCATCGACGACCGCCCGGTGCAACGGCGTCATTCCGTTCGCATCGGTCGCGTCGATTCCGCTTCCGTTCAAAAGGCACCATTCAACCGCCGCAGGAGTTCGGCTTCTGAAATAGCCGCCGGTGTTCCAGCTTTCGCAGTCGGCTTCGCCCGCGTTTCCCATAATCGCGTCGACGACGCTCCGGTCGTTCGAAGCCGCGACGGACACAAAGAGGGGCGTCCTCCCGAAAAAATCCCGCGCCGAAACGTCGGCGCCCGCCTCGATTAGAGCTTCCGCCACGGAAGAATTCCGATTGAACGCCGCCGCTCTATGGAGCGGCGACTGCCCCGAGGACAGTTCCTTCGCATCCGCGTCGGCGCCCAGCGAAATCAGACTCCGGATGATCGCGGGCTCGGTATTCAACCCGGCCGCGATGTGAAGCGGCGTCAATCCGAATTTCGGGTCGGCGGCGTTCGGGTCGGCGCCGGCGGCGACAAGATCGGCGACCATGCCCGGGTCGCTTCCCCTGAGGGCCGCGTAGTGAAGCGGCCGAAACCCTCTAGCATCCGTTGCGGAGGGATCTCCGCCGCCCAGAAGAATCGCCGCGATGGCCTGAAGGCTCTTTCCCGACGCCGCGTGAATTGGCTGACGGCCCTCGGCGTCGCGGGCATCAAGCGCCGCGCCGGCCCCGAGCAAAATCGATATTGCATGGGCATTTCCCGCCGCCGCGGCATCGTGCAGAGGGACCGACCCGCTGTCGCTCCTTAAGTTCGGATCGGATCCGCCGTCGATGCACGCGATAACCTGGTATCGGCTCGCTTCGGCAAAAAACCCCGGTTCGCGCCAGGCGGCGCATTCCTCGGCGAACGAGGCCGCGCTACAGAGGAAGACAATGAATGAGCCGAAAGCAATCGTTTTTCTGCCGACCATGGGGAAAATCCTAATTGGGATGCGAATCGGCGCTTCCCGCAAATTCGCCGCGAGTGATTCCGGTTCCGAGCCGTGTCGCAATTCGCCGCCGAGTCAGCGACCTTCGACCGTATACCGCAAATGCGCCCAAGCGACAGGGAAAGTTTCAAACGGCGGATTCGGCATCCGGCAAGAATTGCGCATCGAAATCGAATGCATGCGCGAGCTCGGGATCGTCCGATTCCAGCGATGCCGAGATCGTCGGCCGGAATTATTTCGGCCAGCGAAGTTTGCGGCGGCATGCTTGATGCCCGATCGCCATCCTTGCGACTCTTAAATCGACCGCGCCGAATTCCTGGAGCGCATTCGAGCGCGAATCGACTGCGATGATGCGGATCGATACAAAGTCGCGGAAAATTGCGGGGCCGTTCCGCCCAGCGCTCGACCGGCCGTCGGCGCGGACCGGCGGACTTTGACGGCGATATCGCGAGCGGCATCCCCTTGAATCGCCGATCCCGCAAGCGGGTCAATCGGCTCGAGAAGCCGAATTCATCAATCGCGAGTGGGTCTGAATCGCGAATCGGTCCGTCATGCCCGCGATATAGTCGGCAACTAGCCGCGCCCTAGCCCGTTCGCCGTCCTTCGCAACGAATCGCGTGTTCCATTCGGGCGGAAGCAGGCGCGAATCGCTAAGGAAAACTTCAAAGAGTTCTTGCAGAACCCGCCTTCCCTTTGTCCGCTCCCCCTCCATGCTGTCGTTTCGGTACATGCGCGTAGTCAGGAATCGGCCGATTTCCCCAATTTGCTCTTCCATGTCCGGCGAGAACCTCGCGGTCGCGGCGCCCATTAGCCGAATGTCGTCGGAGCACTCCGGCTTCGCCTCCCGGAGAATTCGACGCGTTGTCTGCAGGACGTCGGCGACTAGCTCGGCGAACGCACCGCTTAGCGCCTGGTAGAGGCAGCGCGATTCGTCCGCGTTCGGATTCGCGGACTTGATCCTTTTGAACTTCGGGCCAATCAAGGGAAGCCGCTCGACCTCGTCGACTCCGAACTGCCTTGCGCGCAATCCATCGTGGACGTCGTGGCAATTGTAGGCGATATCGTCGGCGATCGACGCGATTTGAGCTTCCAGGTTCGGCCAGGTATCGAGCCTCAAATCGTGCTGGCGATTGTATTCGTTCAAGGCGAAAGGAATTTTATTCCTTACGGGGCCATTGTGCTTGGCGATGGATTCCAAGGTTTCGAATGTAAGGTTCAGCCCGTCGAACCCGGGATAGTGCCGCTCCAGACAAGTTACGATGCGGAGAGCTTGAGCATTGTGCTCGAATCCCCCGTAGGGAAGCATTAGCCTTTCGAGCTCCTCTTCGCCCGCGTGCCCGAACGGCGTATGCCCCAAGTCATGCGCCAGCGCGGCGGCTTCGGCAAGATCGGGATTGAGCGAAAGGTTCAATGCGATGGTACGCGCGGCTCTGGAAACCTCGATCGTGTGCGTGAGCCTGGTTCTGAACAGATCGCCTTCGAGGTATATGAACACCTGGGTCTTGCGCATCAATCTCCGGAACGCCGACGAATGGACGATTCTGTCGCAGTCGCGCTCGAAGGCGGTTCTGTACGGATCCGCCGGTTCATAATGAAGCCTGCTCGATTCCTCGGGCCTGCACGCGTACGGCGCAAGCCGCCCGGAACTCTGGATTCGCTTATTCGGCATTTATAGCCCGCACGTTCTTGCTTGTTGCACTTTGTCTCCATATATTCCGGGTATGTCAATTTTTCGGAAATTCAATTCGGCACGCTGGCGAAGACGATGAACATTCCACCCAAAGTAACGACACGCGCGTTCGAAAGGCTCGCAGAAATAAATGCGGAGACCGGCAAAAATAGCAAGCTGCGCGTCGCAGTAAAGGGCGGCGGCTGCTCCGGGTTCCAATATGAAATAATTTTCGACGCCGAGAACGAAGACGACCTGGTATTGAACCGCGACGAGCAGGCCGTATTGATCGACAGCGTATCGCTGCCGTTTTTAAGCAACGCCACGATCGACTACGCCGAAGAGTTGATCGGCTCCAGATTCGTCGTGCTCAATCCAAACGCCAAGTCCACTTGCGGCTGCTCGCTAAGCTTTTCCCTCTAGGCTAGAGTGCGCAGTCGAGAACCCGATCCGTGAAGATTGCATCCTTCAACATCAACGGCATAAAGGCCAGGATCGCCCTTCTCCTCGAGTATCTTGAAAAATCGGCTCCCGACATTGCCCTGCTCCAGGAAATAAAGTCGATCGACGAAGGCTTTCCGCGCGCTCCGATTGAAGACCTTGGCTACAATGTCGAGACTCACGGCCAAAAGAGCTTCAACGGCGTCGCCATTCTTTCCAAATTCCCGCTTGAAGACGTGGTTCGCGGCCTGCCCGAGCCTCAAGGCGACGATCAGGCGAGATGGATCGAAGCGACAGTCGCTAGAAGAAACAATACCGCGGTAAGGATTTGCAATCTTTATCTGCCCAACGGAAATCCCGCGCCGGGACCCAAGTACGACTACAAGCTCGATTGGATGCGGCGGCTTGGAGCAAGAGCTCGAGACTTAATCGACTCGGAGCAAGTCGCGTTAATGGCCGGCGACTACAACGTCATTCCCAGCCCCGTCGACGCGCACGATCCCGAGGACTGGACAACCGACGCCTTGTTTCTGCCCGAGACAAGGTCCGCCTGGAGGCGAATAGAAAACCTTGGCTTCACCGACGCTTTTCGAACCCTGAATCGGGAACCCATGAACTACACGTTTTGGGACTATCAGCGAGGCGCATGGCAGAAGAACGACGGAATTCGTATCGACCACTTCCTGCTGACGCCGCAATGCGCGGATCTGCTTAAGGACTGCCAGATCGACCGGCATATGCGCGGCGAGACCAAGCCTTCGGACCACGTTCCGATTTGGATCGAACTCGACGCATGACGATTTCGTCCCGAAATCGCCGGAGTTTGCCGGGATACGAGTAGAATTCAAATTTTCGCCTCGGTCGAGTCCTTTCCGTAAAGCCAGTGGAGCGAAAGGCTCAGCGCTCCGGGATATAGCGCATTCGCAAGGCGAAGCGACCGGTGAGCGGCAAACCGCAAGGCGGGATTCGCAAGGTGGTAGGCCCAGGCCTGCCGCTTGGACCGAGCAACGACTCTTGCAATTCTGTCACGGCGCTCCAGCCTAAACCCTTCGAGCGCGTCCCCGGTACTCTCATGTTCGGCGAGTTTCGCGGCAAGCGTCCAAGCATCCTCGAAGGCGGCATTGGCCCCCTGCCCTAGGAACGGCATCATTGGATGCAGCGCATCGCCGATTATCGCCGCGCGCCCCCGCCACCAAACATCCGCCACGCCGCGTTCGAAAAGGCCCCATTCCTCCAAGGGATCGCAGTTGGCGAATATTTCCTGCGACGACGCGCCGAAATCGAAAAAAGCCTTTTTGAATTCCTTGATGTCGCCATCTCGGCGCGCCGACTCGCCATCCCAGCGCGCCCGCTTCTCTACAGCGACTACGTTGAGCGCTTCGCCGCCGCGCATCGAATACATCACCGCGTGGCGGTCCGGCGCGAGCACGATTCGAACTTGCCGAGGAGAAAATTCGAACCCGGCATCCCGTTTCGAGATCGACGAGCGCCAGGCAACATGACCGGAAAACTTCGCTTCGCAATGTCCGTTCAGAGCGGTTCGAACGACCGAATTCAAGCCGTCGGCGCCTACGACGAAATCGAATTTCCGGCGAACTCCATCGGCCAACTCGCATACCGCGCCGTCTTCCATTGTTTCGATTTGCCGAACGCGGCATCCGGGCCGGATATCAACGCCGAGCTCGACCGCGAGATTCCTCAGTTCAGCCAGCAGATCCTGCCTGCGGGCGAGCAAATACGGACCGGGCCAATCGCCGACTGCCGGCTTCAATGGAAAGGCCGCTAGCCTCGACTCGCCGCGATAGTCCCAGATCTCCAGCTCGCTTGCCGCGCTGCCAATTGCTTCCAGACGGCCGGCAAGCCCCAATGCCTTTAGAATCGACGATCCGTTCGGCGTAATTTGAATACCCCCGCCGACCGGCGCATCGCCCGAAGCCCGTTCGAATACGACGACAGAGCGCCCCCGGCGCGCCATCGCGGCGGCGAATGCCAGCCCTCCCGGCCCGGCGCCGACGACCGCCACATCGCCTAGTCCGCTAGGCATCGAATTTGGAAGCGCGCCTCCGGCCGGGCGTCATGCCGGGTCGCAGGCGGAGGCTTCAGTCGTCTCTAAATACCCGCTCATCCCTTTCGTGCCGTTCCTGCGCTTCAAGGCACATTGTCGCAATAGGCCTGGCAATGAGCCGCGGCAGCGAGATCGGCTGCCCCGTCGCCTGGCAGTAACCGTATTCGCCGTTTTCGATGCGCAGCAAGGCCTGGTCGATCTTCGCCACGAGCTTTCTTTGACGGTCTCGCGTTCGCAACAGCACGGCTCTGCTGGATTCTTCCGATGCGCGGTCGGCAATATCGGGAATATTGCCCGCCTCTTTCTGCATGCCCTCGATCGTAAATTTCGAATCCGCGAGCAGTTCGTCCTTCCAGGAACTAAGCATTGACTTGAAATACTCTTGCTGCCGCTCGCTCATAAACTCCTCGTCCTCGTTAGGAACATAATTGTCGGGAAACGAATTATTAGCGCTCATACAGCCACACTCCGATTAAACGCAAAGAATCAAAAGGACAATTTGCCCTCCTCGCCAAGAGCAAATACATCACTTGCAAGTCGGTGTCATCTGCCAATCTTCGACTTTGGCGCGCTGTTTGATCGTCCCTGCGACGAATCGCAACTGTCTGGAACTTGACGATTTCGCAAAACGCCTTCCCGAAAACCGGGGGATTCCGGCCTGGCGGGAAACGGCGCCGGCGTTCGGCTTGCCGCCCGCCATTCCATTGCCAAGCTTTCGGGCATTTGCGAATCAAGCTGGAATTCATCCTCGAACTTCGAGCCATTGAGTTCGTGCAGGATGAATTTAAACAATTGCGGCCTCTTTCGGCGCGCACCGAATTCAAGCACTCAGCAATTCGTCAACCCACTCCGGAACAATTCTTGTCGCCGGGCCGTACACGCACCGGTCGAATACGTTCGAAATCGCCGACGGCTCCAGATTCAGTTCCAATGTCTCCGCACCGCTTCCGGCGGCTTCGGCCGCGAATCCCGCCGCCGGATAGACCTGGCCAGACGTGCCGATCGATACTAAAACGTCCGCGCGGCGCAGCAATTCCGCGACCTCGTCAAGATAGTAGGG
The DNA here is from genome assembly GCA_002238565.1 of Albidovulum sp. bin36. Classification (GTDB taxonomy): domain Bacteria; phylum Pseudomonadota; class Alphaproteobacteria; order Rhodobacterales; family Rhodobacteraceae; genus JAPPFL01. The sequence goes on from MPMP01000081.1 coordinate 22,681, forward strand.
GATTTCGCCAAACCACACTACATTCGGCCTAGTCGCCCGCCTGAAGCATTTCGGGCAGGCATCCGACAAGTTCATCTCAATCGGCGCGGGCCAAATTTCTTCGCACTCCGCGCATTTGGCTTTCGAAATTTCGCCGTGAATGTGCAGAACATTTCGGCTTCCGGCTTTTTCGTGCAGATCGTCAGTGTTCTGCGTAACCAAGGCGACTTCGCCCTGAAATCGCTCCTCCAAGCCTGCCAGAGCAATGTGAGCGGCATTGGGCCGAGCCTTCGTCACGATGGCACGGCGCATGTTGTAGAAATCGATTACTTGACCGGGATTCCTTCGGAATCCCTCCGGGGTCGCCACGGCGGCAAGGTCGTATTTCGCCCACAAGCCGTCCTTGTCGCGAAAAGTCGAAAGGCCGCTTTCCGCCGATATCCCCGCGCCCGTGAGAATGACTATTCGCTTAAACAGATCCAAATCCTCGAGGCGTACGCATTGCATTGCAAATCAGACGGAATTTCCGGCCGCGTCGCCGCCTCGACAAAATCAATTTCGCTGCAAATTGGCAATAGCCTTGCCGCAAAAGCTAAACTTTTTCGATCGCAGCCCAGTCGCCGCGGAATCTGAATGCGAAAGGCTTGAGGCATTCTATTCCATTCAATGTACAATTCGTCGATTGGCATTGGCTCTTGTCTATTCGTCCGATTGCCGCGAATAGCCCGCTAGCCGGAGAAGCTGCGGCCCCGAAGGCGAAAAAAGGATTAGCCAGACCTCGGGCGCTCCCATACGAAAAGCGACTGATCGACGGCAAAATAATTTTCTGGCACCTAAAAAAGCTCTTGAAAACCGGCTAAAACTGGGATTATCATTCTACGTCGGCGATTGCCGGTCTTGAATGGCGATTGGTGCCGTCGAAATGCTATAAAATAGAAGGAAGCAAAGTATGACTCCCAAAATTCTACTCGTATCGGCTTTTGCCGCTCTTGTGGCCATCTCCGGCTGCGCAACCGAGCAAGCGGTCGAAGAAGAAGAAATGATGATGGAAGAAATGGAAATGGTCGTTGACGATGCCATGGAAGCCGACGGCGGAAAAATGTAGGCATTCAATAGCGACGGGGCGCGCACTTATCGCGGCCCCGTTGCCCACTTGATCAATATAGTTGCCTACTCGTTTATTTTATTGGATACCCTCTAATTTATGAGATATCCCGGGGCGCCGAAGTTTGGCGTCGGAAATTAGAGGGCTTGCTGCCCCGTCTCATTGAATTGCCGTTTTGCCGTGCCGCGCGAGAAAAAATTTACCCGTACGAACTCGGTCTCGGAAAAAGCGGCGGCCGCTCAATGTTTAATTCGGCGAAATTCTTCAGTCGGAACATCTATTCCGATGCAGATTTAATGGCGGCTGTTCAATTTTGAATTCGCGCCCCTGCAAAAGCATTTTTGGCAACGCCCGGCGTCCGAACGGCCGAATTAGCTGAGTTCTGCGCAAAAACTCGGCGAAACGGCAGTGCCGCGGCTAAGCGGAAGCGGCTTCGCAAAGGCATTTCCGGCAAAGTCAGGTTTCAATTCGGATGAATTCGCCGGTTAGCTGCTTTAGAACGATACGCACTCGATTTGATATTCCGCTTCCATTGCGAAATTCGAACGAAGTTTCACTTCGGAACCGATGCCAGAGCTATCTCTTTCAGGCTTTCGCCGCCGCCGATTCTCCACGCCTTTGAAAGTAGGCCGCGCGCTTCCTCTTCGCCTAGGACCAGTCCGGCCTGATCCACGAATTTCTCTTCGAGTTGTGAATCGGTGAGTGGGTTGCTTCGGCTGCCGACTGCATTGTCGACACGCTTTTGGAGACGAGTTCCGTCTCGGAATCTAATCTCTATGTGGATTGAATCCTCTTTCATGTTCGGATCCGGCACTGCGTGCACGCGTGAGCGCATCGCGATAATTTCAGGATCCTTCACAGCCTCGTCGGTAAACGCGGCGGGCGAACCGTCGCCGCGAACCAGCGCGCACGCAGTTGCATGAAAGACCGAAAACTTTCCTTCAAGGCCCGTTTCCGGCGAGTCCTTTCCGGTAAGCTCCAGTACCAGCGGAGAAACTCGCATGTCGACGCTTTCAATTTCGCCAACTCGGCCCGCGCCGATTACGTCGCGGATTTGCCGGCAGCCGTCGATTGCAGGGTGAATGACGATCCCGCAGGCGAATGGCTTGTAGCTGTTCTGGGACGCCTCCCACCGGGTACCGAGATCATCTAGGATTTCACCGTAGTCCTGCGTGTCGGACACGACGTTCGCCCATCCGCGCTTCGCTTCGATGCTCTGCAGTGAACTGGTAAATCCCGCTTCCGCCAGCAGCGCGGACATCAGTCCGTTCCTCGCCGCCGCTCCCGGATGGAACGACTTCGTCATGGTGCCGAACATCTCCCGGAGCCCCGAAGACTGCGTGGCCGCAAGGCCAAGAGCCCATCGCATCCGCCGCTCGCAAAGGCCTATCGCGCGGCCGCACGCCGCCGCGCTCCCGAACACTCCGGCCGTTCCCGTTATATGCCAGCCTCTATCGTAGTGATCCGGGTAGACCGCGTTGCCGATCCTGCACTCGACTTCCGTACCAATTATCTGCGCGTCGAGGAATTCCCTGCTCGACAATTCTCGCGTTTCGGCTAGAGCCAGCAGCGCCGACGAAACCGGCCCCGCCGGGTGGATGATCGTCTTTAGGTGCGTATCGTCGTAATCCAAGACATGCGACGATATTCCGTTGGCGAGCGCGGCGCCGAGCGCATCCAACCTGTCCGCTCTTCCCAATACCGTCGAAGTTCTCGGCCCGGAAAAGGGATTCAGAACGCGCAGCGCGGCATCGACCGTTTCATGCCTGGAACCGCCTACCGCGCAGCCCAGCCAATTGACAAACGTTCGCACGCCTTCCTTTCGAACATCCGGCGGCACGCCTTCTTCCTTGAGGCCGACTATCCAACGGGCCAATTGGGCGGTTACCATTATCTGAGACATTCGCACGTTCCTCGCGATTTTCGCTGCAAGCCAAACCAAGCGAGACAGCCGCCGGAGACCCTCGCTCAGGCTGGGAAGCCGAAGGGGCCGACTGCTCGCTTCGCTCTTTGAATCTCGGAAAAAACCAAATATTGCAGCTGGAGAAATTGCGCTGTGTTATTCGATTAAAACGCAATTGTCTATTATCCCAAGGCGTTGCGCCACGGCTAATATTTGTTCGTCAGAGGTTGACGTTTCGGAGTTTGGTCCGGTGACCGCTCCGGCGGCGATTTGATCGGATCAGCATCCATGTTTTATGTCAAGCCGGGATTCAACATTTTTAGGCGGTTTTCGGGGATCCGGGTCCGGTTTTTCCGCAGCTTTCCACAGTTTTCCACATCTTTGTCCACAAGCAGGCATCGCGCGCGCATGCCGGAATTGCCCGGCCACTGAGGTGTGGCCGGCCAGTCTGATTCGTACCGGGGCCTGGCGGGCCGCCGCGAGACGCGGCCCGGCACGGGCGTCAGGCGGCGTCCGCCGTCCGGTCCTCCCACATGCGGCCGTCGCGCAGCAGGGCGTTCGCGGTCACGATCAACTTCCTCATGATCGCGGTCACGGCGACTTTGTGGGGCTTTCCCCTTTCCTTGAGCCGTCCGTACAGTTCCTTCATGTCGGGATTGAACATGCAGGCCGACATTGCGGCCATGTAGAGCACGTCCCTAGGTCGTCTCCGT
>MPMP01000200.1 GCA_002238565.1 Albidovulum sp. bin36
CACCGGATGCTGGCAAAGGGGCCAGGAGACCGGGCCTCGAACAAACGCGCTGATTCTTGATCTCGATGAATGGGCGAATGCCCGTGGGCTGGATGCCGTCGTCTGGACAGCTTTGCCGCCCAAGTTCAAAGGCGTGAAGGGGGACGAAGTTGCGACGATTGACCAAGTTCTTGATCACCTTGCGAGTCTGGACAAGTCCGAGTTGGAAAAAGCAAAGGAATACGTTTTGAACGCGCCGGCACAAATCGACACGGAATACCGCGGTAAATTGGATGCATTGCTCAAGACAAAGTCTGAGATCGAACCGTCGCAGTCCTGAGGCTCCGGGAAATTGCAATTGCGGAATAACGGATGAATTCGACTGTAAAGGCGGACACGACCGGCGATTCTAAAATCCGCTGACTCGATCGAGCCGGATCTTCGGATCATGGACCTTATGGAATTGGGCAAGATTCGAGCGTCTCGTACGCCGGGCGCGAAACTCGAAGCGCGGCCTTCTCCGGCGAGACGCGTCTTAGCGAACCTCGGCGGACCGGTGGAAGGCATTCTCTCCAACCTGCTTCGCATCTCGTTGCAAAAGGGACCGGCCAGCCGGTTGATGAAGAACGCCCTAAGCAGCGCGCCGCCTTTTTGCGGCCGAAGCAATCCTGGAAAATGGAGCATAGTCAACTCCGTTAGCCTGTAATCCCGCTCCATGTCAGGATCCGAGGCAATGGAATTCGGTGGAATAGTTCCGTTCTCTTGGAACGATCTCCGGCAACTTTGTCCAGGCGCGACCGCAGAGCCTCGACATTCGGTAATTCGCGATTTTCCGAGAGAAGCCGGGAACCAATTTTTTCCAAACGGAGTTAAAGTTCGTTCGTCAATCCGAATCTAGGCTTTAAATCTTTTCGGAGGAGAGGCATGTATCCGCGATTCAAGCTGAAGACGACGGCCGTCTCCGTGCGGTGTCTGAGCCGCCCGCAGGTTTCCGCGATTTAAGTGACCGTCTTACTTGTTCTCGGCAGCGGTCGCTACGAGCTCTGCAAGACGACCGGCCATCACGTAGGCGGGCCGGATTTTTCATCGGACCGCCTTTTTATCTTCCGCCCAATGCTCCCGGCAGCCATCAAAATGGAATCGGAGTCGACGGCGCGGCGCAGTTCGCGGACTTCGTTTACCCCTTCGACGCGCCAACATCCCGAAGGTCTTCGGTCGCGCGAACCCGGAGATCCGGCGTGCCTCCTCGACCTCGCACAAGCCGTCAA
>MPMP01000082.1 GCA_002238565.1 Albidovulum sp. bin36
GCGGCGCTCGGCCGGCGCCGGCTCCGAGAACCTCGCGCCAGTCGCCGCGCAGCGGGCGCATCCAGATCCCCTTGCGATCCACCCTCTGGCCGGGGGCCGCGCGGCGACCGCGCCCGGAACTCTCCCCGACCCAGATCCAGCCCGACGCCGCCAGGCAGGCGCCGCTGAATCCCGGCCCGGTGAAGGTCTCGCACAGCGCCGGCGCGATCCCGTAGCAGTCCCGGAAGTCCGCCGCAAGCCGGCGCAGGCACAGGCTCAGCGCCTTCGAGGCGAGGTTCCGGCAGCGGACCTGCGGGCGGATCAGGAACCGCGACATCCCGACCACCTGGTCGAGACCCGCAAGCCGGGCCTGCGCAGTCCAGCCGATCCAGCGGTCGCGGGGAGGGAGGGGCGCGGAGGGGGGCGGGCGCCGACAACCCCGCCCCCCCACCCACGCGCCAAGGGGCGGGCGCGGTCCAGCCGATCCAGCGGTCGCGGGGAGCGAGGGCCGAGGACGGGCTCGCGAACACGAAGCCGCCAAGCCAGCCATGGTCGGAGGCGACCAGATAGCGAAGCTGGCGGCCGCCGTGCTGCACCGCCCCCTGCGGATGCTCGTCCTGCAGCATCCGCGAAAGAATCCGCGCCTCCTCGCGCCCGGCGACCGGCCGAACGTCAAGGCCGGCAACGTCGCCCGCTCGCTCCGGAACGCCGCAGGCGGCGGGCACCGGATCCGACGACATCCGGGGGCGCGGCGCGACGGACGGGCTCCGCCTCGCCGGAGGCAGCTTCACGAGGCCCGCCGCATCCAGATCGCGCAGAGCCGCCCTGCAGCTCGATTCCCGCGGATTGCCGAGGGCGTCGACAAAGCCGAACCGCGCGCACACCTCGCGCGCATATGCCGTCCTGCCCGGAAAGCTCTCGGGCGGCGGCATGGCCGCAAGAACCGCCCGACCTTGGTCGGAAAGCAGCGCGCGGCGAATCGACATGTTCGCTGTCATGGATCCAGCATAGCCGACAAAATCATTCGTGTTTAGAGCTATAATGACCAATGGGCAGGGCGCGCTAGGTGCGCCGCCTGAATCGGGGAGGAGGGATTCTTCCCATGCATGCTGGGGAGTTGACCGGTCCGGCACCCGATCTGGACAGCCTCGATACGGCGACCCGCGTCGGGCAGCTCGCCGCCGCCGCAGCCGTTACACTACGGCAGCAACCGGGCGCGAGGCAATGCGGATCGGCTTCGGAATCGTCGAATGCTCGTGCCGGAAAATTGTCGGGCTGCGCCTCAAGCACCCCGGATGCCGCTGGACGCTCAAGTCGGCGAATGCCATGCCGGCAATCGAATGCGCGCTTGCGAACATGCGCCGGGTGGACTTCAAGGACTGGAAAGTCGGAATGTCAAAGGCGACCCGATAAACAAAATTGGGCTACGCTCATTCGAGAATTAACGCTTGTCCGATAACGCATTCCGCGGCATTCTGTCGCAAACAGATCGACCTACCAAGCGAACGGACGGAATTTATGAAAATTACCTGGTACGGGCAAGCCAGCTTCGGAATCGAGAGCCGCTCGGGAATCAGGATCGTAACCGATCCATACGACCCGGAAAAAGCGGGATTCAAGCCGTTTCCGGACGCGGCCGATATCGTCATCAAGTCGAGCAGCAATGACGATTTCCACGACAACGACCATCTGGTTCCCAAGAAACCCGGTGCATGCGTAATAGACGCGCTCGAAGTTGCGAGGCGGGGCGGCAGCGCGACTTCGCACGAAATCGGCTTCAGGGCGATAGAAGCGATGGAGCACGATCTTCATCCGAGCGGCCATCCCGATCAGAACGCGATGTACAGGTTCGAAGTGGACGGAATCGACATTGGTCACATGGGCGACATGGGCAACGACTTTTCCGAAGACCAGTTGGCGTTTTTTTCAGGCGTGAACGTCCTGCTGAGCCATGCAGGCGGCTTTCCGGTTATATCGCTCGAGGAGCTAAAGCGCATCGTTGATCGTGTTCGTCCCAATATGGTTATCCCGATGCATTTCAGAACCCTGTGCTTCAAGCCGAGAATGATGCATTTCATAACGGATTTCCTAGAGCTTTTCGGCGAAGACGAAATCGACTTCGCCTTCGGCTGCTCCGCCGAATTGGAATCCCAAGATCTTCCCGAACCTACTAGATCGCTGGTGCTGGACTACTACTGACGCGTGGCAGGGACTAGCCCCCGCCCTGCTTCAGAGATTCTCCGGGCTTGGGTTCCAGATGCCGTCGACATGCTCCCGCTGAAAGCGTACGCAGCGGGTCGCGCGATTCGATCCGACGGACACCAGTTCCGCCCGCGACTGCGAGCATACGGGTTGCGCGTAAGGGCAGCGAGGCACGAGCCTGCAGTGTGCGGGAGGCTCGACGGGCGATGTCGGCTCGCCGCTTAGCGTGATCCTCTCCTTGCTTTGGCGCGGATGATCGACTGGAGTCGCGGAAACGAGCGCGCGCGTATAGGGATGGTAGCTGCCGGTCAGCACATCTCGCGTGGGCCCCGATTCGACGATCTGGCCCAAGTATAGAACGGCAACATGGTCGGCGAGCATCGACACGACGGCTAGATCATGAGAAATGAACAAATAGGCGAGCTGGAATCGTTTTTGCAGATCCTTAAGCAGATTTAGAATCTGCGCCTCTACGGAAACATCCAGAGCCGAAGTCGGCTCGTCGAGAATCAATAGCTTGGGATTTGATGCAAGCGCTCGAGCGATTCCGACGCGCTGCTGCTGCCCACCGGAAAGAGCGTGCGGATACCGATCGATATGTTCCTCGCCCAAGCCGACTAGCCTGAATAGTTCGACGACTTTGCGCTTGATTTCCGGTTTGGGAACGATGCCGTGGAGCAGCAAAGGCTCCGCTACCAGCTTCCCCACCGGATGCCTGGGATTCAAGGATTCAAGCGGTTCCTGGTAGACCATTTGCATTTGCGGCCGCAACTTGCGGACTTCCGGCTCCGGCAGTTGGGTGATGTCCGTTCCTTCGAGGCGAACGCACCCTGAACTTGGCTTTTCGAGTCGAAGAATGCATCGGCCGACGGTGGATTTGCCGCTTCCGCTTTCGCCCACTAGCGCAAGCGTCTTCCCGGCGCTAACGGTCAGCGAGACCTTGTCCGCGGCGACAAGCTCCCTGTAGCGGAACATGCCGCTCCGAACCGGATACCGCTTGCCCAATTCGGCGACATCCAAAAGCGGGCCGGTCAAATGAGTTCCCTCCACCTGTGGCAAGCGACCCGATGCCGCGGACTTGACGACTCCAGCCCTGGACTCTCGGACCGGCAAATCTTGGTCGCGAACGCGCATCTGGGATGGAACGCGCAGCCGGCCGGCCGGCGCTTCATGTCGGGAACTTGACCGGGAATGCTCTCGAGCTCGCCCCCGCCTTCAGTTCGGGCTCGGGCGGCGAGCAATCCCTTCGTGTAGGGATGCAGTGTTTCGTCGAACAGTCTCTCGACCGGCGCTTCTTCTACGATTGCGCCGGCGTACATGACTGCGACTCGATCGCATAGCTCCGCGATGACGCCGAGATTGTGGGTAATGACGATCTGGGCCAGGTTTCGATCCTTCCGCAGCCGGGAGAGCAATTGAATAATCTGGTACTGGATGGTTACGTCGAGCGCGGTGCTCGGCTCGTCGGCTAGCAGAAGCTGAGGGGACGACGCCAGCGCCAGCGCGATCATTGCGCGCTGCGCCATGCCGCCGGAAAGCTGGTGCGGATACCTTCGAAGCACTGCATCCGGGTCGGGCAAGCCGACATCCGCAAGCAATTCCGCGGCCCGCATCCTTGCCGCCCCGCCGCGCAGTCCGCCATGCAGCAGCAGAACTTCGCGAAGTACTTTGCCGACCGTAAATACCGGATTGAGGGATGCTCGCGGATTCTGGAAAATCATCGATATCCGCTCGCCGCGGATCGCCTGCATCTCGTCCGCGCCAAGTTCGAGCAGGTTCTGGCCGCAAAACTGGATTCGTCCTCCCGTTACGATTCCGGGCGGACGCAGAAGGCCGATTATGGAAAGCGCCGTAACCGATTTGCCGGATCCGCTTTCGCCAACGATGCCGACGATTTCCCCCTCCGCGACATCCAGGTTGACTCCCGCTAGAACGGTTACGCTGGAGTCGGGAAAACGGAATTCCACTTCGAGGTTCTCGACCCTGAGGATTTCCTTGCCGGCGAGGCCGCCGTCCGCCGCCGGGACGGATAAAGGCTCGCCGTTCGAAGCGATTTCGGGATTCGCCACCGCTATGTCTTCTTTCACCAGCGCTTGGGATCCAGCAAGTCCTGGAGACCGTCGCCGATCAGATTGAATCCCATTACCGTAATTGCGATCGCCAGACCCGGAAAGAACGATATCCACCATTGGCCGGAGATTATGCGAGGCGCACCCAATCCGATCATAACTCCCCATTCAGGAGTCGGAAGATGAACCCCGAGGCCGATAAAGCTCAATCCCGCCGCGTCGAGGATTGCCCAGCCGCATTGCAAAGTCGACTGAACGAATATTGGCGCAAGGCTGTTGGGAAGCAGGTGCCACGCCAGAATCCGCATGTCGGACGCGCCGACGCCCCTTGCCGCCATGGCGTACAGCGAGCTTCGGATCACTAGAAAACGGCTTCTCGACAAGCGCGCATAGACCGGAACGTTAACGAATGCGATGGCAATGATCAGATTCGGGATGCTTGGTCCGAGCACGCCGGCGATCGCCATTGCTAGAATAAATCCCGGGAAGGCGGCGACGATGTCCATTAGGCGCATCAGAATCTCGTCCAGCCTGCCGCCGTAGTACCCCGCCAATACGCCGACCGTGGAGCCGACGACGAGGCCGAATGCGACAGCGCCGAGACCGATGCCGAAATCGATCCGAATTCCGTACAGAACGCGCGAGAAGATGTCCTCGCCGAAAATCCCGGTTCCGAATGGATGCTCCCAGGATGGCGGTCTCATCCTCTCGGCGGGATTGAGCGCGTACGGATCGTACGGCGCCAGCAAGGGCGCGAGCACTCCGAGGATTCCGAGTCCCAAAATGATCGCGAAGCCCAGCGCGGTTACGGGATTCCGGCGGCACCAGAGGTAGAGCGAGCGCGAATTTTCGCGAATGCGCTGCGAGGCGACGGCCATCCTATATCCTCACCCTTGGATCGAGCAGCACGTACAGGATATCGACAAATAGAAAGAGCAGCACGTAAACGGTCGTCGAATACAGGATGAAGCCCTGCAGCGCCGGATAGTCGCTGGATGCGATCGCATTGTAGACATATCGCCCCAGACCCGGCCAGGCGAAGACGTTTTCCACGAGGACAACGCCGCCGAGCAGGTAGCCGTAGACTATCGCGATCATGGTTATCACAGGCAGGACCGCGTTCCTGAGCGCATGCCGGAATACAACCGATCGCTCGGGCAGGCCCATCGCCCTCGCCGCTCGGGTATAATCCGATTCCAGGGCTTCGATCATGCTTGATCTGGTCATGCGAGCAAGCGGAGCCATGGCCGCGAACGCCAGGACGCAGGCCGGCATTAGAATAGACTGAAACGAGCTTCGAAGCGCCGGCCAATTGCCGGTCAGCAGCGAATCCACCACAAACAGGCCGGTAATGGCATCGGGCGGCGCGACGATTACGCTGATTCGCCCCTGCGGAGCAGGTAGCCAGTGCAGAAGAAAGAAGAACACGTAGATGGCGACCAGACTTACCCAGAAAACCGGCATGGCCACGCCGAACACGGCGAGCAGCCGCGAAACGTGATCGATCCAGGTTCCGCGCCACACCGCCGAAGCAATGCCGAGCGGGACCGCTAGGATTATTGCCAGGAGCATCGCAAACAGCGTAAGTTCAAATGTAGGCATGAACCGCGATGTCAAATCGTCGAGCACCGGCTGGCTGGTAACGAACGAGTCTCCGAAATCTCCGTTTGCGACACCCCAGATATAACGTGCATACTGCTCCCAGAGCGGGTCGTTCAGCCCCGCGTTCTCGGCAATTCTGGCGCGGGTTTCGGCATCGGCAAGCGGACTGACCATTAGGTCGATCGGATTGCCCGGAATTATGCGCGTAAGCGTAAATGTAACGACGGTCACTCCGAGCAGGACCGGAATCAGCAGAAGCAGCCGACGAGCGACAAAGGCGATCATATTTTAGGCAATCACGGAATTGGACATGCAGATGCCGCGGCGGACACCGGGAGGTTCCGCAAATCCGCCCGGTGCCCGCGAGAATTCGATACTGCGGCTATTCCTTGTACAGATACTGGTATCTCGTAAAGTTGTCGGCCGAGTAGTAGGCATATCCCTTGACGTTCGAACGCATCGCAAGAATGTGCTCGGGCTGGTACAGCAGCACCCAAGGCGCCTCGTCAAGCAATATGCGCTGAATTTCCTCGATTGCCGCCGCCTGCGCCGCCGTATCCGTGCTGATCGTATTGTCCGCGATAAGCTGGTCCACGGTTGAGTTGGCGTAGTTCGCGTAGTTGCAGCAGCTGTGATGGAACTTCCAGTAGACGTGGTAGTACGGGTCGTTGTTGATGGAAATCCAGAAATTGGTGAAGAAGAATTTCAGCTCGTGCTTCTGTATCTTCTCGAAATACGCCGCTCCCGGCAATTCCTGGATTTGAATGTCTACGCCGATCTTGGCAAGCGAATCCTTAAGAAAAACGGCGGTTTCCTTCGCTTCCTGGTTGCCGATGGGAATTTCGAAAACGCTTGAGAATCCGTCGGGATAGCCTGCTTCTACCAGCAATTCCTTGGCCTTCTCGAAATTTTGCTCGTACACGAAGAATTGGTCCGTGTGACCGGGAGTCCCGAAGGGAATCGGGCTCTTGAGCTGCACGGCGTATCCGTTCAATACAATGTCGATGATCGTATCGTAGGGAACCGCATAGGAAATCGCCTGTCGAACCAACTTATTGTCGAACGGAGCAACTTCGTTGTTCATGCCGATATAGGCGATGGAACGGCTCGTGTTGCGATGGACGGTTATGTCCGGATTCGCTTCAAGCGAGGGAATGTCGATGGTCGGAAGCTCCAGCGCGATGTCAACCGCGCCGCTAACCAGCTGCGCCAGCCGACTTGCCGGATCAGGAATTATCTTGAAGACGATGCGCTCAATGTTCGCGGGCTCGCCGTGGTAGTTGTCGTTCCTGACCAATACGTACTGGTTGCCGGGGTCCCATGAATCCATGCGATACGGGCCCTGTTCCGTTCCGCGCGAATCCACTTTAAGGAATTCGTGGGCATACGGGTCGTCGTCGGTCATGTGAGGACCGACGACTTTCGGATTCAGAATTGAATTGCCGGCTTGCGCCATGTTGCCGAATAGAAGCGAGTTCGCCCGATCCAGATGTATGGCTACCGTTTCGGAGTCGATGAGTTCGATATGGTGCTTGTCGGGCACCTCCGCCAGGGCCATGTTCCCGACGGTTACGCCCTTCTGATCGAAAATGCGGTCGAAAGTGAACTTAACCGCCTCGGCCGTCAGCGGGTCGCCGTTCGAAAACTTCAGGCCATCGCGCATTTTGAACGTCACGGTCTTGCCGTCATTGCTCCATTCGAAGCTTTCGGCCAAGCTTCCCACGAAGCTGTTCGCATCGCCGATACGCGTTCCGTCGTCGAGCGTAACGACTTCATAGTCGATGAGCCAGTTGTAGACATTCGTCAAAAACTCCCACGTCGCGGTATTCCCGCTAGTTAGCGTGGGGTCGGTGTTCTGAAGATCGTGGGAAACCGCTACAACTAGAGTGTTCTTGTCGGACTGCGCCTGAGCGGCAATCGGGCCGACAGATACAGCGATTGCCCCCGACAGCAGCGCCAAAGCGCCGCGCCTTAGAATTCGGCCGAAAATCTGCATGAGTATTCCTCCCTTGAAAATTCGCGGAATCCGGCAATTGCAGACCTGCTTCAGCCGGATGGATTCGGAATTCTCAAATTTTTTCAAGCGAATTCCAAGCCATCCGAGCTTTGTACGCATTCGTATTTCGAACGACATTTGCGCGAATGCAAACAACCTGTTTCCGCGACATGCGAATTCCGGTTGCAATTACTACAAACGCATGAAATTTGCAATGCGGAAAAATTTTTTGCTTGATTGAACGCGGGCCGAGTCTTGCCTCGGTCGTTCTCCACGCCGACTTGGCCATGCCAGTCGCCGCCTATTCGGCAGCAAATTCGCCAAGCGAGCATTCCGCCCGCCATTCGCGCTTTCGGCAAGCTGAAATCCGGTCTTCGGCCGGAACCCGTCCAGCGGGCGCCTTCGACGACCTCTTTCAGCCGATTTCCCGGATAGAAGGCTCCTCCGGCAGAATGGCGCGGCATTCATTTGAGAATGGAAAAATGTTGTCCACGCGGAACTTCTTCGCGACGATGATTGCCATGGCCCGCAATCCCTCCGCGCCCGGCAGTCCGGATTCGTTTCGCGAAGACAACGAATGGCCGGAGCCATGCTCAAGCCGCCGAAATTCCCGTCCGCGCCGGTTGTTTGAATTTTGTTGCCGCGAGCATAACATGGGTTTCGGAAAATTCTTGCCTTGAACCGCGTGCGCCGTACATGCGCACTATTTCAACTATGGCGTAGCACTAGCGGCCAAATTGGCTCCCTACGAAGTACAGCGCGAGCGGCGGCTGTTCAACGGCGCCTACGCGATAGCCGGGGAAATTCAGGAAAGCGAGGCTCGGCAGCATGCTCGACTCCCGTCATTCCACCAAATCGGCAAGTCAGATAGTGGTCCGGCATCCGGTTCATGGGTAGAACGACTATACAAGCTTGACCGGGAATCGCGCGATGTAACCTGTTGGACGTGCAAATGCTCTTCTCAAGCAAATATTCGCCTGCGATAGTGTGTTCGGATTACTACGGGGGAACGGCGGACTACAATTCTTAGTCTTGATCCGGCCATGTAAATCAGGCTGGATCTACCTAAACCTTGGGGCTGGAGACACTGCGGATCGACCTTAGGATATGATCGATCACTCTCAATTGCCGCCTCCCGGAGCTGGACGGATCAGTTTATATTCCCGCGCCATCGCATCATTTAACACTATGACGGAGTTTGGAGATTTTGCCCAGCATTTAACGATAGGATACAGAGCTTTCTTCAAGGCATCGTTAAGCGGCAACAGCCAGTCAATTTCATGCCCATTAATCACCAGTACAAATTTTACATCTACATTCCACAGGCAGAGCGCTCTAAGTCTTTCGGGCAATTCCTCTTCGGCTTCTTGGTGCCTCATTATGCAAGATGCCCATCCAAGCGCAAAGGCGTTGATGAGCTTTTCGCGAGTCTTACCAATGAATTTATCGAAATCCTGCGACCCCGGTCGAGGCGCACTGGACTTGGCCTCGACCACATACATAACTGGTTCTTCGCGACTCCCGCGCAACAATAAAAACTCCGCCATCTTGACGTTTTTTCGAATAGCCGCGTAGCGTTTGCTTTTCTCGATGTGAAAGAATTCGCAATTCCGATACGGACCAAATGTCATGCCAGATTCAACAATCGACTGCGTAGTCATGGAAGCACTAAATCCACTTCCTCCTTGTAGAGTTGGATAGACTCGTCAATGATCGAGTTTTCCGGCATCCCGTCCAAAAGTCTTTCGGCGGTCCATTTGCCCTTATGCTCTGAATTAACCGGGATAGACCACTGCTTCTTTTGGGCAATTAAATGCAACTTTTTCACGACGAAGTAGGAATGGCTGGCCAGAAAGAACTGGATGCCGCGCTCGGCAAGCACAGAAACGATATCCAGAAACTCAGATATTTTACTTGGGTGCAGGGCTGCCTCCGGCTCGTCCATGAAAACGATCGAGTTGGAATCAAGATATTGATTGCCTAGCAATGTATCCAAAATGGAAATCTTCTTGATTCCCTCGGCCGTTATCCCGATAGCAAATCTTTGATTTCCGGTCTTAAATTGCCAACGGCCAGCTGTTTCGTTGTATACAACGCGCCCGCCAAGCATATCGCCCAAATTCTTTCGCGGCTCGTCAAAATTTGCGGAATTCTTGCCCGTTTTCGGAGATTGACGCAGTGCTCTGGCAAGATCGAGATAGGTGTCGTCAAATCCAAATTCTCTATACTTTTCACGGGATGCAAGAATAATCCGATCCAGAGACAGCACCTCTTTCGCCGGCAAGAATACGGAGTTGCCTTCCTGCGGCACAACGTCGTTTTTCAACCATGAAATCCGTTTTGTCGTATCCCTGCCGAAACTGAACTTGAAGTCTTTTTTATCAATTTGCGCAGTAAAAGACAGGTTGCCGTTGGTTCCCTTGGTCACAAGATCGCCGATCTTTTCTGGCTGGAATGTCCAATAGAGCTTTTCCGCAAGAATCTCTTTGTCGGTTCTTTGGTCGTCTCCGCGTTTATATTCTTCCAACGTACGCGCAGCGCAATACATTGCCTTCAAAAGGAACGTCTTCCCCACGCCATTTCCGCCTACAATCAGATTTATGCAACCAAGAGTTTCCCAATTCAGCTCGGAAAGTGGTCCAAAGTTTTTGAGACTTATTCCATTAATCATGGATTTGCTCCCGCGCGACGCGTTGACCGGCTATAGCAAGTAGGTGGTCGTAGATGCAATTGCCTGTGAGTATGTGCGGTTGGAGCGCGGAATCCGCTTCCTTGCCGTTGTCCCTGCTCAATTTGGCGCCGGCTTGTTACACAGGAAGTTGGCGCCTCTCTTTCGAAAATGTGGCGTAGCGAGATACAGATGGATGTCGAGGCGCACAATGTCGTTGGGGTCCAGCATCCAACCGATTGGCCGCTCTTACATATTTTACAACTTGGATGGATGACGCGAAAGGACTCGCCATTTTAATTCACTCTGGCTTCTTCACAGTTCCCTCTGCGGAGGCCAAACACTCCCGAGCTAAGTCTTCGCCGCTGGTAAATTCCTGCTTCCGGCACCCGTTGCAATCGTCCGCTCAATCACTGAATAGCGGTTCAAGCAGCGTTGGGTCGAGCTTGCGGTAGTTGCCGAGTGCCGAGGATACGTCGCGCAGGCCATCCCGGAGGCGCCGAAAGAAGGGTCCGTAACGGAACGGCTTGCTGCGCTGGTTGAAACAAATTTCTAGCAGCCAGTTCTCGATCATCGTGCCCGCGTAATAGGTGCTTGTCATCAATGCGACCGGGAAGTACGAAGACTGCGGAAAGAAAGTTAAGAAGGCAGTCGGAAGCTTATAGCTCGCCCCTACCGACGGAATGCTATCGACAACCTCGCTTTCGGCATGGCAAGTCGCCGATCGCAGCGGTTGACCCACTCGCGCTGCTCGCAGGTCAATTCCATTCCGGCACCCGGCTTAGAAGCCCGGCGATGCCCTATTAGGCTAGCGAACCCAACCTGAAGTATTGATTCAGGTGCGCACAGAATTCTTGCTGGGTGCCAATTCAGCTTGTGCCATAATGCGGCGCAGTGTCGGCGGCCCGAGCATCTACGGAATTTGCGGCATCGAAGCCAAGCGGTCTTGATACGGCAACGATGCCCAAATCGGCTGCTTGACGCAGCCTCGGCTCACCGTGCCGGCGATTCCGGCCTGAAGCGGGCGAATTTCCGCATACCAACCCGGCCGCCCGTCGCAAGCCGTCGGCGCAATTTCAGCCGGGAATAAATTGATGCGGATCCCGGCCCGGCGGGATTTGCCAAAGCCAAGCGCCGCAAACTGGAGGCGGCTGACTCCAATTCGCGCAAGCCGCCAAAACCCCGGGGGCCGGCCAGCAAGCATTAGAATAGGATCACGCGCTTAATGGCTCGATCGAAAAATTTTGAGACGCATTCGTTCCAAGGCGTAGCAGGATGCTATTTCTTCCGTTTCAAGCGACATCTTTATAGATCGGGAACAGCAATGGCGCCTCGGCATCGGCTTTGCAGGCGATACTTCCGGTTCCGTCATCCAAGCTCGCACTTTTCGAATTTTCCGTCCTTCATAATTACGGAAATATTTCGTCCCTGATGTTCAAGAACGCCTAGGTCCTTGAGAGGATCTCCGTCTATCAGGATCAAGTCGGCGATCGCCCCCGGAATTATCTCGCCCAGTTTGCCCGATTGGTTCAGAATTTCGGCGTTGACGCGCGTGGCCGAAACCAGAACCTCGCGGGACGTCTGCGCCTGCGCCTGAAGCGCCAGGCTGCACGACTGATGAGTGCGAAGGTCGCCGAGCAGATCGGTGCCGAAACCGACTTTGGCTCCCGCGGCTCGGCAATGCTCAACAGCGCGGATTCCGGCATCTTTTACGACCTGCAGCTTTTCCATGCTTACCTTGGGCAGTCCGAGCTCTTCGCCGAACTTGTCCATAATGTCGTAGGCGGCGAGCGTCGGGACAAGAAATGCATCGTTTTTCGCCATCAAATCCGCCGTCTCGCGGTCTATCAGGTTTCCGTGCTCGATTGTGCGAATTCCGCTTTCAACCGCGTTGGCCGCCGCCCTCGACGTATAGGCGTGCGCGGCGACATAGGTGTTCCAGGCCGCCGCCTCGTCGACGATCGCGCTTAGCTCGTCAATGGAGTATTGCGCATTGTCGATCGGGTCCGTCGGCGAAGCCACGCCGCCCGAAACCATCACCTTCACGAAATCCGCGCCTTTCCGGAGTTCATTTCGCGCCGCGCGGCGAACCTCGGAAATTCCGTCGGCGATTACCGATTGCGGTGCGATCGCGTTGGAATCCACGCTATTGTCGTGATTTTCGAACGGCGTTCGAAAGTCGCCGTGCCCGCCGGTCTGCGTTAAAGCTCTTCCGGTCTGGAAAATTCGCGGTCCCTGGAACAGGCCCGCCTCCACCGCCATTGCCAAGCCCTTGTCCGCCCCCGCGCAATCGCGAACTGTCGTGAACCCGCGCATCAGCGTCTCGCGCATGTTGCGCGCCGCAAGCGCCGTCATCATCGTCACGGGAATGAAGGCGAGCTTGCGCAGATCCACCTCCGAAAGAGTGACGTGCACATGGCAATCAATCAATCCCGGCATCAGAAATCCGCCCCGCCCGTCCACGACTTGCGCCGACTCCGAGCGAATCGGACTATCCGACACGTCCTTGACAACTCCTGATTCCACTAGGACTTCCAATTCCTCCGGCTCGGACCGGCTGGCATCCCAAACTTCGACATTCCTGAATAAAACGCTGGTCATGTTCGTTGTCCTCGTCTTTGTTTCGTGGGCGCCAGCCGACGGCGCAACGGCCTAGCGGTCCGGTTCAAGTCCGTAGACTTCGCGAGCGCAGTCGTCCGAAATCAGTTCATTCCTTAGATCTTCTCGAACAAGCTCGCGATCTCTGTCCTTCGGATCTCCCAGGCCGCCGCCCTTTCCCGACACCACTCTTATGATATCGCCCTTTCGCGTCGTGAAATTGGATGCGAATGTCATTTTTTTCGGCTCGCCCGAACTGGGAATGTAATGAACGTAGTTCGGCGATCCTTCGTTGCCCCCGTCGAGCGACCATGCCGGGTATTTCGAACGGGTGTACCAGATCGTCAGAAATCCGTTGTCGGTTCGCAGCCTGTAGTCCATTACGATCCCGTGGCCGCCGCGGTAGCGCCCCTCCCCGCCCGGCTCCAGATTCAGCTGCAGCCGGTCGACATAGAGACCGTTGCGAGCCTCGTTGATTTCCGCGGGGCAATTGAATGTTTCGCCGTGAAAAGCCGAGAACATGGCGCTGTTGCCGTCATTTCCCGCACGTGCGCCCCAGCCGCCCAGCTGAGGCTCGATGATCGTATACTGGCGGCCCGTATCCGGATGGATTCCGCCGATAAAGGTACCGCACACGGAGGCGAAATGGCCCGGTCCAAGCCTCTCCGGCATGTGCTGGGCGAGGCATCGCCAAAGCAGGTCGTAGGCGCGTAGCTCCAATTCGTAGTAGAAGCCAATGGCGGCCGGCTCCTTGGCATGGAAGATCGTGCCTTCCGTGGTAAGCACCTCGAGCGGCCGAAACGAACCCGCATTGCAAGGCGAATTGGGATCGGTCAGCGATTTTAAAATCATCTGGGCCGCGACGATAACTCCGTCGCGGCTAGTATTTACGGGGTCGAACGCCTGTTCGGGATTATTGCGGAGGTCGACGACGAAGACGTCGTCGGCGATTGTAACCGAAACATTGAACACGCGCCCGTCTTCCTGCTCCTCGGATAGTTCGAACGTGCCCTTCGGAAGCTTGGCAAGTTCGGCGAGAGTTACCTTCTCGCCGAAGTCCATGAACGAGGACATCGCCTCCTCGAAAACGCTCGCCCCGTATTTTTCCGCGAGCTCCTGCAGCCTCTTCGCGCCGATCCGCACCGACGCGATTGCCGCCCAGACATCGCCCTCGATAACGTCGGGCATGCGCGAATTGACCTTGATGATCTCGAAGACCGGCTCGATCGGCCTGCCCTCGGAAATTATCTTGACCGCGGGCAAGCGCAGGCCTTCCTGGAAAATCTCCGTTGCGTCGCCGGTCAGCGAGCCGGGCGCCATGCCGCCGACATCCGAGTTGTGGGCGATGTTCGCCGTCCAGGCGATAACCCGGCCGTCCGCGAAAACGGGCATGGCGACAATGATGTCGTTTAGATGCGTTACGCCGCCGTAGTAGGGATCGTTGGTTGCGAATACATCCCCCGGGCGCATGTCGCCGGACTCCTTGAATTTCCCGGCGATCACCTTGGTCGCCTTGTCGAGCACGCCGATGAACGCCGGAATGCCGGCGCCGGAACTGGCGATTTCGCCGTCGGCGTCCATGACGCCCGTTCCCATGTCGAGAACTTCGTAGATGATAGAGCTCATCGCCGTTTTCTTCATGGCGGCGAACATTTCGTCGGCGGCCGACTGGAGGGAGTTCTGAATGATCTCCAGCGTTACCGGGTCGTTACTTGCCTGGGTCATCGTCTTGCTCCGCTCAGGTTCAATCGAGTTCGATGCGCGTATTTCCGAATCCGTCGACATTCACTTTGTTGCCGGGGTGAATAACGACGGTCATGCCCGGATCCTCGATAATCGCGGGGCCCGCGAAGGCCATGCCCGGCTCCAGCACGGTCCCGTCGTAGACGGTCGCCCGATGGACGCCCTCGAGCGCGTAGTCGACATCTCTTTCACTCTTGATCGCAGCCCGGGCATCGGCAGTGCCGCCCGGCCTCTCCGCAATGGTGAACCGTCCCGCTTCAGCCGATGCGACAAGATGAATGCCGACCATTTCGACCGGCGCATCCAGCCTGTACGTATATTCGCGCTCGTAGGTTTCGTGAAACCCCGACTCGATCGCCTTGATATCCTCTTCGCCTATCGTTTTCAGATCGATTTCGACTTCCGTCGTGTGCTCCTGGTTCTGATAGCGGAAGCGCCCGAATCGCAAGAATTCGACTCTTTCCGCCCCGATGCCCTCGCTCGCAAACTGCTTTCGAGCCATTTCTTCCGATTCGCGGAATGTCGATTCGATCACCTGCGCGGACCCCGGCTTAAGGTCCGCCAGCCGCGTTACGAAATAATCGCGGCGCAAATCGGTCATTACCATTCCCCACGCGGAAAACACGGCGGCCCCCGGCGGAATGACCACTCTGCGAATGCCGAGTTCCTGCGCAAGCGCGACGGCATGCATCGGCCCTCCGCCGCCGAACGCCACAAGCGTGAAGTCCCTCGGGTCGTAGCCGCGATTAATCGAAACAAGCTTCAAAGCGTTCACCATATTGTTGTTCGCGATCCGGACAATTCCGCGAGCAACTTCGTCGGCGTTCGCTCCGAGTTTGGCGCCGATGGAATTTATCGCCTTTTCCGCAGCCTCCATATCGGCCGATATGGCTCCTCCGCAGAAGTAATTCGGATTTATTCTCCCGAGCCACAGGTTCGCATCAGTGGTCGTAGCCTCGGACCCGCCTTTTCCATAGGCGGCGGGCCCCGGTATGGCCCCGGCCGACTTTGGGCCAACGTAGAGCTTGCCGAATTCGTCGACGCGCGCGATCGAGCCGCCGCCGTTGCCGATTTCGACCATGTCGACCACCGGTACCATGATGGGGTAGCCCGACGACAAGCGGTTGCGCTCGATCCAGTAGTCCGTAACGATTTTAACCTGTCCCTCGTGAATAAGCGAGCATTTTGCCGTCGTGCCGCCGATGTCGAGCGCGAGAATGTTGCGTTCGCCTATTAGCTTGCCGAGTTCCGCAGCGCCCCAAATGCCCGAGGCCGGGCCGGATTCCACCATGGAGATCGGGATTCGAGATGCCGTTTCCACCGTATCTACGCCGCAATTCGACTGCATGACGTAGAGCGCGCCGCTGAATCCCAAGTCGCGAACGCCGCTATCGAGCCTATTGAGATACCGTTCGGCTACCGGCTGCACGTAGGCGGAAAGCACCGCGGTGTTCGTGCGCTCGTATTCCCTCCATTCCCGCGTTATCTGGTGGGACGCTACGGAAAACACTTCCGGCCACAATCGCCTGATTTCATCCTGCACCGCCAATTCGTGCGACGGGTTGGCGTAGGAATGGAGCAGGCAAATCGCGATCGACTGGACCTCTTCCGCCTTGAAGCCGTCAATGATTTCGGGAAGAGGCGACAGATCGAGCGGCTGGAGCTCTTCGCCCTTGTAGGTCATTCGGCCGGGAACTTCGCGGCGCAGGAACCGCGGCACGAACGGCGGCGGTTTCCGATAGTGGAGATTGAAGAAATCCGGGCGATTGCCGCGAGCGATTTCGAGAATGTCGCGGAAGCCCGACGTTGTAATCAAGCCGACCTTCACGCCCTTTCGCTCGGCCAGCGCATTTATTACGACGGTCGTTCCGTGAGCGAGGAAATCGATTTCCGATAGCTCCACTCCAGATTTGGAAAGCACGTTGAGGACGCCGATCTCGAAATCCGGGGGCGTCGTATCGGTTTTCGCGGTTCTCAGCTTTAGCTCGCCGGACTCGAGATCGGTTTCAAAGCAGACTAGATCGGTAAAAGTACCGCCGACATCGGTTGCAACTCGCGTAATTTTATCTGGCATATCAATTTACTCCGGCTAGCGGCTGGATTACCGTACGGAACGATACGGCTACATAAGGCTTCCGGCGCGACGGCGGTCCGTTGCGCGGGGCCGGGTTTTGTCGCGAGGCGCGCACGGTCCCGGAAGCGAACCCTCGGCGAAAGCTTGCGCGGTCGGAGCGCGGCTTGAAATCGCCGTCGCACGATCCGCGCGTTCGATACCAATTCAGTATCATTGATAGCAATTTCGAAATGAACCGAGAAATCGTCATTTCGGCACGCCTCCTCCAAATCTAAACGCCGAATGCTCCGGGAGCAGTATTGAAACTCGGGTTGCCGGTCAAGCTAATGCCCAAAATTCGACGGTGCTAGTTCATTCTTCAGCCACCGCCTTTGTTCGAAATCCTGCAGCCGAATTCGATTCCGTCAATTTCGTCGCGCAGCGAACCGCCGCTACGCGATAAGCGAGCGCGGCCCGGAACAAGACCGCCGATCCCAGCAGCTGCATCGAATGCGGCGAGTGGATCCGCCGTGAAGGAATGCAACATTGGCTGCCGCGGGCACACCCGAGATCCTCTTGATCGAAACAATTACTCAAGGATCAAGCTCAGCCGGATGCCTGTCTGAAGCGGTCCGGATCCTAAATGCGAAGGAAGCAGTATGCCCTGACCCATGTTGGAACTTTTCGAGTCGGCGATGCCCAGTGGAGCAATAAATTTCCGGCTTGGCAATGCCATATTTAGATTCAATGCGAGCCGGACTCAGCATATTGCGTTGCATCCCTTCCAGACCTCCATTGCAGGGACAGTATCTGCATTAGGGGCATCGATTTCCGAATTCGCGTTCTCCCCGAAGGGAGGGCATGTATATCAAAGCGGCGGAAACCCGCACCAAGGGCGGGGATCCCGCCTGCGGCTACCGGCTGGTCAAGTCCGAACGCATCGGCGGAAGGGTCCGGCAGATCGCCCTTCTCGACCTCGGCACCCGGTTCGCCGTTATCAGGGAGAAATGGCGCGAGCCATGTCACATAGCGGAGATGCAGCAGGCTGGATGAGCAGCTGAGGACAGCGGAGGTTGATCTCGACTGCCTGGAGCACAAGGGCCGCGCACGGTCGGCGGCGATCCGATTACATCGGACCTCGGGTCCGGGTTGGAATGCCACTCATCCCGATTTCCGCCGAACGGAATCTGAATCCCGGAAAATCTGACCGGGCGCGACATCGCACTTTGACCGCTTGCGACGGCCTACCTGCCGTGGACCAACAGGCAGCCGAGGTCCGAGACCGGACGGCTCCGAGAGATATTCGGCGAAAACAGAACCCCGGCCGGCGCCGCGGTTCGGCATTCCGTGCTGGTGACGGGCCGCAGGCCCGACGGGTTCCAGACCGGGACATTGCCCGGCTGGACCAAATACGCGTAAGAAAATCCGTACTGGCTCGAATACAGACCGACCGGCCGCCGCAAGGCACGCATTGCTCGCCAGGCATCAAGCAAGAAAAGGGCGGCAGCCATTTGCGCCTCGACCCCTTGCCTTGATGGAACGACCAACCGCCTAACTCAGGCATGGGCCGATCCGCCCTGCCGTCCTCCGGTTTCCCGGCTCGTCCCGATCCCCCGCCCAAACGGGCTTGCACATGGCACGGAATGACCTATGAGCGCGCGAACACCAGCAACGGCACGTAATCGTGGCTGTCCGCGGCCCGAAGAGAGGCGATATATCTGGTGCGCGTCTCGCTCGCGTCGGTCAGATTCCGCCTGCCCCATGTAAGCGGTTCGCGGCCGAGCCGCGTTGCCACCAAATCTCCCATCAGGCGGGTCGTTCGGCCATTGCCGTTGGGAAACGGGTGGATCGCAACCAGCCGGTGATGCAGACGCACGGCGATCTCGTCGGGCGGGAATGTCTCGCGCTCTATCCAGCATTCAGCGTCGTCAAACGCCATTCTGAGTCCGACGGGGATCTGCACCGGCTCGATACCGATGTTTCGCTCGGTCATGCGAAGCTTGCCGGCCCAGTCCCAAACGTCGCCGAAGAGACGCTTGTGAAGCTGCCGGAGGAACTTCTCCGTGAGCAGATCGTGGCTGCGAACGCGCTGGGCCCATGCCGTGCCCGCAGCGACGTTCGTTTGCTCCGCCTCGTTCAGGTCTCGACGGTAGGTAATCCAAGTCTGGAGCAGACCCTCCCGTTCGTCCGGCTCGAGCGGGGTCGCATCGGCCGGTTCATCGAAGAGGCCTCTCAAGCGTTTTCCCATAGATCGCGCTCTCGAAGGTGATCGCGAATATAGGTTTCAATCTGTTCTTCGCGCTGTTCCCGAGACAGGCCTTGGGCCTCAAGGTCCATCGTATGCGCGATCCGGACGAGTTCCTTGCGCGCAATCTCGCGGGATCTTTCTTGAACCATGTCTTCCAGCGAGGATTTTGGTACGAGAGCGTACACGACAACGCAGTCCAGCGCCTCCGCCGCACTGCGAAGCGTCTTCAGCTGGATGGTTCCGGAGGCCTCGGATTTCTCGATGTCGGACACGCTTTGGGCCTTCACGCTCATGCGTCGGCCGAGCTGTGCGCCGGACATGCCCAAGGCATCGCGTATGGCCCTGATCCAGCCTTTCGGCGGAGGATGGTAGCGGGTTTCCGGCTTCATGGATGAAAAGCGTTGATCCAGGCGCTGGCGCGGAATGGCTTTTTTGGTGATATTCATAAGGCGACAACCTGTTTTCACGCATCATTTAATCAGATTATAGCCTGATAGAAAAGCACTTGCAATAAGGCCACGCCCTGAACAGATCGTCGCATGTCGGCCCTTCATGAATTCGTCATTCCCCGTCGATTCCCCGGCCGCAGCGTCAAAGGCCGCTATCGGGAACTCGCGCAGGCAAGTTCGCCTCCGCAGCCGCAGAACTAGGCCGCCGACGAGGCCCGGCTTGACGGCGTCTACGTCGTCCGCGCCAACCTCGGAGCGGACGGCATCCTCAGGCCGGATGCCGCGCCGACGAGCTATGCCGGCGCGGGGGTTTGCGTCGCCTCGCGCCATCGACGGGCTTTGCGAACCTGGCGCGGATGTCGGCGAGGGAGATCCCGCGCCGGAGCATGAAGTCGATCGCGATTCCGCAATCGTCGGCATCGAAACGGCTCAGAAATTTTTTAGACCCGCGCCCACATTTTTTTTGCCTTTTGGAAACATTCTGCTCTAAAGGCATGCGGGAAAAATGAATCTCGAATGCCGGAACTGCTGCCGCTATCGCCCGCGTAGGCGGCTCGTTGAATTTTAGGAAGGGATAACCGAAAAAGGTTCGATAAAAGATTTGCTGAAAATGCCGAAAGATTCACCTATTCGTCCGAGAAATTATAGCTTGCTGGGTCCAGACGCGCGCAGTGCGATTGATTCGGGATTGGCTAACGGAGAGTGGTACCGGCCCGAAATCCCTCGAAAGACGATGAAGGCGCTCATGAAGCGCGAAGACGGCCCCGCCATCCGCGATACCGCTATCTACTACGGCGCGATGATGCTGCTCGCCGGAATCGGCATCGCCCTCTGGCCCTCGTGGTGGTCTGCGCCGTTTTGGCTTGCCTACGGCGTATTGTACGGGTCGGGCGGCGATTCCCGCTGGCACGAATGCGGGCACGGGACCGCATTCAAGACTCCCTGGATGAACGCGGTCGTCTACAACATCGCTAGCTTTATGATGATGCGCAACGCAGTCACGTGGCAATGGGGACATGCGAGACATCATACCGAGACGACGATCGTCGGACGCGATCCGCAAATAGCTCTAATGGCGCCGCCCGCGGCCCGGCGGCTCGCGTTCAACTTCATAGGCATCCCCGATGCCTATGCGGCTTTTTCTAGAATGCTCCTCAATGCAAGCGGAAGGCTGGACCCGCAGGAAGCCTCCTTCGTACCGGAAACGGAGCATCGCAAGGTCATTCGCCTTGCGCGGATCTGGCTTTCGATTTACGCGGCGACGGCTTTCGCTTCCCTGGCATTCAATTCGATACTTCCCCTAATGGTGATTGGCCTGCCTCGAATCTACGGCGCATGGCATCACGTCATGACAGGATACCTGCAGCACGGAGGCCTGAGGGATAACGTGCTAGATCATCGGCTGAATACGCGCACGGTTTTAATGAACCCTATTAGCCGATTCATCTACTGGAACATGAACTACCATATTGAGCATCACTTGTTTCCCATGGTTCCGTACCACCGCCTTCCGGAACTGCACGAATTGATTAAAAACGACCTTCCGGCTCCGAATCCGTCGATTTGGCACGCGTATCGCGAAATGCTGCCCGTCCTTAAGCGCCAGCTTCGAGGCGAAGAAGTCTTCATAGAGCGAAAGCTGCCCGCCAACGCCCATCCGTTTCAAGAATATCCGGAAGCAGTACCGATCAATATGCCAGCCTGATTCAGATCTCGGACCGGAAAAATCTCGCCGCGTCCAATGGCAATTCCTTCTCTTTACGCCGTGCGAAGCCAAATCCGGGCTGTCAACGCGGCGGGAGTTCTATCCCTCCCGGAGCAAGTCCCGCCAAATCCGCAGGGCGCGGCATCCGCCTTGTTCGGTCTCCGAGCGCGCGCCGATTCGCGAATCTTCGCAACCTCCAGGCGACGGGCATCATGCACCTTGGACGCGGGATTTTCGTAGTAGGATGTAGGGAGTCGAAGATGCGCCGCGTTAAGGCGCGGGGGGCGAGATTGCCGTCTATGGAAGAAAAACTACCGTTCGCCAGTCTTCGAACGCAACCTAGCGGACCGACTTCGCCGGCGACCCGAGCCGCTATTTTCGGAAGGAGCCTGCCCGGTTCGCTACCGGCTGCCGAATTGCGCATTCCCAGCGCCGCGCGAACGCAATTCGACTTGAAATTTCGAAGGCGCTTGAAAGCCGAGCCCGCGAACCGCGATAGGCGAAGCAGATTTTTTCCGGCGGGTGCCGTCCGAAGGCATTTTAGCGGAGGCGGGGCTTTCGCCAGTCGAAAGCTAAGTTTCCAAAATGCCGGATGGCGGTAGAATACCGGAATAGGCGGCAAGCCGGCGAGGCGCCCGCTTGAATTCGATGGCCTCGCGAAGTACGGCGAGGCTCGAAGGCTCCCCGCTGCCAACCCGTAATCGGAGGTGATATCCTAGTGGCCGACAATTCAAGGCGCTTTAGGGCTTTGCCGGCGAGCAGGCCCGCTTTCCGGCAGCAGCCGCGCCGCTTGAGCGAATCGCCATGCCGCGGCGACCGATGATCGAACACATCAGTACCGGCAATCGCTTCGGACCTGCCGACATCGAAAAGGATTTTCATTGCACCGCTGCGGCATCGGCGGGAATTCCTCATCTCGCCCGAATTCAATTCCGCCGCAATGCGCGGCTGCGGTCGGCTCGGCTCGTTTCGCCGCAGAGTCGGTCGAGCTGCGAAGCTCCTACGCTATGGCGTCGGAATATCTTCGCCGCGCTTCATTCAAGGGACGGCAAGTCCTCCGCGGCAGCCATGGGCTGCCGCCTTCGAAGCGCTATCGGCAACGAAATTGCGGCGAGGGAAGAGAAGGCCGCTTGCCGATCCAGGTCGGAATGAACGCAAGGAACGAAGCTATGGCGGACAATTCCGGGGGCTTCGCCGAATCTCTCGGCAAGGCAAACTTCGCCGGATCGCAAGAGTCGGCTAGGAGCGCCCGGGGCATCGATTCCGTTACTTCCGGCATTGTTGAAATTCCCGGCGGCGAAGCCCTGATCGGGACGAACGACCCGGTTATTCGATTCGACGGCGAGCATCCGCTGCGATGCAAGAAAATCAAGACCTTCAGAATTGACGCGACCGCTGTAACGAACGAGAAATTCCAAGCCTTCGTGGAGGCGACCCAATACCGAACGGAAGCCGAGCGCATTGGCAACTCGTTCGTCTTCGCCGGCTTTCTGCCAAGCGGCGACCGATCGATATCCGCAGTGTCGTCGGCACCCTGGTGGCACGTCGTCGAAGACGCGAACTGGCGACTGATTCACGGTCCCGGCAGCGAAGGCGCGTGGAAGCCCGATCATCCGGTAGTGCAGGTTTCATGGAACGATGCCCGCGCCTTCGCAAATTGGGCGGGCGGGCGCCTGCCAACGGAAGCGGAATGGGAGCATGCCGCCCGGGGCGGCCGGGAGGATGTGAAGTTTCCCTGGGGAGACCGGGAGCCGAACGACGAAGATTTCTTTCCCTGCAACATTTGGCAAGGCAGGTTTCCCGAGACCGATCTCGGGCGCGACGGCTTCGCGGGAATTGCGCCGGCTCAATCCTTCGAACCCAACGCCTACGGCCTCTACAACATGGTAGGAAACGTCTGGGAGTGGACGTCCCAGCCCTTCAAGGTGCGATCGCTCAAGAAAAGGACCGCCCGGCTGCACGCGTCGAAAAAGGGCTACAAGCTGGTCAAGGGGGGATCTTTCCTTTGCCATGCCAGCTACTGCTTTCGCTATCGCGTCGCGGCGCGCAGCGGCACGTCGCCGGATAGCTCGACCTCGCATCAGGGATTTAGGCTAGTTTACGATTGACGCGGCACCGCCCGGCCCCGACTAGGCGAAAGCCGTTCCGGACAAACCTCAGCCACGGGAATTCCGCTATCGCGTCGCCTTCGAGTCGTTCAATCTGCTTTCCAGCAGTTTTCGAAACCGCGTCCCGAATTCTTCGTGCCTGATCGCGAAATCGACGATCGCCTCAAGGTAGCCGAACTTGTTTCCGCAATCGAATCTCGTCCCGGGAAATCTCAAGCCCTTCACGCGGCCTTTGCAGGCAAGCGAGTTGATCGCGTCGGCCAGCTGGACTTCGCCGTTGACGCCCGGCCGCTGCCCGCGAAGCTCATCGAAGATATCGGGGCTGAATACGTATCTTCCCAACGAGGCCAGATTGGAAGGAGCATCCTCCGGGGCGGGCTTCTCGACGAGACCGCGCACATCCACAAGGGAGCGCTCGGAGCCGCCCTCGTCGGTATCAAGGATTCCGAAATTCGACACTTCGCTCCGGCCGACGGTCGAATACGCCAATACGGAGCCGCCGACTTCGCCGAAGGCCTCAATTAGCGCCAATGTCGGAGGCTTCTGGTCCTGCATAAGGTCGTCGGCAAGCAACACGGCGAAAGGCTCGTTTTCCACGACGGGACGGGCGCACAGAACCGCATCGCCCAAACCTTTCGGAGTCGCCTGGCGCAGGAATATGCAGTCGACGCCTAGGGGCACGATATTCCGAATAGATTCCCGCAATTCGACTTTTCCGCCAGCCACCAGCGCCGACTCGAGTTCGGGATTCGAATCGAAGTGGTCCTCGATGGCCCGCTTCGTTCTGCCCGTGACGAAAATCAGCTGCTCGATTCCCGACGCAATCGCTTCTTCGACCGCGTACTGGACAAGCGGCTTGTCAATTATCGGAAGCAATTCCTTGGGCATCGCCTTGGTCGCGGGCAAAAAGCGCGTGCCGAGGCCCGCGACCGGGAAAACCGCTTTTCGAACTTTAGCCATGGCTTCTCTCTAATGCGATCGATCACCGGTCGGCAAGGCCGCGCAAGCTCTCGCGAACAAGCCGGGAATCCATCGCCCGCTCTCTAGAACGCCGCATTCGGCGGCGCCAGGCGATCCTGGCCGGATACCGATTCTTTCCTCTGCGTTCCCATAAATCGGCAAATGCGAACGAACCGCGCCAAATTATTGGTTGCGTAAAGCCGAATTGCGTTCCATTCAGGGCGATCATTGCCATTATTCGAGACAAGACATGACAGAACAGCATGCGCCGAAAGGCGTTTTCGCCGCCGTCGCCACGCCGGTGACGGCAGATTTCCGCCCCGACCTGCCGCGGTTCCTCGACCACTGCCGATGGCTTCTTGCCAATGGCTGCGACGGGCTGGCTCCGCTGGGCACCACCGGCGAAGGCAATTCGCTCGGCCTGGCCGACCGGCGCGCAATTCTCGATGCAATGGCCGATGCGGGCCTTCCAATGGGCAATGTCATTGCCGGCACCGGATCCGCCTCTATCGACGATGCCGTCGAAAACTGCAAAGCGGCCTTGAACGCCGGCGTGAACGGCCTGCTCATGCTGCCTCCCTTCTACTACAAGAACCCGTCCGAAGACGGGCTGTTCAATTTTTTCGCGGCCGTAGCCGACCGCCTCGCAGACCGATCGCCCAGAATTTTCCTTTATCATTTCCCTCAAATTTCCGCGGTTCCGTTTACTGTATCGCTGACCGCAAGGCTCCGGGAAGCGTATCCGGGCGTTTTCGTCGGCCTCAAGGACAGCGGCGGCGATTTCGAAACGACGCGCGAATTCGTAGAGGCGTTTCCAGGCTTCGAGGCGTTCTCGGGAACCGAAACCTTCGCCGCGAAAAATATTTCGATCGGCGGATGGGGCTGCATTTCGGCGACGGCCAACCTGACTGCGCCGATTGTCGCGAAAAGAATCGCCGAGACGGATCCGGGGCGGCAGGCCGAACTCGACAATCGGATCGACGAGTTGCGCAATGCGATTTCGTCTGTTCACAATATCGGCGGGTCGAAAGGCGCTTTGTCCGTCTATCGCGACGATCCGGAATGGAGGCGCGTCATCCCGCCAAACGCTGAAATCGGCGGCAAGCGCGCGAAAGAGCTCGCGGACGAGCTAGACCGCATAGCCGGACTGGACGGATATTTCAGATCCTGAGCTTGCTCAGGGCGCGCACCTAATATTTGGGTTAGGCGGCGGCGATCCCTTGAGTCTTCCACAGAGCGAACTCTTCCCTCCGCAAGTTCTTCCAACAGGTCGTCAGCTCCAGCAAAGAGTTCGCGCCCCGCTTTGACCATTTGCATCCCGGCCTCTTGAAGCGGGCGACGAAAATCTGCTTGCAGCTGCTCTTGACAACCCGGTGACAAAGCCTGCAGAAAGGGTGCCCGGCTAACCGTCAGGTACCGGCGCCATCCCCATTGCGGCAAGTTCGGTCGTGCTAGTCTGCCGCTTGCAGGACTGGATGACGCGGCCGGAAGCAGAGCTGTTTCCGACCGTCCTCCAGCCCGGGATCTTTCATCCCGCTGCAGTTGACTCACATTAAGACGTAGTCTCGGCAAGCTCTGAAATCTTCGACGAAATATGATAGCATCTTGTAGCCCTCCCAGAGTTTTTTAGTTCCCGGCAGCGGCTGCCTCTTCCTGGGGATGAATCCGGCGAGGCAGGCCGTGTTGACCGCGAAGCTCGCGATCGTCTGGTTCGGGTCGGGCGGGCCGCGCTGCCTCCGGTGGTTCGGCTTGGACATGTGAATGGCCAGAACGATGATCTCGTCCATGTGGACGACCGTGCGC
>MPMP01000003.1 GCA_002238565.1 Albidovulum sp. bin36
GGGATATTTCCCGATCGGCCGCGTTTGCGCCCAGACATTCTCATTCAACCGGCGAACGCCCAGCCGGTGGCGATCGAAACCGAATACGTTCCGGCAGCTACCGTAGAAGACGATGCGATAGGTCGTCTAGGGCTGACGCCGCTGGGCGCGAGCAGCCCAATCGAGCAGGCTATAGCGGTTCGCATACCGAACTCGCTTCGTCGCGGCCAGGCCGACTTGGCGGCTCGGATTGCCGCTGCCGACTTTGACTATTGCGTGTTCTCCGGCGAAAATAATTCCCCTGTGCGATGGCCGGTGAGCGGATGGCTCGCCGGCGGTATTGACGACATCGTCCGATGCATTGAGCACGCAATGGTTTCCCAGCGAATCTTAGCCGAGAGCATGGCGATTCTCGAAAACGGCGTGCGCATCGCGAACAAGGCCATCCAGGATGATGTCGAGTGTGGCTTCCCTGACGCCGAGAGGGCGTTTGGCCGCGTGCTCAACCAGCACGGAGGCGAACAAACGAACCGCATGGCGATGACGATCATCGCCAACGCCTTGACGTTTCATGCAACAGTGGCAGGCCGCCACGAAATTCCGACAATTTCCCAATTGCGCAAAGAGCGAACAACCTCATTGCAGATTGCAATACTAGACTCTTGGCAGCAAATTCTGGATGAGATCAACTATTGGCCGATTTTCAATGTCGCATCGGACCTTCTTGCACCTATTAGGGTGCGAACCGCGAAACGAATACTGGATGCGCTCATCTCGGCATCCAACCAGCTATCCGAACTCGGCATTAATACACGGCACGACCTATCCGGCAGAATGTTTCAAAACTTGATCGCGGACAGGAAATTCCTCGCGACCTTCTACACATTGCCAACTAGCGCAACGCTGCTAGCTGAAGTGGCTGTGGCCCGCCTGAGAGCCGACTGGACGAATCTAGCGTCCTATCCCGACCTCCGAATTGCTGACCTCTCGTGCGGCACAGGAACGCTACTGTCCGCAGCCTATCATTCCATTCTTTCGCGATACCGTCACGCGGGCGGCGACGATAGCCATGTTCACCGCCGAATGGTCGAGCAATCCGTTGTAGCTGCCGACATCATGCCCGCGGCTGCGCATCTTTGCGCCTCGCAGCTTTCGAGCGTTCACCCAACGGTGGTTTTTGACAATACACGCGTCTATACGATGCCCTACGGGATTGGATCGGGCGAGGAACGCTATAGGGAAGTCGCCATAGGTTCTCTGGATTTGATTGCTGCCGATCAATCCTTGTCCTTGTTTGCAACCGGACAGCGACAGGCTCGCGGGGCCCAAGGCGATATCGACATCCGCGACCTAGACCTCCCTCACCAATCCGTTGATCTGGTGATCATGAATCCACCCTTTACACGGCCGACCAATCACGAAGTCGCGGATGTGCCGATCCCGGCATTTGCTGGATTTCGTACCGCGGAGAATGAACAGCGCGCCATGTCCGACCGCTTGGCACGTATCCGCCGCGCCCTGACTAGCCCGGCCGGGCACGGCAACGCGGGGCTTGCATCCAACTTCATTGATCTGGCTCATGCAAAGGTCAAGCCCGGAGGCGTGATTGCACTTGTCCTCCCTATTGCAGCAATCCAAGGAGCATCCTGGCGGCCCGCTCGAGAACTGATCTTCCGGATGTATTCGAATGTCGTCGTGATCACTATCGCCGACGCCGGCAATACGGCGAGGGCGTTCTCGGCCGACACCGGCATGGCCGAGGCATTAGTCGTAGCAACGAGGAGCGCAGAACGCAGGCCCGCCGATGCCGACGCGCTTTTCGTCAACCTGTACAACCGCCCGGCAAGCCTGCTGGAAGGAGCAGAAGTTGCGAAGCTTATTTCGTCCATACCGAGCGATTCGAATTCCGGGCGTATCCGGGCGGGTGACCGCGATCTGGGGAGCTATCTCCGCGCGCCCTTGCACGAGGGCGGTTGCGCGGCCGTACGCGAGTCGGCGCTTGCCGACGCAATGATTTCGCTGCGGAACGGAGTATTGAAAATGCCGCGGCTGGGCCGATGCCATTCGATGCCAATCGTCCCTCTTGGTCAAATCGGGAAGCGCGGCCTTTTGCATCGCGATATCGGGAACAAAAACGACCAGCAGCCGCCATACCGGGGCCCGTTCAAGATTTGCCCGGCAAGAGGCGTTCCTAGCTATCCCATGCTCTGGGGCCATGACGCTGCCCGCGAAAGGCATCTACTTGTCGAGCCGGACTGCCAAGGCGACGTTCGCCCCGGGTGCGGCACTAGGGCCGCGGCGGCCTGGCAGACTGCCACCCGGCTGCATTTCAATCTGGATTTTCAGCTTAACTCGCAAAGCATGGCGGCTTGCCTAACCCCAGAGCGATCCCTAGGTGGTCGCGCTTGGCCCAATATGCGACTGCACGAGCAGGGATGGGAAGAAACGATTGCGCTTTGGGCAAACTCCACTCTCGGGCTTATGGCCTTCTGGTGGGCCGGATCCCGGCAGCAACAGGGCCGCTCCGTATTGACAATAAGCGGCCTACCGGGACTCGCTACGCTTAACGTTCAAACCTTGCCGTCCAGTAAATTAACTCGCGCGTCAAAATTATTCCGGGACTTTCGGGGCAAACCGTTCTTGCCCGCCAACGAAGCCTATCGCGACAGTACTCGGCAAGAACTGGATCAAGCGCTTCTCATCGAAATTCTTGAACTCCCGGAGGACGTGCTCGAACCGCTGGGAGTTCTTCGGCGTCAATGGTGCTGCGAGCCGTCCGTCCACGGCGGCAAGAGCACCGCGCCCTAGTTTTCCGGCATCATCTGTCTTGGCCACGCTCCGGCATCCTTACCCGGTGGAAATGTTTTCTTGCCGGCAATAATGAGCAACCGCATTAAACGAAGCAATTGGCGGTTCCCTCGTTCACGGTTTTTAGAGAACCCCGGGCCGGTTCCGCCTCAGGCGCGAACGCGCGATCGCCGTTGGGAAGGGGATGAATTTCGCCTTCCGAAAGTCTTTTCTCTCTGCGGCAAGCGGGCGCAGCCGCCGTCGGTGCGCTACGCCGGCCGGCGCTTCTACGTCGCGCCGGTGTTCGTGGCATTCGGCCTCCTTCTTCCCGGCAGCATTGATCGCGCCTAGGCTCGCGCCGGGCTTGCGATTTCGCTCGGCGCGACAGTTCCGGAGCGGTTGTCCGGGTTGCTAGTGAATGTCTTGTTGACGGACCCGGTCGAGCCGACTGACGGCGACAAGCGCGCCTACGGCCTTGGACCCGTAAGGGTCTTCAAGCTCGGGCTGGTAGACGGGCCCGAAAACACCGACGACATGATGCTTGCGTCGTATCTGTTGCTCGACGGAGCGATTCGGCAGGTCATTCCGGAAAAAAAAGTCCTATCCCCTGCGTAGGAAAGGCAACGTTCTCGTTCATTGCCGCGGAGGCAGAAGCCGATCTACTGCGCTCGTAGCGCTCTACCTGCATTTGAACCGCCCGGGCAAATTCCCAACTCTAAATTCTGCGCTGGCATTTGTCAGGGAAAAGCGCGGCCTGCACCCCGATGAATGGTCGACCGCGCCGAAGCCGATGCTCGTCGAGGCGGCGCAGATGGCGGCGGAGAAACTCAAGAAGATTTCGTAGCTGCCTGGAATTTGCTTTTCGCAAAACCTGCGAACCGGGAGGCGGTTCCACTAGGTTGCCGACGCGAATGCCGCCGCCGAAAACTGGACTTTCCCGGAAACCGGGGGATTGCCGAATCGTCGGCCAGATTGCCGCATGACGGCCAATAGATCCAATCGCTTCTTGCCGCCAAGTGATTTGCGCAATCAAGTTCGGAGCGCATAGGCAATGATCGCAAGGTTGCCGGCGGCCAAAAAATGCGCGGGACTCCGGCGGTAGGCCGCGCTCTTGCGAAACAGGTTTTCTTCCCATCGGCGAGATCCAAATGTTCGGCTCGCAAGGACGCTCCGGATCGGCATCGAAAGGCAGAGCGCAGCGTCGCCGGCTCAATATCCAATTGATTCGGAGAGCCGCGCCTGAACGAGCCGGTTGCGGGAAACTCCCGATCGGACGATCAGTATACAGGAAAAATACTTGAAAGATTGGTCGCGCCGCCAGAATCGAATATCTCGCCCTGCCGATGCGGCGCGGTTTCTACGACCTCGGGTGCGCTTTCTTATAGACTTCCGCAAGCCTGGACTGGTCGACGGCGGTATAGGCCTGCGTCGTGGATATCGAAGCATGTCCAAGCAGTTCCTGAATTGCGCGCAGATCGGAGCTCGCTTCGAGGAGGTGAGTGGCAAAGGAGTGCCGCAGCGCATGGGGAGTTGCCGTTTTCGGTAGGCCGAGCGAATTCCTCGCCGCTTCCATTACACTTCTCACAGTCCTCTGATTAAGGGGCCCGCCTCGCGCGCCGACGAATAAAGCTTCGCACTCGCCAAGCGACGGCGGGCGCAGGCGCGCGTAACTTTCCACGGCCCGCCGCGCTGCCGGCAGAACCGGCACCACGCGCTCCTTGCCGCCCTTGCCGCGAATTAGAATCGTGTCGCCGATCGGCAGAGAGTCGCAGGTAAGCGAAAGCGCTTCCGAAACGCGAAGCCCGCAGCCGTACATCAAAGTAAAGACGGCCGCGTCCCGAGCTGCGATCCACTCGCCTGGAGTTGAGTTCCCGACGATGTCGATCACGGATTTTGCGGCTGCTTTCGACAGCGGCCGCGGCAGGCGACGCTGGGTTTTCGGCGACCGCGTGGCGAGAACGGCTTCCGGGTCGAATTCGGACCGATCGGCGAACCAGCGATAGAAATTTTTTACCGCCGACAGCGACCGCGAAAGCGAACGAGACGACAAGCCGCGGTCGCGGCGGTGAGCCATCCAGGCCCGCATGTCCGTAATGCCGACCTTCTTCAGGTTTTCCGGCGCCGCCGCGCCTTCCCAGTAGCCGGATAGAAACGAAAAAAAGCCTTCGATATCGCGCCTGTAGGACGCGATCGTATTCGCGGAAACCCCTCGCACCGCCGAAAGTTCCGCCAGCCATTCCGACAGGAGACTTCGCGTCGCCTCCGGAAAATTAGCCATAGCCGCCCCGCCTCGCGAATTCGCTGCGCAATCCGTCGAGCTTCGCGAATGCAAGCGCGCTCGCCGACCCGAATTGAATTCGGCGGCGACGCCTGGCGCGCCGCGCTCGCTATTCTATTTCCTCGATGCGCCTGCTCAATTATTCTTTGGAGCAATGATCGCACAGGACGGCGAAGTCTGTCAAGCAAGACATCGACCGCAGATGCCGACGCGGGAGAACGAAGCTGAATCCGCCGCGCGGGCCGAATTGCCGATTGAATCGGCGCCTGTCGCAACACGGCATCCCATGCACACGATCAATGAATGCAGACAGTCCGATAGGCGCGAATCCCTGTCGCTGGATTTCGGCTGCTCCGGATGCGGCGATTTAGATCGGAACCGCTAAACCGCCTTGGAAATCCGGCATTCGTTCGAAGTCGCGGCTTGAGGCGGCAAGATTCCGATTCCCCGCGATTCTTTCGTTCGGCTTTTCGGAGCAACTAGCTTCGCAGCCATCTTCCGAGCACGCGCATTAGCACTTCGCCGAAGAAAGTAATCAAGTCGGTTCCCATGCCCGATTTGAATTTCTCCGGATCCCGGGATCCGAGCGCCAGAAGCCAGGCGTCGCCCGCCGCGTTCGATTCCCGGGCGGTCGGCGCACCGCCGATGCGCTTCTGCCAGGCATAATCCGGGATGCCGACCGCGGACGGCGACAGGCGCAAGAGGGCTTCAGAGCGAATCAGAGTTCCGACTTCGCCGTAGATTTCGTCCGCGCCCCGCTCTATCTGCCGGAGCTCCGCCACGGGATTCAAGCCGTCGGGCTTGCGGTTGATGTAGTCGCGAACCGATCCGACGGGGCAAAAGACAACCGCGTCGCCGATATTCTTGCCAACGGAATCCTGCCCGCCGGGGCTTGCTTCGCCTGCCACCTCGACAGCCAGCCTGACCACGTCGACTCGCAGGCACTCGGGAATTTCGTCTCGCAGCGCCTTCAGCAGGGAGTCTAGGTTTTCCTGCTCCAGCAACGTCAGGACGGCCCGGTGCAAGTTCTGAGTGCCGACATGGTTTTCGTACGTCGCCGCGATCACCTTCCTGTGGATCTCCGATTGCCCGTCAAGTCTCGCCTTGAGCACCCCGAGCGCGATTTCACGCATGTCGACGACTTTTTCGCCGAAATCCACGTCGGCCGCGGCGGCGACGGCCGCAAGCACTTCGGGAGCATCGAGAACTATGCCGGGGTCGGAGATGATTCGCGAACGAATATCCGCAGTGTAGAATTCAGTCGGCTTGCGATGACTGCCTTCGGTCATGGGTAAATGCCGGTCGCTCTATTTCAGGATTTCGCCGCCGGATTTCTTCCAATCCGCCAGGAAGCTTGCAAGGCCCTTGTCCGTAAGCGGGTGGAGGACCAGTTTCTTAATCAGTTCCGGCGGAACCGTCGCGACATGAGCGCCGATCTTCGCGGCATCGCAAACGTGGTTCGCCGTTCGAATCGAGGCCGCAAGAACTTGCGTTTCGAAATCGTAATTGTCGTAAATTTCAACAATTTCCGCAATTAGCTCCATCCCGTCCAGGTTGATATCGTCCAGCCTGCCAACGAACGGGCTGATGTAGGTCGCGCCCGATTTCGCTGCCAAGAGAGCCTGATTCGCGGAAAAGCAAAGCGTTACGTTGACTTTTGTGCCGTCTCCGGACAGTATTCGGCACGCCTTCAGCCCGTCCCAGGTCAAAGGCACCTTTACAACTACATTCGAGGCTATTTTCGAAAGCCTGACGCCCTCGGCCACCATCGATTCCGCTTCGGTCGCGACGACTTCGGCGCTTACCGGCAACCCTTCGACCAGGTCGCAAATTTCCCGCACGACTTCGAAAATGTCTCGTTCGGATTTCATAATTAGCGACGGGTTCGTTGTCACGCCGTCAATCAGGCCCATCTCCGCCAGTTCGGCAATCGCATTCGTATCCGCTGTATCGACGAATAGTTCCATTGTTTTATTCCACCCGCTTAGTTTATGCCCGCAAGAATTCGCCTATGCTAGCGCAACGGCGACGCGGATGGAATAGTCAATGCCAATGCAACCCAACGACAACGAACCGCGATTTCGCGAAGGCGATCTAGTTTCGGTTCTCACAACGGCGCCTCTGGACGGATGCCTGGACTATCGGGCGCCGCCGGGCGGAACCGAGCTCGGGCGATTCGTCGAGGTGCCGCTCGGCCAGCGCAAAGTCATGGGGGTCGTGTGGGGCGCGGGCGAAGGAGTCGTCGACCCTTCGAAGCTTAAGTCAATCATCAGGATTCTCGACATTCCGCCAATGCGCCGAGAAATGCGCGAATTCCTGTCGCGAGCATCGACCTACACGGTCACTCCCCTGCCCTCGATGCTGAGATTGGCAACCAGGACTTCAGATCTTGGCGCGTCGAAAGCGACGGTCGGCATCTTCCGGCTCGACGGCTTGCCGCCCGAAAGAATGACCCCGGCGCGCGCCCGCGTCATCGAAACGCTCCGCAATTGCAAGGGCGAGCAGTTTACCCTCAGCGAACTGGCCAAGCGCGCCGGCGTTTCGACGTCGGTCGTAAAGTCACTTCATCAGGCGGGCGCACTGAAGCGAGTGGAGCGCGTTCGGGAACCGGAGATCGCAGCGCTGCAGCCGGATCACCAGATAATGGAGTTGAACGAAGCGCAAGCGGCCGCCTCTACAGCGCTGCGAGAGGGCGTGGCGGCGGGGGAATTCTTGGCGACGATGCTAAAGGGCGTAACCGGCTCGGGCAAGACGGAGGTCTACCTGGAAGCCGTATCCGAGGCGATTCAAAGAGGGCGGCAGTCGCTCGTTCTTCTTCCGGAAATCGCTCTGACGTCGGAATTTCTAAAGCGCGTAAGGGAAAAATTCGGCGCGATGCCGGGCGAATGGCATTCGCTGGTTACCCAGGCACAGCGGAGGAAGGTTTGGCGCAGCGTCGCGGAAGGCACGGCCCAGCTAGTCGTCGGCGCGCGCTCGGCCCTTTATTTGCCGTTCAGGGATCTCGGATTGATCGTAGTCGACGAAGAGCACGATATATCCTACAAGCAGGACGACGGCATCCTCTACAACGCGCGCGACATGGCGGTTCTTCGCGCGTCGATAGCGGGAGCGAAAATCATTCTGGCCTCAGCGACGCCGTCGCTCGAAACATGGGTCAACGCCCGTTCCGGCAAGTATCGTCGCCTCGATCTGCCCGCGCGGTTTCGCGACGCGGCGCTTCCCGAGATGGCCGCTGTCGACATGCGGCAGGAGAATCTGGAGAGCGGCAGATGGATTTCGGATCCGCTTGCGATCGAAATCCGAAGCAGGCTCGCGATCGGCGAGCAAACGCTGCTCTTTCTCAATCGCAGGGGATTTGCGCCGGTAACAATATGCCGCGCCTGCGGCCACCAGATCGGTTGCAGGAGCTGCGATGCGAAAATGGTCGAGCACCGCTTCCGGCGCCAGCTGATGTGCCATCAATGCGGCGCGACGACCGGAATTCCGACAGTTTGCCCCGCCTGCGAGGAAGAGGGCAAGCTCAAGCCGATCGGACCCGGAGTCGAACGCCTGAACGAAGAAGTCAAGCAATTGTTTCCCGAAGCGAGAATTGCGGAGCTGTCCTCGGACTCCGTTTCGTCGGCTACCGCTTTCCGGGAATTGCTCGAGAGCATAGCGCAAGGCGAAGCCGATATCGTGATCGGAACCCAGATGGCGGCCAAAGGGCATAACTTCCCGATGCTTACGCTTGTCGGCGCGATCGATGCCGACCTCGGGCTCAACGGAAGCGATCTTCGGGCGGCTGAACGAACCTTCCAGCTCATGCACCAGGTCGCGGGACGAGCCGGGCGATCCGGCTTGCGAGGCTTGGCCCTTTTGCAGACCTGGCAGCCGGACCATCCCGTTATTCAGGCGATCCTTTCGGGAGACGACGAAGGATTCTGCCGCGTCGAAGCCGCGGAAAGGGAGGTCGCCGGCGTGCCGCCATTCGGCAGGTTCGCCGGCATCGTCGTGTCGGGAACCGACGAAAGCCGAGTGAGCGGATTCGCCGCGGAAATGGTTGACAATTCCGGAATACTGTCGCGCGTCGGAGCCGAAGTCTACGGGCCCGCGCCGGCGCCGATCGCAAGGATCAGGGGCAAAGTTCGCTTCCGGATTCTAGTCAAGGCCGCCAAGACGGCGCCGCTTCAGGCGGCGCTTGTAAAATGGCGAAGCCAGTTCAAAATTCCATTCGGCGTCCGAGTTTCAATAGATATAGATCCCTTCAGGTTCCTTTAGATTCTCTTCGCCGCGCGCCGCCTTCGCTTGCCATTTGCTTCCCCGGCCGCTAATTCTCTCGTTCCTGATCCGAAGAGGAGCCAATGAACCGCACCTTCGAGCCGCGGCCGGGTCTTTTGGGAATTGAATCCTACCAGGCGGGCGAGAGCGGCCTTGCGGGGCGCGATGCCGTCCTTAAGCTGAGCTCCAACGAAAACCCGTACGGGCCGAGCCAAAAGGCCGTCGACGCGTATCGCGCTTCGGCTTCAACACTCGGCCGCTATCCGGATTCGCATCACGCCGAGCTTCGCGAAGCGATAGCCGAAGTCTACGGCCTGGCGCCCGGCAATCTGATTTGCGGGGCCGGGTCCGACGAGGTGATCGCACTCGTTTGCCAGGCATACGCCGGAAATGGCGACGAGATCATATACACCGAGCACGGCTTTCTCATGTACCCGATTCTGGCCAGGGCGGTCGGCGCGGAGCCGGTGCAGGTTAGAGAGCGGAACCGGCGAACGGACTCCGAAAGCATCCTCGCGGCCTGCAGCCCGAGGACTCGAATCGTTCTCATCGCCAATCCCAACAATCCGACGGGAACGATGATTTCAGCCGGCGAAGCGCGAAACCTGGCCGACAGACTTCCGGGCGGGGTCCTCCTGGTGCTGGACGGCGCCTACGCGGAATATGCCGAAGGCTATGACGGAGGCGCCAAGCTCGTCGAATCCTGCGCGAATGTCGTCATGACGAGAACGTTTTCTAAAATTTACGGTCTGGCGGCTTTGCGAGTGGGCTACGGCTACGGACCGGGAAACCTGATAGCCGCAATGAATCGGATACGGGAGCCTTTCAACGTCTCCGCGCCCTCGCTCGCCGCGGCCGAGGCGGCGGTGCGCGATGTCGAATATACGAAACGCTGCCGCGACCTCAATACTCGCTGGCGCAGGTGGCTCGCGGACCGGCTCGGCCGCTGCGGCGTCCCGTCGGACCCGTCTTCGGCCAATTTCATCCTGGCCCGCTTCGCCGACCCGGATACGGTTTCCCGGTGCGACGCGTTCCTGCGCGCTCGCGGCATCCTGGTGCGTCGCATGGAAAAGTACAACCTGCCGTCCTGCCTTCGCATTTCGGTCGGCGACGAAAGCGGCTGCCGCGCCGTCGGCGACGCGATCGAGGAATTCATGGCGGGCGAAAAATGACTGCGATCTATCGGCGCGCGGCGCTTATCGGGATGGGGCTTATCGGCTCGTCGATGGCGCTCGCCATGCGTGAACGCGGCCTAGTGGACGAAATCGCATGCAATGCGAAATCGCTCCGGACGAGGACAACCGCCGCGGAACTGGGCCTTGCCGATCAAGTTTGCGACACCCCGGAAGAAGCCGTGCGCGGCGCCGACCTGGTCGTGCTGTGCACGCCGGTCGGCACGTTTCGCGAACTGGCCGAAAGAATCGCCCCCGAGCTCGAGACCGGCGCGACGCTGACGGATGTGGGCTCCGTCAAGAAGCGAGTCGTCGAATCCGTCGGCGGCCTCGTTCCTCGCGACGTGCATTTCATACCCGCTCATCCTTTGGCGGGAACGGAGTTTTCAGGGCCCGAATCCGGCTTTTCGACATTGTTCGACAACCGCTGGTGCCTTCTGACGCCTTCCAAGGACGTGGACGAGGCCGCGCTTTCTCGGCTGATTTCCCTATGGACGGCGATGGGAGCCAGCACCGAAATCATGGATCCTGACCACCACGACCTGGTGCTGGCCGTAACCTCGCATGCGCCCCACCTGATCGCCTACACGATGGTGGGGCTGGCCGATCACATCAAAAGGGTCACGAATTCGGAAGTCGTCAAGTACTCCGCCGCCGGATTCCGGGACTTCACGCGCATCGCCGCTTCGGATCCGACCATGTGGCGCGACGTTTTCCTAGGCAACCGCGATGCCACCATCGAGATACTCGGCAGATTCACCGAAGAGCTATTTGCCCTGCAGCGCGCTATTCGGACCGGCGACGGGGAGCACCTTCACGAATATTTTTCGCGGACCCGCGAGATCAGGCGCGGAATTGTCGATGCCGGGCAGGATACCTCCGCGCCGGATTTCGGCCGCCTGCCCTCCCGCAAGAATTGATTCGACTTCGCGTCCGCCGCGTTCGCAATTTGAGATTGAAGCAGCTTTGGCAAGAAGCGGTCGCTGTTTGACGCCGATCGCATAATTTTACCCGCCCTACGCATCATGCACTCGAAAAATTTGATCGGTCCGAATTTGTTATCGAGATGCTTCAGAAGTCGTTCTGCCCGGCCTTCCAGTCCGCCCGCCCGCCGTCCGGGGAGTTTACTCTCCAAACTAATTTAAGTCTTCGCGTGAGTAAAAAAATTGATGCAGCAAAGCCAGCTGCAGTTCGCGAGTATTGGAAATTCCGTCTACCGACAGGTCTTGGAATTCCGGAAGGTGCTCGTTGCAGATCGACACGATCGCCTCCGCATTCTTGCCGAATTCTTGCGCGCGGACGCCGCTACGCTCACTGCGCGAATCTCGAACAGAATTTCCATTGCTAGGCAGCTCGCTTTCACGGGACGAGCTATTACATAGGACCAAAGGAAAAATCAGTGGCATCAAGTCACTTGTCGCCGCCTCCCCGTACACCTCGACCTCCCAAATCCTTGTCATGGACGTCAATACCGACATCGTCGAATTGAAGCCTGTGCCGAATGCGCGTTCCCATATGATATAGACCAATAGGGACTTCCCCGACAGGAGCTGCACTCGAAAAAGCGCATCGCTCCGGCTCCCCTCGTTTTCCTCGTCCACGAAAGTGCCTTCAACGCGGTCCGGACGAACATCCCTATCCAGGCGGCTTGACAAAGCTTCGGGCAAGAATTCGTCCAAGAAAGGGGAGATTACCCGTTCGTCAGCGAACATCATCTGAAACAGAGCGTTTTGCGGGTTTTCGGTCGTATTCACGGGAGGACTCCTTGGTTTCGGCGACATGGCATCTGCCGAAACTCCCGTCTCAATGAAACAGTCGAGCCAACCGTATGCAATTGTTCATAGTCCTTAGATGAATTTTTCGAAGCGCACAAGTAATTTCGCCGCGAGGGGTGTAGCCCAAAATGGTTGATTGGGTCGAATGGGAGATTCCGACCTTCCAACACATAAAGAGGCGCGCTGCTATGGGAATACTTTCTTGCATCGCTTTTCAACAAGTTTGAGATACACCCCGCCGCGAGGTTGTGCGGTTAAAATTTCGTGAGCAAGCCGCCGAAGGCCGCCGGAAGAAGCCGGAAATTCGGTTGTTCGGCTTTCGGCATTGTAACGTCGTCACGCCTTCGACACGAATTTCGATTCGCGCCGCACGGATTCCTCAGCAGCCAGCCTTGCTAGCCGTAGAATCCCTCGCGATTCGCTTGAATCGGCTTTCCGAAACTCGCGGAAATTTCTCGCTGGCCCGGCATGTACGCGGCGAAAGCGAACTGCGGCGCGCGGATTCATCGCCTGCATGGCGCCGCGTCTCGCGAGCTATCAATTACCGGGATGCCCTCCTCGCCCTTTTCGGCAAATGGCGAGCGCATGCGGCGGCAACCCTCCGATTCGCTGCGGATTCGCACTTTTAAAATCCAAGCATTGCCTATCGGTGAAACAACAGAATCAGGCACGGAACTTTCAATTGCGTTGGCTTGAACTCCGGAACTCCGGCGAGATCGCGAATTCAATTTGGCGACTGCATAGATCTCGATCTTCCCTTGACCGAGCTAGATCCGCTTGATTGGCACCGGTCGACAGACTTAGCCTGCGCGGTTGTGCCTTCCGGAATTGATCGGGAACTGAAGGCCAGATGCCGCCATCGAGCGGCAGAGGCATTCGCAAAGCT
Source organism: Albidovulum sp. bin36 (assembly GCA_002238565.1). GTDB lineage: Bacteria > Pseudomonadota > Alphaproteobacteria > Rhodobacterales > Rhodobacteraceae > JAPPFL01. Next base: position 13,135 of record MPMP01000003.1, read on the forward strand.
TGCCGGCCCGCGACCAAGGCGGAGCGTGCGGAGGCGCAAGTTCGCGACCCCGGATTCGGCGGCTTGAAGCCATTGCCCCGGCTGCCGCGAGTATCAAATTACTTTCGCAAGGGACTACCGACGCGCTGCGGCGCTGGCTTCGCTAGGAATATTTTCTCGCACCGCTTTGCAACAAGTTCGGGCTACGCCCTTGAGCGAAAAAAGTTGTGTTCCGCATGCAAATTTGTTTAGTGAATCGGATTGTACGCATCGGGCAATCTTAGCGGTCATGAGGGACGAAAATGAATTTCGATGAACAAGAAGGCGTGGCAAAGGTCCTCGAAAGCAATCCGGAACTGGCTCTACTCGGAGAGATCTTCGAGACAATTGACCGTCCGGGCGAATATGTTGCTTCGGGAAGGAGAAACATTCCCATGCCTCGCCTAGAGGTCGAAGGAGTCGGGTTAATCTCGTTCCCTGTTCCTTCTTTCCAGGCAGAGATATTGAAAGCAAAGGCCAAGGCGGCGCCGTTTGGTCGCGGTCAGGATACGGTGTATGACCGGTCGGTTCGCGACTGCGGCCAGATTGAGCCCGAGAGGATGAGTTTGGGCGGAGCCACATGGACGGATACGCTGAACGAAATTGTTCGCAGCGCCAGCAATGATCTCGGCTGTCCTGAAGACTCGGTGTACGCTGATCTGTACAAGCTGCTGGTCTATGAGCCCGGAGGATTTTTCGCCCCGCACCGAGATACCGAGAAGGTTGACGGAATGCTGGCGACTTTGGTTCTCGCGCTGCCGGGATCGAGTGCGGGAGGTGAATTGGTCGTTCGCCACCACGGGCGCGAAACGGTGATCGACATGCGGTCGGAAGACCCGTCCGAATTGAACTTCGCCGCCTTTTATGCCGATTGTGAACATGAGATTCGACCGATCACGGACGGCTACCGCATATGCCTCGTCTACAATCTGATTCGCATGCCCGGTCGCCGCGAGTCCTTGAAGGCGCCCGATTTCTCGGCGCATGCGGAGACTATGGCGGACGAACTCAAGGCGGCTTTCGACGATAGCAAGAAGGATGCTCCGAGCAAGGTCGTTTGGCTGCTTGAGCACGACTACAGCGAGGCCGGACTTTCCTTCGATACGCTTAAGAACGTGGATGCAGCTCACTGCAGAGTTTTGACGGAAGCTGCGGATAGTGCCGGATGCCTCGTGCACGCCGCGATCCTTCACGTTTCGGAATCAGCGTCCGTCGATTACTTCGGCTATCACGATGAAGTCGATGACCCCGATGAAAATGACTACGAAGTCATTGAAATTTTCGATTGGGACTCGCATCTGGACAACTGGATTGGGCGGGAAGGCAAGCCCGCCGAGTTCGGCAAAATGCAGCTGAACGAAAAAGAATTGATACCGACGGGTCGGCTCGACTATATGAAGCCGGACGAAGTAAACCTAACCGAGGCCAGCGGAAACGAGGGAGCGTCGATCGACCGTCTCTATCTTCGCGCGGCCCTCGTTATTTGGCCGGCCGAGCGGTCCTCCCGCGCGATTGCCGCGTCAGGGGCGAAGTCGCTGGCATCGTTCCTCAAAAGCCAGCTAGAATGCCGGAAAAAAGGCGAGGCGACATTCGCGACTATCGAAACATTGGCGGAAAGCGCCGCAGCGCATTGGCCGAGTCCGAAAGACCAATACGGTCATGTCCAAAGAGATTGGGGAGAGGCGACGGCCAGCGCGCTGAAGTTGATTTGCAAGACCGCCCGTCCCGAAACGGCCGGTCGCTTCCTTTTCGAACAAGCGCAGCCGAATTACTCCCCGGAACTGAACAGCGCCATTATATCTACCTCTCGGCTGCTCGGCCCTACCGGCCCCATTCAGAGCGCGATCAGGGAGCTAGTCGAAAAGAACTTTTCCAGCAACCCGGATTCCGTCGTCGATCTCGCCTTGAAACTTTCCCAAAAACTCGACAACGGCCCGGATTCCGGATGGCGCGGAGCGCTTGAGGACATAGCAGTCGCATTAGCGGGCGAAGTGGCGGTTTACGGGCAACAAAAGGAGGAGGAGAATGCACGACACGGATATTTTTACCGCCGCAAACCTACACCTCTCGAAGCCGATACGCTCGCAAATTACTTCACTTTTATTTGGCGAAACGAACTCGAAGACAGGACGGAACAAGCCACCTCGTTCTTGCTTGAATCGCCCGCGATCGTTGAACCGGAACGAACCGTCCCGAAGCTGCTCGATCTGCTGGTTCGAGACCAGCCGGAGGAAGCGGGCCGGAGCGCGGCGATGCAATCGTTCTGGGATCTGTCGGCAAAGACGCTGCTCGCCCGAAGCGAGGATCCCCCGACACCGCCCGCCGACTGGGTTACTCCCGTTTCAGAATTAAACTGCAAGTGCTCTCTGTGCCAAGAAATCAGGCGCTTCTGCGCCGACCCCGATAGCAGGATTCTGCGCCTTCCAACGGCGCAAGGCAACCGTTCGCACATTCGCAGTTCGTGCGATAGAGCGGGCATTGACATGGACTTCCATACTGAGAGAAAAGGTCGGCCCTACGTCCTCGTCTGCACCAAGACGCGGAAGCGGTTCGACCGTCGGCTCAAAGAATACAAGCTAGACGTTCGGTTCATGCGGATGCTTGCGCATGCTGCGGATACCCTGACATGCCGCGAAGAAACGCTGGCAAGGCTGCGGACGGCGGTTACGAACTCTCCGTCCCAGTAAAGTGCGAGCCGCGGCCCTTATTCCAAACAAACTCGTGAACTGCGGGCGGGCGGCATTCCGTGCGCGGCTTCGATAGCCGACGCCGTACGTCGCGGGATTTCTTAAACGCATAGCAACGTTGCGAAAACATGGCCAGGGTGCGCTCCGAAGCCTCGGCTCGTCAATGCGCTCGCCTGGGAAATCTGTTTCGAAGGGCAAGGCGAACCTGACCGTTCGAATTCAATCGAGCTCGCCGATGAATTATCCGCTCGCGAAGCCTTGATCTTGCGCCACGCTTCTAATCTGGATCAACCAACCGACAAGCTTCAGGAGGATCGCGTTCTCCGAGTCGTCGGCCCGTTTCTCGTCGGCGGCGAGGTCGGCAATTCTTCGTCGGAAGACAAGAAAAATATATCCGGGATCTGGGTCTTGTGGCTCAGAACCCTCCGCTACGTAACGCCAATCCAATCTATGCGGACGTCATCCCGAGGGTTCTGACCGATTCTGCCCAGGATGAGCTAGCCGTGGACCGGTCGACTTACGTCAATGGCAGGGGCGGACTAGACATGCTTCGCCTGATCGGCGATTTCCAGCAGTTCTTCCGCGAGAACTCGGAGATATGGACAAAAAGATTTGCCTATAGCGAGGCCGGGTGTCAATTGCTGCTTCAGGCGTTTCTTCAGCGCGCGATCAGCGGAGGCGGTTCGATTGAAAGGGAATACGGACTCGGCAAGATGCGCGCCGATTTGCTTATCCGCCGGCCAGCGGGACGCGACACGCAGTTTTTCGTCGAGGAATGCAAGTTGCGCCATAAGAGCCTCGAGGCGACGATCGCCGAAGGCTTGATGCAGACGGTGCGCTACATGGATCGGTGCGGCGCAACCGCCGGCCACCTCGCGGTCTTCGATCGCTCGGCGAAACGAAGCAGGGGTGCGGAACAAGCACTCCGGGAGAATCCATGGCGAGGAGAAACCTAGTCCAGTTCCAGAAAGGAATGAGCATAACAATGTTCCTGGAGGACTTCGGTACGGAGGAGAAATGCGCCGAAGCACTGGCGAAGCTGCGATGGCCATCGGGATTCAAATGCCCCTCCTGCGGCTGCGCGAAGCGCTGCCGGATCGAGCACAGGTACCTGCGGCAGTGCGCCGGGTGCGGGCGACAAACATCCGCTCTCGACCTGGTTCCTGGCTATTTTCCTGATTACGCAGGGCAAGAAGGGCATTTCGGCGATGGATCTCATGCGCAAGATCGGCGTGTCCTTTAAAGCGGCCTGGCGCATGAAGCACAAGATCATGCAGGCGATGATGGGGCGCGAGGACGAGTAGCCGCTCGCGGGCCTGGTCCAAGTGGACGACGTGTATCTCGGCGGGGCCCGGGAAGGCAAACGGGGGCGCGGGGCGGAAGGGAAGACGCCGTTCGTGGCAGCCCTGGAGACGACGGAGGATTGGCTGCCGCACAGGATCAAGCTCCAGGTGGTGGCCGGCTTCCGCCTGAAGGCGATCGAGAGCTGGCGCCGCCGGAACGTCGCCCCGGGATGCAAGGTCTACAGCGACGGCCTGCACTGCTTCGGAGCGGTTGCCACCGCCGGCTGCGTGCACGCCCCGGTCGTTGCCGTCGGCGGGAAGGCTTCCGTTCGCGTCAAGGAATTCGTCTGGCTGAACACCGTCATCGGCAACGCCGAGACGGCGCTACGGAGCACCCACCATTCCATGAAGGGCAAGTACGCGCAGCGATACCTGAGCGAGTTCGAGCGCCGGTTCAACCGCCGCTACGACCTGCCGAGCATGGTGCCTCGCCTTCGCCTGGGCGGCGGCTCGCACGCCGCCGATCCCGGAGAAGCTGCTCCGCAAGGGGACCGCCGGGCGGCTTGAAGGCTAGCGGCGCGCTGCAGCCGCTGAATCCGGGGCGCCTCGGCGGGAGCGGCGCGGCCAAAATTCAACATACTCAGAATAGCAATCAGGCAAATTTATGTTCGAGTTAATCAAGGAGTATTTATAGGCCACGGACGGGCCGCCCCATTCCGCCGCAACGAGGAGCTGCTGAACCTGCTGCCGAAGGGCGTCATCGCCTTCCCCGGCTCCGGCATCACCGACAACCTCGTCGACCGCGCTCGGCAACTCGGCATCCCGGTCCACCGCTGCAACGCATCGCCCGGCGCGCGGCCTCCGGCACTCGTGCCGATCTTCGTGCCGGCGCTCACGACGAAATCGCCGTCACTGCGCTCGACACTGCGGCGCATGGCAGTGTCCGCACTTCCCGCCACTCAATCGCCGTGGCGGCGCCGATTCCCCCATGAATATCGCTGCGCGATTAGGTGCCTTCGACGCCCGGAGGGCGCAGGTTCGTCAAGCCGAACTCCTGCATCATCTTCTCGTGCATGAGCACCGGTTCACCCGAATGGGCATTCCAATCGGCCGGCAACCATTTCGCGATCGCGGCGTAAAGCGCCTTCAGACGCTGTTCCCTATCATCGACGCGGCGCTGCGCGTGCATCGCGTCTACGGTGTCGCTCGCAACTTCTTCGAGAACCGTCTTCATTGAACTGTTTCACCTTTCTGAAGCGCAGATCGAGCTTGCCACCTTCTATGCCCGGGCCTATCCGCGGCGGGGTCGTCCGCGCCGGGAGCCCTTCTGGCGCGCACGAGAGTCGTCCGTGTCGAGCGAGATCGCCCTCGATGAGTTGTCTTCGACCCAGTGAAGCTTCTGATCGACGAATGCCTGAGCCCCACCCTGGCGGGCATGGTGCGCGAGCTCGGGTTCCCGGAATCCACGCATATAACACTGCTAGGCTTTCGATCCCGGCAGGACTGGGTGTTCGTCCAACGGGTACGGCGCTTCCCGGGGATGGCGAAGAGCGAGCTGTTGGCGGGCATGCCCACGCCGCCAGCGATGTCTAGACGTGCGGGCGCCAGCCGAGACGCCCACCGAATACCTCAATCACGGGTTCACGGTGAGCTTGGGGCGCGAGGGTTGACATGTCCTCTATATTTTCATTTTCTCGTACGGATTACTAGAGGACGCTATGCCCGACATTTCCATTGAGCAATCGACCTTTGAGCGGCTTCAGCGCCATGCGAGGCCGCTTGTGGACACGACAGACACGGTCGTCAATCGAGCTTTGGACGCGCTGGAGAATCATGGCAAGGGTGTTGCTTCACTTGGAGAAAACTCGTCTACCTCGGAGCATCTCGTTGACCCTCTAAATTTACCGAACCTAACGCATACCAAGGTTTTGGATGCTTCGCTAGACGGACAACGTGTTACCAAAGCGAACTGGAACTTGTTACTCGATAAGCTCCTGATCCGTGCAATGAAGCAACTCAGGGACCTTGACGAGTTGCACCGACTCTTCCGCGTGAACATGGTGCAAGGCTGTAAGGAAGATGAGGGCTACCGGCATATTGCCGAGATCAACGTTTGGGTTCAGCGGCTGTCCGCGAACAATGCATGTGGAGCGCTCGTGATCGCTGCACAGCGCCTCAGACTTGAGCTCCAAGTCGACTTCATGTGGCGAGACCGAGAAGGTGCGGCTTGTCCTGGCGAAAAGGCCCGACTTCATATACCAGCCACCCACTCAGGCAGCCGCGCCAAAACAGCATAGTCTAGCCGTCTCGGTTGCAGGTGAACTGTTCTGAGCTCTGAGAGACTAGGAAGCCTAAGAGTTTGTTCCTAAAGTCGGCAAATTATCTATATATTGGACAAGTTACAAATATTACCACAAAAACCGACAATATGTGGTATTTTGATTCAAGCTCTAAGGTCGGACTCCCGCCATTTGTGGTAGAGCTCCGAGGGCATAAAGGGAGTCGTATGGCACGAGGAAGATCACGAGTGCCGCAGTCCGGCAGCGGCGAGAAGGGCGCCTACGCCGACGTGCCCGGCATCTGCAAGAGTGCAGCGCTGGAGGAGGTCCGCAAGCACGGCCACGTGCTCACTACCGGCCGCTATGTCGGCGCGGCGCCGCAAGAGGATGACGGCGAGCCCTTCGAGGACAAGATGACGCGCCTCGTCAAGCAACTGCGCGTGCAGCAGGCCGAAGGCGTGCGGCTGGACAAGGCCATCGCCGCCAACCTCGAAGTGCTGGGATTTGGAGACGGCGGATCATGAGCATCGACACCACCTTCCTGCGGCGCTGCATCCAGACGCTGGAGACCGCGCTGGGGGAGATCGAGACGCACAAGGAGGCAAACGACATCCTCTACGACATCTACCGCGCCGCCTGCGTCAAGGAGTTCGAGCTGGTTCTGGAGCAGAGCGGCAAGCTGCTGCGCAAGCGCCTCGCGGCCTTCTTCGCCAGCAACCGGCAGGCGGACCGCCTCGCCTTCAAGGACCTCTTCCGCCACGCGGCGAGGCACGGGCTGATAGAGCCCGAGGCGGTCGAGCGCTGGCTCCGCTACCGCGACAATCGCAATGACGCAGCGCACAACTACGGCACGGATTTCGCAGAAGCCACGCTCAAGCTGCTGCCGGCCTTCGTCGCAGACGCGAAGGCACTGGCCGCCATGATCGAGGCGGCGGACGATGGCTGACCGGCTCCGCCTGCAGCCGAAGCACCGCGAGGTGCTGGAAGCGCTATTGCGGGAGTACCTGCCCGATGTCGATGTCTGGGCCTACGGCAGCCGCGTAAGCGGGAAGAGCCACGACGGCAGCGACCTCGACCTGGTGCTGCGCGGGCCGGGCCTCTCGGAGATTCCGATTGGTCAACTGGGGGACTTCGAGGAGGCGGTGCGGGAGTCGACCATCCCCTTCCTCGTCGAGGCACGCGACTGGGCGCGCCTGCCGGAGCGGTTTCACCGCGAAATCGAGCGCAATCATGTGGTGTTGGAAGCTAATGCAAGCTCAAACACAGAGAACAACGGTTGGATATCACTCCGACTTGGCGACGATTGTGCCAAAATTGGCAGTGGAGCAACACCACGCGACGGTAAAGATGCCTAACTTGCAGTTGGGTCCATTTCCCTAATTAGTGCTCGGTCAAAAAACTCTTAACTTTTCCTGATTACTATTCTGAGTAAGTTGAATTTTGGCCGCGCCGCTCGCGGATTCACCGCCTGAAATCCTGGATAGCCTAGTACGGAAAGCTTTTTCGAGACCGGATCCGCCGATACGGCGCCCGGGAGCGCGGCCGGGCGCATCGTCCGGGCGGATTCGCGGTCTTCAGGAGTGAGTTGGCGGGCCGGTCCCGCCGAGGCGCCCCGGATTCAGCGGCTGTAGCGCGCCGCTAGCCTTCAAGCCGCCCGGCGGTCCCTTGCGGAGCAGCTTCTCCGGGATCGGCGGCGTGCGGGCCGCCGCTTAGGCGAAGCGCGGCACCATGCTCGGCAGGTCGTAGCGGCGGTTGAACCGGTACTCGAACTCGCTCAGGTATCGCTGCGCGTACTTGCCCTTCATGGAATGGTGGGTGCTCCGAAGCGCCGTCTCGGCGTTGCCGATGACGGTGTTCAGCCAGACGAATTCCTTGACGCGAACGGAAACCTTCCCGCCGCCGGTAACGACCGGGGCGTGCAGGCAGCCGGCGGTGGCAACCGCGCCGAAGCAGTGCAGGCCGTCGCTGTTGACCTTGCTTCCCGGGCGACGCTCCGGCGGCACCAGCTCTCGATCGCCTTCAGGCGGAAGCCGGCCACCACCTGGAGCTTGATCCTGTGCGGCAGCCAATCCTCCGTCGTCTCCAGGGCCGCCACGAACGGAGTCTTCCCTTCCGCCCCGCGCGCCCGTTTGCCTTCCCGGACCCCGCCGAGATGCACGTCGTCGACCTGGACCTGGCCCGCGAGCGGCTTCTCGTCCTCGCGCTACATCATCGCCTGCATGATCTTGTGCTTCATGCGCCAGACCGCGTTGTAGGACACGCCGATCTTGCGCATGAGATCCATCGCCGAAATGCCCTTCTTGCCCTGCGTAATCAGGAAAATGGCCTGGAACCAGGTCGAGAGCGGAAGCTTCGTGTGCTCCAACAGCGTTTCGGCGGTGACAGACGTCTGTCGCCCGCACCCGGCGCACTGCCGCAGGTCCCTATGCTCGAGCCGGCAGTGCTTCGCGCAGCCGCAGGAGGGGCAATTGAATCCGGAGGGCCATCGCAGCTTCGCCAGCGCTTCGGCGCATTTCTCCTCCGTGCCGAAGTCCTCCAGGAACATTGTGATGCTCATTCCTTTCTGGAACTGGACTAGGTTTCTCTTCGCCATGGATTCTCACGGAGTGCTTTTTCCGCACCCCTGTTTATACTCTTAATGTTCCTGACTTGCGAGTTATGTTCGCATAAAATTCATTTAATCAGGCTAGTAGTCAGGAAAATTTTTTGAAGAAACGCCGCCCGCACGGGCGTTCCGATTGCAATTTGGGGACTGCAGGGCTATCGGCGTTCTCGTCCGCGGCGCCGGTATCGCCCCCTGAGAGAAGCGGAGCCACATTGTAAATCGGCGCGGCTCAGCCGGCAAGTCGGTTGATCCTGCGGACAGCGTTCGTCGAGCGCGCTTGCGGTCCCATCGAAACAATCCCATTCGTCCTCTCGGCGCCAAAGAATGGCGGAGAAATGCCGGGGCGCCGGGACTTTCGTTTGTTTCCCCGCGATACGCCGCCGATTGGATACCGGCAAACCCGTCGTACAATCGATAAATTTTCGTAAGACCGCGTCGATTCCTCGCCTGGAAGCCTTTTCAGCTATGGCCGCTGAAACTAAAAGGACGGCGAAGCGTTGAATCCGGGACTCCGGTCGGCGATCCGTATCCGCATCGTCGAATTACGCGAATGAACCGGCTGAACATGTCGGCAAGAAGTCGAATTCCCGAAAGCCTCGGGCAAGCCATCCGCCGCGGAAAGCAGACAAGGAACGGAGTATTGAAATGAGCGAATTCCATGTTGCAATCGGTGAAACAGCGACATTTTCGAAAACTGTTTCGGAATCCGACGTCTACATGTTTGCGGGCATTACGGGCGATTTGTCGCCTAATCACGTCGATGAATCCTATATGCGGAAATCGAGCTTCGGAAAACGCATGGCGCACGGCGCCCTTCTCGTCGGGTATATGTCGACGGCCTCGACGCTAGCGATTTCTCATACTCGGTTCGCTGACGAAACCGCTGTTTCGGCCGGTTACGACAGAGTGCGATTTATACGGCCCGTCTTTCTCGGGGACACTATTACCGTTCACTACGAGGTCGAGAAATTGGAACCCGAAAGGCGAAGATCGGTTGCTGACATAAGGGTAACGAACCAAGACGGCGAAATCGTGGCGGCGGCAAAGCACATCCTCCAATGGGTGCCCAACGAGACCTGAACCATGAGTTTTGAACTTGAAGGCCAAACCGCGATCGTAACAGGCGCGGCGCGAGGCATTGGCTTGGCGATTTCTCGACGGCTCGCCGAGCTTGGAGCAAGAGTTTCCTGTTGGGATGCGGACCCGACTCCCGTCAGGAATGATCCGTCTTTTAGCCATTGGATAGAAGCTGACGTTACTAGCGAGATTTCCGTCGCCAATGCATTCGACCAGAGTCTTGCGGCTCTTGGCAACGTATCCATACTTATCGCCAATGCCGGCATTAACGGGCCGACCAAGCCAGCTTGGGAATACGCGCTTGAAGAGTGGAACAGCGTGATAGAAGTCGATCTGACCGGCGTGTTCATTACCGTGATGGCGGGCGTAAGGCACATGCGCACGACGGGTTTCGGTCGCGTTGTCATTATCGCCTCTGTCGCCGGCAAGGAGGGCAATCCCGGCGCATGCGCCTACGGCGCGGCGAAAGCGGGAGCTATCGGATTCGCGAAGGGATTGGCCCGCGAGCTTCAGCCATCGGACATATTGGTCAACTGCGTTGCGCCTTCCATGACCGCCACCGACCTTATGAAGGGCATGACCGCGGACTATATCGCCGACAAGCGAAGCAAGGTTCCGATGAACCGCCTATGCTCGGTCGAGGAAATCGCCGATATGACGGCGTGGGCCGCCAGCCCGCGCTGTTCGTTCACAACCGGCCAAGTATTCGATGTAACCGGAGGACGCGCAACCTATTGACATGTCTTGGGACGCAAGATCTCCAGTGCGATCCCCGTGCAATTCGCAAAAGGCATCCGACCGGACCACCGCGATTTCGAAGCGGAAATCAATACCGTATCGTATCGAACGCATGGCATCGGACTCGCGCGACCGAATACGTCGGTTTCCGGCAAAAGATCGAGCAAAGCGATTATCGGATAGGACTTTCCCTGTCTTCGAACCATAGAATTCATCGAACGGGACTTTTTTGCAGCAGCAGCGAATCTACGTTCAAACCTCGGCTGAGCAGCCCGATGCCTGCCGACGTTATTCCTTCGCTCAGGGCTTTCAGCTACCGGCAAATGCCTCGTCGAAGGTGGACAGCTGTTGTCCGATCGCTGCCCGGCAATTCAAGATTCGATGCAACTCGTCACTCCCGCGGAGGCAATGCGCGCGGCTGGCAAACTCCGCCCGCGCACATCCATAGGCGTTTCGAACGGAATGGGGGCAGCCCGCCCCGCTCGAACGAATTCGTCGAATTGCCGAATCGAATTGCAATGTCCCGAAGTCCCCGAATTCCGGTCGGACAGGCGAGATTCGCCTTCGCTAAAATCCTAAGCCGCAAATCTTGGTCGGGCGGATTTCCTCGATTGGAAGGTCCGCCGGTTCCGGCGGGACAATCCGAAAAGTGAGATCCGCGCCAATCGCTGCAATGCATGGGAACGGCGTAAAATCGGGCCCGATCGCCGCCTTTGCGCTCGCAGCGCCTCCAACGCTCGCGGCGAACGGAAACTCCCTGCTATAAATATTGGCAAGCCGCCGAATGGAAGTTTCGAGGGCGTCCGGTTTCCTCGCGGCAGAACGCTATTGACAAACTCGATCTCATTGAGCTACTGCCTGATGTTTCGCCGCAGCCGGAATTCGCGAGTCGGCTGCGCTCAAGGGAGCTCGCATGCTGAAAATTCAAGGAGTTGAAACCGGCTACGGTCGGCTGCAGATTCTTCGCGGTATCGACTTGCACGTACCAGATGGAGGAATCGTCGCGCTCCTTGGCGGAAACGGCACCGGCAAGTCCACGCTTCTGAAAGCCATTTCAGGACTTTTGCGCGTATGGTCCGGGTCAATCGAATTCAACGGCAAGCCTATTCACAATCGGAGGCCAAACGAAATCGTCAAGGCGGGGCTGGTTCAAGTTACCCAGGGGAAGGATTCCTACCCGGGGCTCACGGTCGAAGAGAACTTGAAGCTCGGAGCGCACAGCAGGAGCGATCGGGCCAAAATCAAGGAAGACCTCGAGCGCATCTACGAATTTTTTCCGATCCTCAGGGAGCGGCGCAAGCAAATGGCGGGGCTGCTGTCCGGCGGGCAGATACAGATGCTCGTCATCGGACGCGGACTAATGGCCGCGCCGAAAATGATCATGCTCGACGAGCCGTCCGCGGCGCTCGCTCCTCTTGTGGTTCTGGACATTTTCCGGCAGATTAACAAAATCAGGGCTGAGCTGGGAACAACGATTCTGATCGTGGAGCAAAACGTTAGAATGGCCCTTCTTCTAGCCGAGTACGGCTACGTAATTCACGACGGGCGAATACATATCGAGGGGAATGCAGCAGATATGATCCACGATGAGAATGTCCGCCACGCCTATCTCGGCGGAACGGTCGTAGAATCGGCCGGCGAACTATGATCGTCGACTTCCTCGTCGTCGGGTTCTCGATCGGCTTGGTCTACGCGATCGTAGCGCTCGGCATCTCGCTGATCTATTCCGGATTGGACATCGTGCATTTCGCTCACGGCGAATTCGTCATGTTCGGCGCGTTCTTCGGCCTGGTGCTCGTCAACGACAGCGGCCTCAACTATCCGATCTCTATTTTTCTGGCGATGATATTCGCGGGTCTGATGGGCGTTTTTGTCGAGCGCGTCTTTTACCGGCGCCTTACGTCGAAGGGCGGCGGCTATACCGTGGCGGGCATGGGCATGATCATCTGCGGTTTCGGAATGGCGATCATCCTGCAGAACGTCGCGTTCCTGATTTGGGGGGCCGAGGGCCACGCGATTCAAGTGGATTTCGGCACGCCGCTGAAAATCGGAACGGTCAACCTGCCGAAATCCTATCTTTGGATTTTGTGCGTTTCCGTCACGCTGATGGCGGTGCTGCACTTTTTTCTCAAGCACACGAAAGCTGGACTGGCTATTCGCGCCGTCGCCGCGAACAAGGACATCGCCTACTTGATGGGCATCAACGTGCCGCTGATGATTTCCCTGATTTTCGGACTGGCCTGCGGGCTTGCGGCGGTCGGCGGCGTGCTGATCGGGCCGATTAACTACGTTCAGGTGGAAATGGGATACCTGATTCTGATCAAGGCGTTCGCCGCGGCCGTGGTTGGCGGCTTCGGATCGCTGCCGGGCGCCATTCTGGGCGGTCTCATGGTTGGAATTTTCGAAACTCTCGGCGCAGCCTATATTTCCGGCAGCCACAAGGACATCTACGCGTTTCTCTTGTTGATCGCAGTGCTGGTCATCAAGCCGACCGGCCTTCTCGGGCAATTGGCAAAATCGAAGGCCTAAATCATAGTTTCTTCTCAAATAGGAGGTTGTAAAATGAAGAAATCACTTAATTGCCTAGTAATTGCGGGCGTACTCGCTGCCGGATCCGCCTGGGCGGGCGAAATTCGCATCGGAGCGACGATGCGGATGATCTCCGAAAACGGCCAGAAATACGGTGAAATGATGCAGGACGAATTCGCCGCCATCAACGAAAGCGGCGGCATCAACGGCCACACGGTCAAGCTCATTCTGCTCAACGACGAATGCAAGTCGGACAAGGGCGTCGCCAACGCAAACAAATTCGCGTATCAAGACAACGTCCACTTGATAATCGGATCGACCTGCTCGTCGGTTTCGCTGCCGATCGTCGATGTCACCGCCCAAGCGGAAGTTCCCCAGATCATCCCGCATTCGACCAACGACCAGATCACGAGAAAGAATTCGGCCTGGGTGTTCCGCGTGCCGATTTCCTCCCGCTACTACAAGGGCGTCGTATCCAAATACCTGCATGACAAGGTCGGCGACCAAATCGCCTACGTCTACGCCTCCGACGCTGCCGCGATGTCCGAAACCCAGGGCCTCATTCAGCAGATGCGCGATGTCTACGGCGTCGAGCCGGTCTACGAGGCTCAGACGCAGGAAAAGGAAATCGACTTCCGGTCGCATCTGGTAACGATCAAGGATCTCAATCCGGACGCGATCTTCTTCGGCGGCCTGCAAGAGCCGATCGCGCGCTTTCTGGTCCAGTCCTACGAGGTCGGCATTCCCGCATCCGTGGTTAGGGCGGCAGGCTCGGCCGCTTCGAACGCTCCCGTTCCGAAACTGGCCGGCGATGCGGTCAAGGGCGTTTTCTTTTCGGCCGCCTATTCCGACAGCGACGATCGGCCCATCGCGCAGCTGTTCAACTCCTATGTTCGCAGCCGCTACGGCATCAAAGGCGTCGACCACGATTTCAGCCAAGCCTACGACCTGATTAGGATCGTCGAAATCGCGCTCGGCAACGCGGACCTGTCGCTTGAAGACGACGATCTGGCAGCCGACCGAACGGCAATCAGGGATGCGATCGCCAATGTTCAGGGATATGAAGGGCTGGCGTCCGGTCCTATCAGCTTCTGCGCCGATCCGACTCCGGAGTGCCGCGACGGCAACCGCACGCCGGTGCTTATCCAGTATCTCGAAGGCGGAGAGGATTTCAAAGTCGGGATTCTCGACCGCGTAACTATGCCGGTAGAATTCGGCCTTTAATCGCATTTCGCGGGCGGGCGGACCTCGGTTCGCCCTCCGCGGCGCCGACCGGCGGTCGCCTGACTTACCAAGATTAAATGCTGACACTCATAGACGGAATCGAAGCCTTCATTGGCCGCCTGAAGGCGATCCATCCGCTGCTGCCGTGGCTAGTCGCCCTGCTGCTGCTGCTGCCGGTGCCTCATTTCACGGCCAACAACTACCAAGTCTACCTGATCAATTTCATTTGCATCATGATCATCCTCGCGACGGGGCTGAACATCGTGAAGGGCTTCGCCGGTCAGGTAACCGTGGGCCATGTCGCGCTCTACGCGATCGGCGCCTACACGTCGGCCGTACTGTCGACGAAGTTCGGCATGCCGTTCTACGTCAACCTTCCGGTATCGATTCTGGCGGCGATGATTTTCGGAGTTCTGGTCGGCCTTCCGTCATTCCGCCTCGAGGGGGCGTATCTCGCCTTGGCGACGCTGGCATTCGCGCAAGCCGTAGAAGTCTACATCCGAGTAACCAACTATCTCGGCGCCGCCTCCGGCATCGGCGGCATCAAGCCGCCGGAATTTTTCGGCTTCACGCTTCGCAATTACGACGAATACTATTATCTCGTCATGCCGATCATGCTCCTGGCGGTCTACGCCTCGTTCGCGATCTTGCGCTCGGCGACCGGAAGAGCCTTCATGGCCGTTCGGGAAGATCCGATATCGGCGGCTTCCATGGGGGTCAATGTCCGCCGCTACAAGCTGATCGCCTTCGTTATGAGCGCGTTTTACGCCGGCTTGGCCGGTTCGCTCTATGCGCACATGCTGCCCGGCTACGTGCATCCCAACAATTTTACGGTCATAGAAATGGTTACCGTGCTGCTGATGGTCGTCCTCGGGGGAATCGGAAACATCTGGGGCGGCATAATCGGAGCAATCATCGTAACGATCGTGGCCGACATCACGCGCGAATACTATTTCTACCAGCTTCTTCTTTTCGGCGCCGTCATCGTCGGCACGGTGCTGTTCATGCCGAAGGGCATCGGCGGCATCATCGACCGGTATTTCGTCAACCGAAGGTTCGTCGCCGCGAGAGAGTTAACGGCGGTCGCGAAGCGCGGCGTCGTCGGCTCCGCCTCCCGGGAGGAATAGGCGTGGGGCCAATGCTCGAGGTCAAGGGACTCAACAAGAGCTTCGGCGGGCTCCGCGCGATTCGAGATGTCGACTTCGCGGTTCGCGAGGGCGAAATCCGGGGGCTGATCGGGCCGAACGGATCCGGCAAAAGCACGTTCTTCAACTTGCTTTCGGGCGTGTACGCCGTCGATTCCGGAACAGTCGTGTTCGACGGCAGGGACCTGACAAATTCCGAGCCCCACGAAGTCGCCGCGGCCGGAATCGCAAGAACATTTCAGCTGCTGCGGATGTTTACGGAAATGACGGTGCTGGAAAACGTCATGATCGGCTACCACAACCACGTCAAATACGGCGCGCTCGCGGGCGTATTCGGCTTTGGCCGCGTCGCGAGCGAAGAAAAAATCATCCGCGACGAAATGATGGAAGTCCTCGCCTTTATTGGCTTGGAGGATTTCGCCAGCATTCCCGCATCGGAGCTTTCAATCGGCCAGAGGCGGCTTCTTGCGCTTGGCCGGGCGATGGCCATGAAGCCGAAGCTTCTCCTTCTTGACGAGCCCGCCGCCGGTCTTTCGCCCGTGAACGTCGACAACATCATGCTCATTATTCTGCGCATGAAGGAAAAATTCAACCTAACGGTCGTCATCGTCGAGCATATACTGAAGGTCGTTATGGAGACCTGCGACCGGATTTCGGTGCTTGATCACGGCGTGAAGATCGCGGAAGGCGTGCCGAGCGAAATTCGCGACGACGAGGCCGTTGTCGAGGCTTATCTCGGACGCGAGATGGACGACGAGGAGGTCAAGCGCGCCATTTCCGCCTAGCCTCTCCCGGCGAGGCGGAATCCTGGCGATTTCCAACGGATTGAGCGACCAATTTCCCGGCGGCGGCCGACGGGCAGAATGCTCGGCGAATCAACCGGGGAGCGGAAGCGGAACTCAGTTGTCGCGAATAGACCTGCTCGCATAGCGGATCCGGATGAGCGAGATGCTTCGAATGCCGCCTTTCGAATCGCCGCCGCGGTCAGCGGGCGAGCGTCCGACGACGATTTTCGAGACTAGCCGAATTTCGACCGAAGCCGTCGATCCGAATTATCCGCCACGCTCCCATTCCCGCGCGGTCCAACGGGAGCCCGCTCGAAAATCACGCTGCAAATACGGCCCGGATCACGCGGCGAATGCGGCATTCGGTCGATAATCCGACGCGTTTCCCGCTTCGCGCGATTCAATCGGCCTGGGAAAACCAACTCCGCCTAGCGATCATCCCTAAATTATGTGCACGGCCACCGTCGCATGCGGCGTAGTCTTCCGCCGGAATCTTTCAGCCGAGCGGGGCATCGAGAAACGCGACAAACGAAATGAGTCCGATCAGTGTAACGAACACCGCGCCTGTAAAGTTAAGCGTATTCCGCAGCAAAACGACCATGCCGCTGCCGCTTGAACGCTCCAGAGCTCGCATCGCGGTCCGCCTTGCCAGAATCGCACCGATGCCAAGCGCGCAGATGCTGATGCCTATTCCTAGCGACATCGCGGCTACAAGCATAATCCCTGGTAAAATCATGTCGTTGGCAACGGCGTACAGCATGACAAGCACGGCGCCGGGACAGGGTACCATACCCGCCGCAAGAGCCAATAGCCCGCTTTCCAATCGACCCTCATGGGGATGATGATGATGGTGGTGGTTGTGGCCGTGATGACCCTGGCCATTCTGACCGTTAGCATGGTGGCCGTGCGAATGGTGTTCGTGAGTATGATGGCCGACATCGCCGTGGCTATGCGAATGGCCCCAAATGCCGCTCTCCGCGCTACCGCGCTTCCAAAGCTGAAACGACCTGAAGAGCATGTACAGGCCGATTCCGACAATGATAAGAAAACTGGCGGCTCGCACGCCCGGCACATCGGCGAGTCGAATGCCAAATCCGGTTCGAAGCACGGCATCCGCAACGGCGACGACAATGACCGCCGCGATGACGTGCACAACAGCGATCTGCGCGGCCATCGCAAATCCGCGAAAAACTCGAGATTCCCGCCCTAAAAAATACGATACTATTAGAAACTTCCCGTGCCCCGGCCCGAACGCATGCACGGCTCCGTAAAGAAATGCGATTGCAAGGCCGAGAAAAATGGCTCCGGTTTCGCCGCCGCTGTCGAATGAGTTCATTGACGCGGCAATATTCGCGTTTGCGCTCCTCTGGATGCTGATTACAAGACTAAGGAGGCCCGAAAGACCGTCATCATTCGCTGCAACCTCGACCGGCACGTTCAAATCTTCGTGCGACTGCGCCGAAAAGCATACGAGCAGCAGGCCGACCACCGCAAGCGCTCCGACGATCAAGTGCAACCTTTCGCCTGTTCGATAACGAACGTCGATTATGGCTCGCCCTCCTCTATTCGCCGATTTCGACGGTCCGAAGCGACAGGTCTCTCGCCCGCGCGGCTAGCCGAACCGCCATCCGGCCGTTCATCCGGCGCAGCAGTCGCTGCTTGGAATGCATCCGGAAGCACCCCCAACGTTACTTGTTTTGTTGCATGCAATCAAAAACTATCGCTCATTTTCGTTTCGAACCCCTTATCGGCACGAGTGAACTGCCAAGCGAAGAATCGCGGCCGGGAAGTTTTCCTGTGATCCCGAGCGAGCAAGTAAGCAAAGTCGTTGATCGCGGATCTTCAACTTTTCGAAAGGCAGTACACGCAGTAAAAGCAGATTCGTGCCGAGCGACGGCTGGCTGCCTAAGTCGCTAACGACTTCTTTCGACTGCGTTTCACGCGAGCCGGCGCGGATCAAATCTTGCAATAGGGAATCCTATGCTCCTATTCGCATGAACCGACTCTCAATTGCGAAGATCGTCCTTGAATGCAGATTCCGGCGCGCCGCCGCAAAGCCCGGAAGTGCGCCAGGCGTTTTCCGGCAGGCGTCGAAATCCGCGCACCGCCGAAATTATTCTTGACGTGAAGGCGTCGACCCGATGATCAAGGCGTCGACCCGCAGCCAAGATTCAAGTTTCTTTCAATAGGCAATGCGAACAAAAGGACATATCGATCTCGGTTCATCGCCAGGTGATTCTGTTGCGTTGAAAAAAGGAAAGGTTAAAGCACGCGAAATGAACAGCACGGGAAATTCAGGACTCAGCGACTCCGCATTCTTCATCCGATACGCCAAGAAAGTCGTCGAAGCGAAAATTTTCAACAGCGCGATCACATTTATTATCATCGCAAATGCGATCATCGTGGGACTGCACACGTCGCGAACGCTAAGCGAATCATACGGCGAACTATTCGAACGCGTAAATCAGGTCATCCTCTATATCTTCATAGCGGAAGCGATTTTAAAGATTCTTGCGCACTTCCCTCGCATCGAAAAGTATTTCAGGAATGGATGGAACGTATTCGACTTTTCCATAATCGCGTTTAGCTTGCTTACCAGCTTCGTCGAACTCGCGACGGTCGCCCGCATGCTGCGCCTTCTCAGGCTTCTGCGTCTTGCCTCCGCGCTGCCCGAACTGGGAATCATCGTGTCGACGCTGATTAGATCCTTCCCTAGCATGTTCAATATAGCCCTGCTTATTTCGATTATCTTCTATGTCTACGGCGTGGCCGGATGCTTTCTTTTCCGAGATGCGGATCCCGACAGCTGGGGCACTCTAGGCTACTCGCTTTTAACTCTTTTCCGAATCGTCACGCTGGAGGGATGGACCGAAATCATGGACACGTCGATGGATACGCACGGCTGGTCCTGGATTTATTATGTAAGCTTCATCGTTGTCGGCACTTTCGTCGTCGTCAATCTGTTCGTCGCGGCAGTCGTAAACAATCTCGACGAAGTCAAAAGGGAACGTCTGATCGACGCTCGGCACCCTCCGAGCAATATTGAAGTCATGGAAGAGCTCGCCCGTACTCAGGAAGCTCTCGCCCGGTTGCAGGCAAGGCTAGAAGAAAAGGATTTATAGGCGACCTGCGCTCCGGGAAATTCCTGGCGCGGCGACCGGCACCTGGATTTTCAATAGAATCCGGCTTGATCGGCGCGGACGGATCGAATTCGGGAAAAAAAGAGCCGCCGTCCGCCATGGCGCGGCAATAGCGATTCTGAAAGTAATTTGTCGCCTGCCAACTCGGCATTGTCCTAAATCATCGCCTTTTAAAAGCGCGGTGAACAGCCGGAATCCCGCGCTTCTTTTTCGCCGTCGAAATTCGGGAGCCGGCGGGGTTTCCGAGACCGGCCGGCCGCCGCGCGACTATGTCGCTCCGACGGCTCATGAATTGATCGATTGCGCGGCAGACCGGATAATGCGGGACAGCGATCGGGTCAGGAGGAGTCCCTCGGAATTGAAATCATGGTGGACGATCCAGGTGCCTTCGACCGGTTCCGACACCGCTGAAAAACCATGGCTCCGCCCTCGCCGCCCGCGGACTCCGTTTCAACTCTCGATGCATGCTTCGGCGCGAATTTAACCGCATGGACCGCATGGCGAATTGGCGATCAGGCGCCGGATTCCGCCGAATCGCGCGGAAACCGCATGCAGTTTTCAAAAATGGTCGGCGAATTCTATCGGTCTTGCGCATGGACCGGCATTCAATTTGCGTTGCGGATTGCATCGGTTTTGAATAAGTTGCGTATAGTCACTTCCGCTTAGGCATTTTAGAAGGAGGAAAATGCAAATGGCATCAATGAATTTTTATTCTCGAACTACAGCGGCATTCGCCGTCGCTAGCGTCGCGGCATCCTTCGCTGCGACTTCGGCATCGTCAGAAGGAGTGCTCAACGGCGAGACGATCCGAATTCTCGCGATAGGCGATCCGGTTTTCCAGGTCATGCAGCGCATCCATGGCGACCTGGAAGAAATGGCAGGCGGCACGATTGAACTCGATGTCCGAGGATTCGACGTACTCCGGCAGCAAGTCTTGCTGAACGCACAGAACGATGTTTCGAACTACGATCTGGTTTCCGTCGATCTGCCGCAGTTCGGCGAATACAAGGACTTTCTGGTGGATCTCGCCGGCTACGTTGAAGAAAGCGGCATGGATTGGGAGGATTTTCACGCCGCCGCCTGGACCGGCGCCTACCATGATCAGAAACAGCTAGGCATACCTATACAGCCTCATCCGGAGATTTTCGCGTACCGGGTCGATCTATTCGAAGAAGCCGGGCTCGAGCCGCCGCGAACAACTGAGCAAGTACTGGCCGCCGCCAAAGCCCTCCACGGCTCGAAGGACGGCCTGTCCGGCATTTGCTGGAACGCCGCGCGCGGCACGCCGCTCGGCCAGACTATCACGATGGTAATGGGCTCTCACGGCCTTCCGGTCATCGCAATGAACCCCATCGAGGGCGGGTTCGACCTCGGCAATGTCGGTCCCGAAAACATGCATCCGCAAATGGACAGCGAAACGGCCAATGAAATGGCCGCCTACCTTATGGAGCTTATGAAATATTCGCCGCCGGGCATACTCAACATGGCGTGGGACGAGCGCGTTCGCGTATTTGCGCAGGGCGGCTGCGCGATGACCTATATCTGGTCCGGGAGGTCGGCAATTTATGAACTCGACGAAAATGCCGAGGCAAGGGGCAACGTAAGCTACCTTCCGCACCCGGCAGGACCGAACGGGCTGAACGTATCGACTCTCGGAGGCTGGTTCCTCAGCATTCCGGATAATCTGCCCGAAGACAGAAGAGACCTCGCCTGGTCCGTAATCGAATGGATGACAAGTCCGGAAATGATGGCCGAATACACCAAGCACGGCAACTGCGTGGCTCCGAGCCACAGCGTGTCCCAGGATGAAGAAGTTGTCGCCCGGTGCCCGGTAATTCCCTACGTCGACGCGATGGCCACCAGCGGCGAGATCGCGGGATGGCAGCGGCCGCCGGTTCCCGAAATTCAGCAGATATTCGACATTCTCGGCGCAGAATTCCACGAGGCGCTGGCCGGAGCGGAATCCCCGGAAGATTCGCTAATGGAAGCCCAGCGTCAGCTCGACCGGGTTATGCGGCGCGCAGGGTACTACTGATACGCCGCCGGCTAGTCCCGCACGAAAACTAGTGCGCGCGGACGCCTCTGGCGGCGTCCGCGCGCGAATTGCCGGAATGCAAAATCTCGCGACGGATCCCTAGCGAATGAGCTTGCTTCGCGAAAAACGGAAAATCGCGTTCGCGATGATCTCCCCGTCCATTCTGGTCATTGTCGCGATCAACATTTTTCCGATAATTTTTGCCGTATATATCAGCCTTCACCTATGGAGCTTCGGCCGGGGAGAGCCTCGGTTCGCCGGCCTGCTCAACTACGAGGATCTCTATTACGACGGGCGCTTCATTGATGCCGTATTCACTTCGGCAAAGTTCGTATTTTTTGCCGTTCTTGTAGAATTCCTGGTCGGCTTCGCGCTCGCGTTCCTGTTCAACGTAAAGGTTAGAGGCATGGCGACGCTGAGGCAAGTCGCCGTCCTTCCCATCATGGTCATGCCGATCGTCGCAGGGCTGGTTTGGTTCTATATGTTCAATGAGAATTTCGGGGTTATCAACTGGCTTGTTACATTGCTCGGAGCTCCGAAAGTCGGCTTTTTGACCGATCTCGACGTGGCGCTGTTTTCGATCGTATTGGCCGATGCCTGGCAATGGACTCCTTTTGTCATGCTCGTCATGTTCGCGGCTCTGCAGTCGCTTCCGGAATATGTCTACGAAGCGGCGAAAATGGACGGCCTGAATGGCTGGCAAACATTCTGGCGCGTTACGATTCCGATGCTCCGACCGTCGATCATGATCGTGATTATCTTGAGAATCGTCGATTCTTTCAAGATGATCGAATTGGTATTCATGATGACGCAAGGCGGTCCCGCAGGGCGAACGGAAGTCTTGCCCTGGTATTTATATGTAACCGGTTTCCAAGGCCTAGATCTCGGCTATGCCGCTGCGATCGCCGTCTGCATGCTTATAATCGTAACGATTTTCACGCAGTTCTTCGTAGCGCGCATCGGATTTGGCGACGATCAAAAATGACTTCCGATTCCAAGCCGATCTCGCAATTCAATCTTCGCGCGGCGCTGGCGCTGGGCGCCGCATGCGTGGTTGTCGGCTTTTCGCTCTTTCCGCTGTATATCATGATTACAACGGCGCTTAAGGCGGAATCCGATATCTTCTCCTGGCCTCCCACCTGGACCTTCTCGCCTACGCTTCAAGCATTCAAAAACGCCTTTTTGCTGTTCGGCGGGCAAAACGTTCTGGTTTTCCTGTTCAACAGCGTGCTTATAACCGCGGCGAGCACAGCCTTGGCCGTGGGCCTCGGGTCAATGGCGGCATACGCCCTCGCCCGGTTTCCGTTCCGCGGAAGCAAGCATTTAGCATTCTTCATACTTTCGACTCGTTTCGCGCCGCCCGTGGCGTTCATTGTTCCGATTTATCTGATGTTCAGGTCGGTCGGCCTTATAGATACGCATCTCGCGCTAATTCTATTTTATACCAGCATGAACCTTTCCTTCGTAATCTGGGTTCTTCGCGGGTTCTTCGCCGACATTCCAATAGAATTGGAGGAAGCCGCGCTTGTCGACGGCTATACTCGCTGGCAGGTTTTTCTGCGCGTCGCCCTCCCGCTGGTACGGCCCGGGCTTGTCGCCACCGCCATCCTGTCGGCTGTATTCGCGTGGAACGAATTCCTGCTCGCCAATATCATTACGCAGCGCGACGCCGCGACGATTCCGGTCTATCTTTCCGGATTCTCCGCATCCATGGGAATCGCTTGGGGCGAATACATGGCGGTCGGATTTTTCGCCGTCGCGCCCATTATGATATTCACATTCTTTCTTCAGCGCCACCTAGTGCGCGGGTTGACCTTCGGCGCGGTCAGGTAGGACGGAAATCGAATGCCGCGAATTGAATTCGACAACGTTTCCAAACGCTACACTCCGACCACCCACGCGGTGAAGAATCTGACGTTCGCTATTGAAAACGGTTCGTTTCTTTGCGTTCTCGGACCATCGGGATGCGGCAAATCCTCCACTCTTCGCATGCTCGCCGGGCTTGAATCGATTACGGAAGGCGAAATTCGGGTCGACGGAAAGAGGTACAACGAACTCAAGGCGCAATCGCGCGATTTTGCGATGGTGTTCGAAAACTACGCGCTTTATCCGCATCTTGACGTTTACGGCAATTTGGCGATGCCGCTTGCGACCCGGCGCCTGCCGCGCAGGGAAATCGCCCGGCGCGTCGGGGAAATCGCCGAAACGCTGCAAATCACCGAGCATCTGCGAAAAAGGCCTCGGCAGCTAAGCGGCGGCCAGCGACAGCGCGTGGGACTGGGTCGCGCGATCATTCGGGATACCCGCACATTTCTGATGGATGAGCCGCTCGGCCACATGGAGGCGTACCTTAGGCAGCAGCTGCGCACGGAAATTCGACGCCTGCACGAAGAACTTGGCGCCACGACGTTCTATATTACCCACGATCAGGAAGAAGCCGCGGCGATATCCGACCAAATCGTTGTCATGTCGGACGGCCGCCTTCAGCAGGCGGGCGACTTGCTGACACTTCTCGACAACCCGGTCAATAAATTCGTCGCCGAATTTATCGGAAATTTGCCAATCTCGATCATTCCGGCCGCGGTCGCTTCGAATTTCGGCGTGCCGGAACTGATAGTCGGCGGCGCTCGCATGCCTTTGCCGGAGAATCGCGCCTCACTAATCGAAAGTTCGATTTCGTCCGGCGGAAGCAAGCTAGAAGTCGGCGTGCGCCCGGGAGATATCGAGCTTTTCGAGGACTCCGCGCCGAATCGCCTCCCGCTCAGCGTTACGGTTGTCGAGCCTTTGGGCGATTCAGCCGTCGTCGTAGCCGACGGTCCCGCGGGACGCCTAAGAGCCACCGTTCCGGCGGACACCGCGCCGCCGCCGGGAAAGTCGGTTCACGCCGAATTCGACCCGTCGCGACTATTGCTGTTCGACGAAGCCGGCATCAATATTTTTCGAACGGCCTGACCCCATGTCGGAAGTTCAATTTCGGGAAGTAACCAAGCGGTTCGGCGGAACCAGCGTGTTCGAGCGGATTAGCCTGGAATGCCCCGAGCACCGGTATCTTTGCCTGCTCGGACCGTCCGGTTGCGGAAAAACCACTCTAATGAGGCTAGTAGCCGGGCTGGAGCAGCCCGACGAGGGCGATATCCTGATCGGCGGCCAGCGCGTGAACGATCTTCCGCCTTCGACCCGCAACGTTGGCATGGCATTCCAGAATTATGCGCTCTATCCAATGCTGTCGGTTAGGGGCAACCTAGCCTTTCCGCTTCGAGCGCCGGTCCGCAAGAGAAGCTACTCCGAAGCAGATATCGATTCGCGGGTCGAAGAAATCGCTCATTTGCTTCGCATTGGATGGCTGCTCGATCGACCCGTCACGACTCTTTCGGGCGGACAGCAGCAACGCGTCGCTCTTGGACGCGCATTAATTCGCAACCCGCCGGTTTTGCTTCTCGACGAACCGATAACTCATCTCGACGCGCGCCTTCGATATGAAATGCGCGCGGAGTTAAAGACGCTGCATGCCAATTTGCAGACGACGACAATTCACGTAACGCACGATCAGCAGGAGGCTCTAGCCGTCGCCGACCTCATCGCCGTTATGAATGCCGGCAGAATCGAGCAGATCGGGCCGCCGGTCGAAGTCTACAGATATCCGAAAACCGCTTTCGTAGCGGGATTTGCCGGCGACCCGCCGATGAGCGTCGTAAGGATGCCATTGCGCGTCGGCGACAGCGGCCTCCAGATTGATTTCGGCGGGCGAGCGCTGCCTCTTCCCGAAAAGTTCGCTCGCTATTTCCCGGGCGAGCCGCCTAGCGCCTTGTTGATTGGAATTCGACCGTCGTCGGTTAGTCTAGTCGACGCGCAGGCGTCAAACGCAATCTCGGCCAAGGTTTACGCTCACGAGATGGTCGGAAGAGAGTTGCAATTGATGCTGTCGGTGGGCGACGGGCGCATTAGGTATCGCTCGCCGGAAATCCGCCGGTTCGCCGTAGGCGACATTGTTGCCTGCGATGTCAATCTCGAGCAAGCGCATCTGTTCGATGCGGAGACCGGGGCGGTTATTGTCAATTAAGCTTCTGGACTCGAATCGATATCGCCGGCGCCTGAAGATCGGAGTTAACAAAGTATTTCGTTGAAGTTAGACCTATCCGCGAAACCGCTCGATGGAGATTGCCGTGTCGAAGCACGGGATGCAGCCGGAATCCCGCGTTAATTTCCGCTGGCAAGCAATGGGATTTCAAACGAACACCTCAGTAAAGTCGGCATGCGCAGGAATACACCGCGGCCAATAGCGCGCCATTCTTCGCGTCGCCGGGCGCGGCGGCCTCCTCGGCGGCGAGCAGGTCGCTCAGCGTTTGGCCCTTGATAACCACGGATCCGCCGAACGCCTATTCGATGAATCCCGACGCTATCGCGCCCGACAGAGCCTCCCGGGCTTCCTCGGGAATTCCGGCGGGAGCCAGGAACGGAAAGTATCCGTCCGCCGTGAAGTGAACCCCCAATTCGCTCATTGTCGGAGCATTCGGCGAAACGATCAATTTTTCCGATAGCCCGGATGCTAGATTCACCATGTCGGCGGCAAGAACAGCGCCAGTCTTGGATGCCGGTGCCAATCCGATGTCGAGATCGCCGGCGTAAAGTCCGTCCATGACGCCCTTGCCGCCCTGCTTCATTACGATATTGAATTCGATTCCGCTCGCCTTTCCTAGCTTATAGGCCAAGTCGGCAAGCTTGGGACTCATCGCGCCAAATCGGATCTGCTCGCCCGCGCGAGCGGATTCGGCCATGTCATCGAAAGTCGACCAGCCCCTGGACGCAAGGGCGACGATTCCCATCTGGAATCCGGCAGTGGCTGTAAGCGGCGTGAAATCGGACTGCTCGTAGCCGGCGCTTGTCGTCGCGACCATGTTATAGCCGAGGCTTTCCGTAACGACGATTCCGATAGCTGTTCCGTCCGCCGGCTCATTCTTGAGCGCCGCAGCAAGAACCGAGCCGCCCCTGCCCGTCTTCTGATCCGGAATTATCTTCCAGCCGTGCCGCTCTTCAATCTCCTCCGCTATCAAGCGCGCTTGCGTGTCGGCGACTCCCCCGGCGCGGAAACCGATCAGCATCGTTATCGGGCCGTTGCGGATAGGGCGGCCGAGGCCACCAAGCCGGAAACTTTTCGCTTTGCCGCGTTCTTCGGTTCTGAACAAGCAAGCCGACATTACGCTCGGCCAATGGCGGGTGCTGGTCATGATAGGCTCGGAAGGCGTGTCCACTTCGCGGGATCTCAACAAACGATCCGCCATGGACCCGGCGATCATTAGCCGCGCGCTTCGTTCGCTGGAAAAGTCCGGACTCGTGGAATTGCCCAGGTCCGTGTCTGACAGGCGAGTACTTCAGGTTCATCTAACTGCGTCCGGCTCCCGGCTTCACGAGCAGATGTTTTCGAAGATGAAAGCGCGGCAGAAAAGGCTCTTGAAATCCCTAGCGCCGGATGAAGCCACCGCGTTTATACGAATAACCGACAAGCTGGAGAGTGTGGCCAAATCAGAGGACAACGAGAGCTAACTTCGAACCCGCTTATCGTCATGTCCGACGAGCGCCAAGCCCGAGCGCTTGGGTGCGCCGGGCATCCATTCGTAAAAACGCCTAATCCGGATGCCTTGGCCGAGGTTGGCGTTCGTTTTACGAACGCTGAGACGCCCTCCCCTATCTGCGTGCCGGCGCGCATATTTCGCCACTGGCCAATACGCGCATCAGAATCGCCTTTGGGACAACGCAATGCCCTGCGCCGGCCAGATTTCAGGATGGGGGCATGCGCTTCAGTCGGCGGGCGCGCCGGTCGAATCGATCAACAAGCTTCATTACCGCGAGATAGGCGGTCCGTGGAGTATTCGGGCGATTCCGCACCCTTGAAGTCCGTGACATGGCTGGCGAGAAAGGCAAGCATTTTAATGCATATGTGCGTCCAGCCATCCGAAGAAGCCCTTCGACCGGAATGGAAAACGGGGGCTTCGGGACATTTGGAGGTTGCCGAGACAGCTGCGGAGGCCGATGTCGAAACCGTAATCCTCACGCGCCTGCGCCGACATATGCATGCGCCGGATGTCAAAAAACGCATTCGCGGCGAAATGGCCGAGATTTACGACGGACGCATCGTGATAGGAGAGGATATTCAGGTATTCGAACTGTGAATTATTTATTCAGCGCGAGTCCTGCCTGCCGCCTGGCCGAAATCGTCTAATCGGCGACTTTGGAAAGCAGCGAATACTTTGTTCGATCTACCGGCGCTTTCCGGAGATTGGCAGGCGCCGCGAATCGATTGTCCAAGTCGGCCGAGGCGCGGCGCGCCGAGCTTCCTCAGGTCGAAACGCGGCGCTAAACATTGCGCGTTATCAACGGTGGCCGCCCTTCCTGCAACCCCGCTCCGTGCCTTCGATGCAACGCCGACGATAAATTGCCGCGGTCATGGCGCCGGCCGGTTGGCAATTTCGGCGAAGCAGTGCAAACTGCGTCGAAATCGCGAGGACATAGCCGATTGCAAATTCAAGTCGCAGTAATCCATCCCTCCTTCGTTAGTTCGAACCAATCCCGATCAGAAACCGACTCTTTGGACGAGGCCGTATCCTTGGCGCAGGCCCTGGATTTCGAAGTCGTTTTCAAGGAGATCGTACGGATTCGCGCTACGCACGGAGCAACCTTTTTCGGGTCGGGCCGGTGCGAGAGCCTAATGCGCGACATCGCCGAGAGCGAAGCGGAGACTGTCGTTATCGACGGTACCATCACGCCCGTTCAGCAACGGAATCTAGAACGGCTCTGGAATGTCAAGATTCTTGACAGGACCGGCCTGATTCTGGAAATTTTCGCGAGCCGGGCGAGAACAAGCGAAGGCGTCCTCCAGGTTGAGCTGGCGCAGCTCAACTATCAGAAGTCCCGGCTCGTTCGACGATGGACCCATTTGGAACGGCAGCGCGGCGCGCTCGGCTTCGTGGGCGGCGCGGGCGAAACCCAGATCGAGGCGGACCGGCGGGCGATCGACGAGCAAATTCTAAGAATCAAGAAAAAGCTCGACACCGTCGTGCGGACCCGGGGACTTCATCGCGAAGCCCGGAAAGCCGTGCCCTACCCGATCGTGGCGCTTGTCGGCTACACCAATGCAGGCAAGTCGACTTTGTTCAACCGCTTGACAGGCGCCGGCGTTCAGGCGACCGACCTGCTGTTCGCGACCCTCGACCCCACCATGCGGGCCGTGCGGCTGCCGTCGGGGCGCCAAGCGGTTTTTTCGGATACCGTCGGCTTTATATCCGACCTGCCGCATCAGCTCGTCGCCGCATTCCGGGCGACGCTTGAAGAAGTCGTCAATGCCGATCTAGTTCTGCATGTCAGGGATACGTCGCACCCCAATGCCGATCATCATGCGGAAAGCGTCGCCGACATTCTGGATAAACTGAACGTAGGCGCATCCGAGTCCCAGACTCTCGTTCAGGTCTGGAACAAGATCGACTTGCTTTCGGACCGCGAGCGAGATGAATTGCCGACAATCCCGGGCGGGAACGGCGCAATTTTTCCGGTGTCGGCCAAGTCGGGCGAAGGCGTCCGGGCATTGCTTGGGCATATCGACGGGCAGCTGCGCAGGAACGACCGCGTGGAAACTTTGAATCTGTCGTATTCCGACGGTCGAAAGCGAGCCTGG
Organism: Albidovulum sp. bin36; assembly: GCA_002238565.1. Taxonomy (GTDB): domain Bacteria; phylum Pseudomonadota; class Alphaproteobacteria; order Rhodobacterales; family Rhodobacteraceae; genus JAPPFL01. The sequence goes on from MPMP01000003.1 coordinate 42,346, forward strand.
CTATTCGACGAGAATGTCGTCCAAAGCGAGTCGCATTGCGAATCGGGCTACGAACTGAATGTGTGCTGGTCGCGGGCGCAGTCGAAGCGATTCAGGCACCTATTCCCCGAAGACGACAAGAAAGCGGACGACCCGGAAATTGCTATTCCGTCGGCGAATTCGCAGCTAGCCTCCTGAAATCATTCGCTCGCCGAATACCGAATACCCGAATCCGGCCAAGCCGACTCGAGGCTCCGCCTTCCGAGATTATATAACCTCGCCGCGCTGCGCGCGCTAAAGCAATATATTGAATTCCTCGCGTATTCGCCGGTCGTTCTCCTTGCGCAGGAACTTCGGATGATGGCACGACAAGATGTTCCGGGCTTTCTCCCTGGCGGCTTGAATTATTTCGGGCGCGCCCTTTTCGCCCCATATGTCTGGTGTTTCTCGGTCCGCGAGCTCGGGATAGACGTAGTCGCGCTGCATCGACCGCATCGTCTGGCCGGCGCCGAGAAAGTGGCCATCGCCGAGAACCGCGCTGCAGATGTCGTCGTATCCGAGAGTATCGCTGTCGACTTCTATACCTCTGATCGCCCGATAGACTCCGGACAGCATTTCATTGTCCAGCACGAATGCCTCGAAGGAAGCGCCTAGGAGCGCGGACGACATGCCGCTGCTCTCGTAAACCACGTTGCCGCCGGCAAGGCCCGCCGCCAGCGCCGCAATGCCTTTTTCCGCGCCCATTTGGTAGTCGACCGCTTTGGAGTCGGACATTGAGCTAGCGATGCCCGACGGAAGTCCCAGCCAGTTCGACAATTGCGCGCTCGCCGCATTCATGACGGCGGTTTCGGCGCCTCCCCCCGTGAAGGCTCCGCTGCGCAAATCGATAACGAACGGCCAATTGGAAAAAATCATCGGGTAGCCCGGCCGGATGCAATTGATCATAAGCAGCGATGCCAGCGTTTCGGCCAAAGACGCCGCCAGAAAGCTTGCCGGCGTCGCCGGGCCCGTTGCGCCGGACTGCGCGCCGGTAATGCAGTTGACGGGAAATTCGCGCCGAATGCACTCGGAAGCGACATCGACCGCGTCCTCGCCGTAGCGGAACGGCGAAATGATCGGGCTAATGTGAGCGACGCACCAGGGATGCCGCTTGAACCTGCCTTCGCCGCCCTCGGCCATGTCGAAAAGGCGAATCACCGGCGCAACATGCTCGGCGAGGGTGAAAGACGTCGCAATTGGCTTCGTAGTGCCTCGAACAAGCGCATACGCCGTGTTCACATCGAGATCGTAGATGTCGGGGATATCGGTAGCGATGCAGCATCTGGTAAACCATGAGATATTTTCGAGGCGATCCTAGAGACGCGTAAAATCGTAAAGATCCTTCAGAGTCGACGGGCGGTAGAGCCCCGTATCCATGTCAAGCGTCCGAACAGCGGCGCCGCCGGTTCCGAAAAACACCCTTTCGCCGCCAATTTCGATGCTCCTGTTCGGATCCCGCCCGTGCAGCGCGATTTTCTTCGGCGCTTCCGCGATTATGTCTTCTACCAGGGAAGCGGGAAAGCGAACGCGGTCGCGCTCGTCGAGGAAGGCGCCTCGAGACAGGCATGCGTCGGCTAGTTTCCTAGGGCATTCGCCCATACCGAGCTCTTCCAGCAATCGAATCGCCGTATCGTAGATCGCGCGAATTCCGGAATCGGTCAGGGGCCTGTAGCTGCCGCCCCTTTGACCTGGCGGAGCGGGATTGAATTCAGCTGATCCAGAGGTGCGTTTGGCGATTCGCGCCGCGCGTCCGCCGCTTCTTGCCGAAGTCCGATTTTTCAACGTAGTTTTCCGGCCAATCGATTCGCCATCCTATCGATTCGCCTATAGACTCGATTTTCGGTTTGCCCAATCGAATTTTTCGAAATCAGCTCTTGCGCCCTCGCCTTCATGCGGCGGTTATTGACGACTGGCGGCTACGCGAGGCAAAGGGCGGCGAATTCGGCTTTGGCCCGGCTTGCGGGAGCAGCGATTTGGAAAAGAATGCAAGAGTCGTAGTGATTGGCGGCGGAATCGCGGGCTGCTCGACCCTATACCATTTGACGCGTGAAGGCTGGAACGATGTCGTATTGCTGGAAAGAGACGAATTGACATCGGGAACGACCTGGCATTCGGCGGCCCAGGTCACGAATTTCGGAACCAATCAAACCATGATCGGCCTCAAGTCCCATTCCATTCGGCTTTACAGGGAGCTTGCCGAAGACGCGGACTACCCCGTCGGCTACAACTATGCCGACGGCGGGATCCGATTGGCCGGAAGCCGGGACCATATGGACGGCTATGCGCACTTCGCGTCGGTCGCCAAAGCCGTAGGGGTCGAATTTGAACTTATCGACGCGGCCGAATGCGAGCGGCGCCATCCGCTGCTAAGCGCCGAGGGCCTCGCCGGCGGGCTCTGGGACCCGCATGACGGCCATATCGACCCCGCGCAGCTCTGCCAGGCTCTCGCAAGGCGAGCTCGTCTCGCCGGCGCGCGGATCTATCGGAAGACTCCCGTCGTGGCGCTGGAGCAATGCCGGGGCGGAGACTGGGTCGCGCATGCGCCCGATGCGAAATTCAGATGCGAATCCGTAGTCCTGGCTTGCGGGTACAGGATCAATGAAGTCGCGAATATGATGAGCGCGGAACTGCCCGTGGTGTCTATGGAGCACCAGTATTTCGTGACGGAGGAAATCGATGAAATCGCCGGGGCCGAGCGACGGATGCCATTGATTCGCTGCCCGGTTTCGGACTTCTACAGCCGGCAGGAAAAAAACGGCTTGCTGGTCGGATTCTACGAGCAGGGCTGCAAGACGTGGGGAATGGCCGGCATCGACCCGGGATTCAGCAACGCGCTTTGCCCCGACGATCTTGAACGCGTGTCGAGCGTAATTGACGGCGCTCTGGACCGGATCCCGCGCTTGCGGGACGCAGGCATCCGGGCGGTCGTCAACGGCCCGATCACCTATACGGCCGACGGGCTTCCGCTCGTGGGCGAAATACCGGGACGGCGAAACGCCTATTGCATTGCCGGCCTGCGGGCCGGAATCGGCGAAGGCGGCGGGCACGGATGGCTTCTGGCCCAGATCATTGCCCATGGCGAAGCGCATTACGATACGTGGTGCCTCGATCCGAGTCGCTTCGGTTCCTATGCGACCCGGGACTACAGCGCGGCCAAAGCCTGCGAAGACTACCGCAACGAATTCCGATTTCACATGCCCAACGAGCGCCGCCCGGCGGGCAGGCCGGCGCGCGCGACGGCGCTAACCAAGCGACTGGCCGGCGAAGGCGCCGAATTCGCGGAGCTCAACGGATGGGAGCGAGCGGCCTATTTCAAGCCGAGCCGGGATTTCAAAGAACTGCCGTCCTTCCGTTTTTCGAACGCGTATTCCGTCATTCGCGACGAAATTCTCAATGTTCGCGACAACGCGGGGATCATGGAAGTCAGCGGCTTCAACATCTACGAGATATCGGGGCGAGGCGTTCACGGCTGGCTGGACCGAATTTCATGCTCGAGGATTCCTCCCGAGGACGGCCGCATCTCTCTTTGCTACTTCTTGAACCGGCAGGGCAGCGTCAAATGCGAGGCAACCGTCGCGAACCTCGGCGGCAGCGTCTGGTACGGCTCGGCGGCCGCCGCGGAAAACCACGATTTCAAGTGGCTCGCGAGCCACCTGCCCAAGGACGGGTCCATCCGATTGCGGAAGCTGACATCGGAAATGCAAACGATCGTCGTTGCCGGGCCGAATGCGAAAGACGTCCTCCTGCTGGCCGCCGGCGGCGACGCGACGCAAGCCGCATTCCCGTGGCTTCGGGCGAAGCCGGCGCGATTCGGGACCATTCCGGCGACGGTGTTTTCGCTTAGCTACTCGGGCGAACTCGCCTTCGAGATCCATGCCCCCGCCGCTGGACTCGAGGATATCTGGCGAATTCTGATCAAGGCGGGCGAGCGCTGCGGCATTCGGCCTTTCGGCGCCTGCGCTGCGGAAAGCATGCGCATCGAGAAGAGCCACCGGCACTGGAAGGCGGACCTGACAACCGAGTACAATCCGCTCGAGTCCAAGCTCGGCCGCTTTGTCGATCTCGGCAAGGACTTCCTTGGACGAGCCGCCCTGGAAAAAATGATCGAAGCCGGCCCCCGGCGAGTTTTCGCAATGCTCGAAATCGATTGCGCCGATGCGCCCGCGCAAAGCGGCGGCTGCATGGAGAGCGGCGGCAGGGCGGTCGGCGCGGTGACCTCGGCCGGATTCGGGTTCCGCACCGGAAAGAATCTCGCCATGGGATTCGTCGATCCGGAATTCGGCGCGACCGGCTCGTCGCTCGAGATTCCGATTCTTGGACAGCCGCGGCCGGCTCGAATTATCCCGTTCAGCCCCTACGACCCCGAAAACGCCCGACTGCGCTATTGAAAGCTATTTGGAGTCCTGTTCGTCAGCCGGCTGCGGACAGGCGGCAGTAGCAGGATGCCTTTACGGGCACGTCGGTTCGACCTAGCGCGATATTCAGCCTTTGCTTGATTATTGTCGCTTCGCTGTCCCGACCCTGCCGCACCAGGCACTCGTGGTATCCGCTCAGGCTCCAGACATTGTCGGGATGCTGGCAAGCGCGGCTCAATGCCGAATCGAAGCCCAGATCTTCCTTGTAGACCGTCGAAGCCTCCTCAATAAAGTCCTGATCGATAAGCAAGGCGCCGAGAGCGTGCCTCGACGGCTGCATCCATCCCCAAGGCTCGTCGTAGGGCAGATTGTCCTCAAGCCTGACCGCTTTGCGCAGCCTGGCGTACGCCGAAAAAAATTTGCCCTGTCTGTACTCGATTTCGCCGAGCATCATCTCCCTGGCGACGGCCAGGATGTCCTGGCAGCTGTTGTTGAAGAGATAGCGGCTGTCCGGAACCCGCGCTACCGCGTCTTCGAACGCGACGGCCTCCCTTTCGGCGGCCTCGACATCTTCCTTCGACGCATATGCGACGGCCCTCGCGTAGCGCATGACCGCCGCGGTCGAACAGTAGAGATCGGCATCTTCCGGCAATTCCTGGGAGAGAATCTCGTTCCATTTGCCAAATCGAACGTAGACATGCTGCTTTATCGGTATGAATGCCTCTAGCCAGTCGGCCATCGGCGGCGATTCCACCCTAAGCAGCTCTTCGGGAATCGTGGAAATCATTTCCTCCGCCGTTTCGATCGCCACCGCGTACTGTCCCAGAAACATCGCGCCGTAAATCTTGAAATGGTAGTTGTGCGATCGGTACAGCGAATAGAAGTTCAAAGGCCCTTCCTTCGCGAGATACTTGCGGTCGGCCACCATCGCGGCGTGATTGGATGCGACGACCTCGGCGTAGTCCCCGCACATGACGTCGATGTGCGTCGCCATATGGTTCAAGTGGCCTGAATCCGGCACCAGCCCCCTGAGCTGGTCGCAAGCCGTAAGAGCCTTTTCGGGAAACGGCGACATTTCCATCAGGTGAATGTACATATGAAGCAGGCCGGCGTGGGGAGGTCGACCCTCCTCGGCCAGTCGCGCCATGGCGGATTCGATCACTTCCCTGGCTTCCGCAGTGTCCGCCCCTTTGGCAACCTCGCCGGTTTTCAGATTCCAAAGCGCCCAGGGCGTGCGATTCATCAGGGCTTCGGCGAACAGGGATGCAATGTCGGCGTCCGTATCGTGCCGCGAATATACATTGCGCATCGCCGCAGCGTAGTCGTCGTTCCAGGAATTCATTTCGTGGTCGGGATAGCCGGACTGATAGCGGGACAGCAGCGCGCCGATAAGAGAAATCTCGGCATCGGCCGCGCCCTCGGTCAAAGCCTCGGCGCGAATCGCCGCTAAGCGCGCGGTCTTGAGCGACGAGGCCAATTCGTCTTCGTCGAACGCTTCCCAGGGCTTGTTGTAGTTCGGCCCGATCGCATAGGCGATTCCCCACCACGCCATGGCGCAGCACGGATCGGCTTCCGCCGCGTTTCGGAAGCACGCGACCGCCTCCTCGTGGTTGAAGCCGTACGTCCAGGCCAGTCCCCTGTCGAACCATTTCTGCGCCGTCTCGGAAGCCGTCGAAATTCTCCGGCTATGGCATCCCAGATCATATCCGTATTCCATCCAATCCTTCTCCTAGCAATGACTTTCGCCCCGTCCCTCAAGCGGACCCTCAACGGCCGAAATACGCGGCGCGCAGCTGGGGGTCGTTGCGCAATTCCCCAGCCGCCCCGCTCAGCCTAATCTCCCCGGTTTCCAGTATATGGATGTCATTCGCCAGATGCATGGCGAAGTTCACGTTCTGCTCCGTCAGCAGAATCGTCATCCCTAGCTCCCGGTTCATTCTTTGCAGCGCGGAGGCTATATCATCGCAAATTTTCGGCGCAAGTCCTATCGTAGGCTCGTCGACGATAAGCAGGCGCGGACTCGACATGAGAGCCCGTCCCAGCGAAACCATTTGCCTTTCGCCCCCGCTCTGCGTACCGGTTTCCTGCTTCTCGCGGGATCTGAGAGCCGGAAACAGGCTGTACACCGTTTCCAGATTCTTCTCCGCCTCGTCGGGAACGGTGTGGGCTCCCACGAGCAGGTTGTCCCGCACGCCCATGAACGGAAAGAGGTGCCCGCGCTCCGGCGCATAGCCGATTCCCATCCCGACGATCTGCGTCGGATTCAGCCCCGCGAGGCTCTTTTTGTCGAAGCGGATTTCCCCCTTCGTTCTCGTCAGGCCGAGAATCGAATCCAGCAGCGTCGATTTCCCGGCTCCGTTCGGGCCGATTATTCCGACGATCGTGCCGGCCTCGACCGCGAGATCGATTCCGTGAAGCGAGCGCGCGCGCCCGTAGAACGCTTCTAGATTTTCTATTTCAAGCAGTGCCATCGACGACGCCGCGCTCTTCGGTTCGGGCATGCCCGAGATAGGCTTCGCGAACCGCCTCGTCGGCCATGACCGCGTCGAATTCCCCTTCCGCGATCAGTGAGCCGAACGACATTACGATGACGCGGTCCACGAGCGGCCTTAGCGACCGCAGGTCGTGGCTGACGATCATGTAGGTCATGCCCTGACGCTTCCTCTCCAGCAGAAGTTGCGTCAGCTGGGCGATTTCGCCGACCGTCAATCCCGCGAAAACCTCGTCGAGCAGAAGAATTTCCGGGTTCGTCGCGAGCGTTCTCGCAAGTTCCAGCTTCCTCAATTCCCCCATGGACAGCTGGCCGGGCAGCATCCTGGCCTCGCGCTCGCCGAAGCCGACGCTTTCCATGATCTCCCATTCGGCGTGCTCCGGCTCCCTTTCTGCGATCAGTCTCCAAATGCTGTCGGGCATCGAGCCGACGCGGACATTCTCAAATACGTCCATGCCCCCGAATGGCTTCGGGATCTGGTGCGTGCGGGCGATTCCGAGCTGGACGCGCCGATGAGTCGGGACGTTCGTTATCGGCCTTCCGCGGAACTCCACCGAGCCGGAATCCGGCCTGTGCTCGCCCATCAGAATGCTGAACGTAGTCGTCTTGCCGGCTCCGTTCGGTCCGATCAAGCCGAGAGACTCGCCTTTTTCGACACCGAAGGAGACATCGTTCACCGCCACCAGGCCTCCGAATTTCTTCGACGCGCCGCTGAGCTTCAGAAGCGCGGTCATTTCGCCAATCCTCTCGCGACTATCGGCGACAGCTTGCCATAGGCCCTTTCGAGTATGCTGTGGAGGCCCCTGGGTTCGAGCACGTAAACGACGAGAGTGATCGCGCCGTAGATAAAGTATCTCTCGGCCCCCGGCAGATACGGGCGCAGGTACTCCAGCAGGAACGTCAGGAAGTACGCTCCCAGAATCGGGCCTGCGATCGTTCCCGACCCGCCGAGCAGCGCGGCCACGAGAATCGTAAATAGAAAATTGATGTCGAACAGCGCCCTCGGCGCGATCGAGCCGATGTAGTGCACGTAGAGGGCGCCGCCGATTCCGGCGACGGCCGCGCTCGCGCCGAATGCGAATAGCTTTAGCTTCAACGTGCTCAGCCCGAGCGCCGTAACCGCCTCCTCGTCCATGCGTATGGCGGCCAGCGCCGTTCCGATGCGCGTTCGAGTAATCAGCCAGAGGCAGAACGCAATGGCGAACATGACGCAGAAGGTCAGATAGTAGTTCGGAACGGCTCCGAGAATAATTGTCTTCAGGCCGGAAAGCCCGCGCGTTCCGCCGGTGATCTTCGGCGCGATCACTTGCGTGAGTTGATACATCAATTCCATGAACGCGAGCGTGACAAGCGCGAAGTAAGTCCCTCTTATGCGCAGCGCCGGAAGGAAAAACAGCGTTCCGCCGACCAGCGTGGCAAGAACGGCGAGAGGTATGCTGACGAATAGCGGCGCGTCGAGATGCCGGGTAAGGATAGCCGTCGTGTATCCCGCGATCCCGATCAGAAAGGGGTGCCCGAAGCTGATGTAGCCGGTTCGCCCGGAAATTATGTCCCAGCTCATCGCGAATATCGCAAGGAAATTCGCGAATATAAGCAAGCGAACCACGCCCGTCGAGGCGACTAGCGGGATCAGGCACATGAACGCGCCGAACGCGAGCCAGTAGAGCAGGGATCGATGGAACCGGCTTTTCGGCACGCTAAAGCTCTCCGCGACCGAACAGGCCCTTCGGCGCGACGACTAGCACCACGATAATCAAGACCATCGTGAAGACTCCGCGCAGTTCGGCCGCGATCATCGCGGTCGTGAAGGTCTCCATGAAACCGATGATATGGGCGACGATCAGGCTGCCGACTATGCTGCCTATCCCCCCGACGACGACGACGGCGACGGCGACGATGAGCGGCCCGACCCACATGCTTGGGTTGAGCTGGGTATAGGTGGCGAAGAAAACGCCGGCGAGAGCGCCGAGAGCGCCGGAAATCGCCCAGGTCAAAAGATTCATTCGACGCGGATCGATACCCGAGATGATCGCGCCCTTCCTATCCATGGAGACCGCTTGAATTGCGCGCCCGTAGCGAGTGTAGCGAACAAAAATCAAGAGTCCCGCCAGGGCGACCCAGCTGACGACCATGGCTACGAGCAAATTGTAGGTTACAAACACGCCCTCGTAGCGGAACACGCCCTGAACGACCGGCCACATGCTTTTGGAAACGGGCCGGTAGATGAGGATAATAAGAGACTGCATGACGACTGCGAGAATCAATGTCGCGATTTCGACCGCGACGGGATTGCCTTCCAGGCGCCGGACCAGAATGCTGTAGGTTAGGACCGCGAAGGCGATTCCCGCTGCGATCGCGAACAGGAAACCTCCGATCTTGGGAAGTCCCATAACCTGGACGGCCGTATAGTACATATAGCCGCCGAGCATGATATACACGCCGTAGGCCAGATTCAGCACCCGGCCTACGCTGAAGATCATCGTGAAGCCTACCGCGAGTAGCGCGTAGAGGCCGCTCAGAGCCAGGCCCTGGATCAATATGTTGACCAAATCCGCTTCTCCGAGCTACGGCGAATTACGATGCGTGCCGGAGGCGCGGCCCCCGGCAACGTGCTCGCTCTATTAGTTCAGCCAGGGCGGAAGCTCGAATTCGCCGTTGGCGTACTTCGGCGGATAGATAATCCTCTGCTGACCGTCCTGATACCATTGCACGATAACCATAGGCGGAACTCCGTCGTCGTAGGGCTCCGTAATGTCGAACTTCAGGTTGTGCGTGTACTCCCGGTTGGTTCTCGGCTCGATTTCGCCCGGCTTCCAGTAGGCGAAGCGATGCCAGAGCTGCCCGTCCTTCTCGAGCACGACGTCGGTGTTCTCCATTTCGGTCACCCAGGCGTCGAGCGGCGCGAATCCGCCCGCTCTTTCGGCCGCCGCAATCGCGTTCTTTATGCCGAAATAAGCGTTGAATCCGTTGAAATGGGGATAGATCGGGCGCGAATCGTAGCGTTCCATGTAGGTGTCGACGAATTGCTGGGAAACCGGATCGTGATCCATTCCGGAGGCCGGAAGCGGACTGAACGAGGATGCGCCGCCGCCTGTGCCGCCCGTATCGTCCCAGAAGTCGCGGCCCATGGCCGCTACGTTGACGCCCGTCATGGGAACGGGAACCTGCAGCTTGACGTATTGCGACGAAGGAACCTGGCTGTTGACCGACGAAATCAGATAGAGGAAGTCGGGATTCAGCGAGGCGGCCTTGTTGTAGATTGGCGCGAAATCGACCGCGTTGATGTCGTAGACGATCGTTTCGATTATCTCGATGCCCGCCTGCGCGTTCAGCTCGGCGGTAAGGAATTCACCCATGCCGCTGCCGAAGGCCGTGTCCTCCTGGAGGATCACGGTGGATTTCCAGCCCATTTCGCCGGCGAGCATGTCCTTGCCGAAATCGATCAGGCTCGTCGCCAGCGCGTAGTCGGTGCCGATGTTCATGAAATACATCTTGTATTTTTCATAGTCGGCGACGACCATGTCGATGATGCCGATATAGGACGTCCATGTATCCAAGGTCGGCGTGCGGTACTCCGCCATGCGCTCGAACCATCCCAGCGATACGTCGTCGATGGATCCGGAAACGATGAAATCGACGTTTTCCACGTCGTTGAGGTACTCGTACGCCTTGATCCCTTCGGTCACGTCTTCGAAAGTGTCGGCCGTTACCAGCTTAATCTGGCGCCCTCCAAGCACGCCCCCGGCGGCATTGAGTTCGTCAACGGCGATTTCGGCGCCGCGCAGAGTGCTTAGCCCCACGTCGGACGACATCGAGCCGATAAACCCGATAACTACAGGATCGTCCTGCGCGTTCGCCGCCAGCGCCGCCGCGCCAAGAAGCGCGCCCGCGCCCGCAAATCGGCGGAATCCTTTAATTGCATCCATTATTTTTCTCCCAAGCGTTGCGTGTTCACGTCGTAGGCCGGTTCAAGGACCCGCGCCCGCTCCTTCCAACTAATATGCAAGCCCGCCGGACTGCAAGCGCTAATACCTCCGACCGTTCGCGGCGAGGACCGCCGTCATTCATTCGGAGAACGGCGCACAAGGATGCTATCGATCGAAGCCGAGAGGAAAAATTGCGGCAAATTGCCGGCCTCTGTCCTAAACTATCCGCCGATTGAGGCCGAATGGAAACTCGCGGCGCGGCGCGCGCCGGGCTCTCCCGGCATGCAGTCCCCGCGGCCGATTGCTCGGCGCGGTTTCGGCTTTGAAGAATGCCGCGTTCACATACGGCGCGACCGCGCCATTCGCCGGGACGCCATGGCTGAATTCGCGGATTGACCGGCTCGGCGGACTAGAATTTTCCAGCCGACATTGAATCCTGCGTTCATCGGGTTCGAAACTGAGCTGCCGCCGTTCATCCCGCGCGCCGCTACGGACGTCTTCCGGCGCGCGGCAAGCAAGACCTATTCCGGCGGCCGCAAATGCAAAAGCGCTTCGGCGCCGAGAGCTCCGGCAACCGCCCAATGGGCTGCGGGCGCCCGTTATCGCTTGAACAGGCCGAGGCGCGTTCCGGGCCAAATCCGATTTTACCCGCTCCCGACTTAACGGTGCCAACCGGGTCCGTCCAGAATTAGAACGTCGACGGAGTACCGGTAAAGCCGACGACAAAGCCGTCTTGCGGGGTATTCATAGACAGCCGGCGGGGACGCTTCGGAATAGCGGCGGATAGTAGGCGAAGAGAGGAATTACGTCGCCCAAATCGTGATCGGGGACTTTTCCGCTCTTATTTCTTGGCGATAGATTGTCTCTTCCCATTTTCGAGCGTAGGGATGGCCGAAGAGTACGAGGTGGCCGGATTCCGCTCCGGTTCGGCCCATATGGCGGTGCAACATAGCGATTTTGCTGGCGTCCGCGGCTTTAGTCTTGCTACGCTCCATGCATTCCACGATGAAAATCTGTTCACCATTCGCGAGCGGCCAGCGTATCAGAAAATCGGGGCGCTTGCTGCCGTAGTCCCAATCCAACGTGCCGCCACCATCGATCACTCGCTGCAAATACACGTGCAGCAGCAATTGCCAACTGGCGGCGGTGCAGTGGAAGGCATCGGACCATAAGCTGGCGTTTTCACGATAGAACTGCTGAAAGTCGCTAAGCAATCTCGAAATTTCTAGCTTGCCCGACTTGTCGACATAGGGCGGCCGTTCCAACATAAGCCCCTCCTGACCGTCATCGGCAAGAGCCCGTGAAAAAACCTCGGAATAAATCGGATTGGCGATGCGAAGCGGCGCGTTTCTAGCCACGAGTCCCAGATCCCTGGCATAATTGAGATCTTCCGACGAGAAATCACTCCCGGAACTGCCTGTTAGGAGCGGTTCGACAACTCCGCGAACGCGGTCCTCCGCGAGCTTGGCGGCAAGCTGGCTCAAATGGTGGTCGTGTCGATGGATCAACGCTTTGCAGGCATCTAAAACGATTCCCGAGGTTATAGTTTCTACGCTGCTCCGAGCTGAACCGCTTTCCAAGCAGATTTCCGATGCAAGCGCGTTTACGAGCCAGGGCTGGCCCCGAGTTCGACCCCAAATCGCGTCCATCGCGCTATCGGTGAATGCTTGCCTCGACTCTGCAGCATGCTGATGCAGCAGCGCATACGTTTCAGCCTCGGAAAAGTCGTCAAGACGAAGCGATTCGGCCTCGATGTCAAATACGTCTCCGACGACAATGTCCGCCTCTTCCGAAGGGGAGCGGATGATGTTGTCGCGTACATCGCGCTGGCCGCACAATATCACGCTTTGCGGAAAATCGTCGGGGCGCCATTGGAAACCTTCTCGAAGCTGCCACAGCACGGAAATGAGGGAATCGCCAGAAAGGGCGTCGATGTCGTCCAAAATTAGTACGAGCGGCCTCCGCTCAATGGAGGCCCAATAGGATAAGAAATCAAACAGCGCACTATCGGCCCCCGATTTTTTCAGCATTTCAAGCCAAGTGTAGCCTATTAGGACTAATGGTAGCTCGGATCGAATCCGCAATGCTCCGAGCATCGCGCGCACGGCGCCGTAAACGTCCGCCCGACCTGCCTGGGAGATTTCGACATTAACGTAAACGCAATTGTATGAGCCTGTCGCGTTCAATCGATCTCGGAGCGAAAGTAAAAAGGTCGTTTTTCCAGACTGCGGAGGCGCATGGAGCACGAAGTATTGCGAATCGTCGATACGACGTAGAATTGCTGGCAGATCAACCCTGAACAGCGGCGGAACATGATAGTGCCGGGCCGGGATAATCGGTCCATTCGTATTAAAGTAGCGCATACAGTGTTATAGGCAGATCAAGTCAGTTTTCAAAGGGGCTTGTTGCTTCGAGTAATTTTCTTGGCGGCTGAATTTGATACCTGACAGGAATCCTGAAGCGTCTGAATGGACAAAGCGCGACTCGTTGAACCATAACTCCATATTGCCCGCTTGTTTGGCGATTTCTATTGGAAACGGATTTCGAGGGTCATCTCAAGTCGCTATCCGGTAAGCTAGGATTCGCTTGCCTGGCGCCTTTCATTCGCTTGTCTTCAAGTTTCCCATTTGGACCGAAGGAAAACCGGGTCAGCCGCAGCCGAACAGGGCCATGCATATTCAGTTCTTCGAAAAGTCAGCATGGTTTCGTTCGACGCTTCATATTCTACAGGGCGCAAGGGCATTCAACTTAGAAACGGATTCGTTTGCAAGCGGTCAAACGTTACCGCACGGACAGGTTAAGGTCATCTTGGTTCTGACGAACACTCAGATATTGGCCGAAACAGTCAAAGAGCCACGCTGAATTGCCATGCCGTTCCGGCGCACCGAAGTTAAAGGCACTAGTAGGCGAAATTTTTGCCAACGATGTTTGACCTCAAACGAATCCTTGAAGTCGCAACGGACCGTTTCAATTACATCCAATACCCACAACGAAAACTTCTGCACGATTACGATGAGCCGATAACATGCGCCCGCAAAAATTAAGTTTTTCCTTACACAAAAGGGTGGCTCGGATAGTGATTCAAAGCCGATTTCCCGAAAAAACGGTTGGCAAAGCGGCTAAATTGCCTATTCCTTCACCATCCCTATCCATGAATGCGCCATTCGCAAACAAAATGAATCGGTGCAGCAATTCAAAAAATCGGATGAGTTCTTTTATCGCGCATTTCGATTTTCCGGCTATTTTTGAATTGGCAAGCATGAAGCAATGAATCTCTTTCCTATTGACGATTAAACAAAACTTGCATAAATTGTACCTATACTAAAAATTTGACATCGCCACGCTATGAAATCCCAGTTCTCGGTCAAATCCAATATCCACAGGAATTTGGAACCCTTGGGTTCGAGATTGAGGGAGCACAGGCGCGCGCTAGGCTATACGCTGCAGGAGGTTGCGGACGCGACAAATCTTTCAGTCGGTTTTATTTCTCAGCTTGAACGAGACCTGACTTCGCCGTCGCTCGCTTCGCTTGCCGCAATCTCGCAATTTCTCCAGACCCACGTCTCGGAATTTCTTGTAATGCCCGGGGCAAGTTCGTCAGTTTCCCGTCCTAAAGACAGGGAACTTCATTCGTTCACAAAGGGCGGTCAGATATTCGAGCGAATTTCCGCGACGTTTCCCGGCCATTTGCTTAACGCCGTTATCATCCAAAAGGCCCCCGGCTATCGGAGCGAACTCAGTCGACACGAAGGCGAGGAGCTCTACTACGTGATTGAAGGATCAATCACGATCGAACTCGATAACAGGCAAATCATCCTGCATGCCGGCGATTCCATGCATTTTGAATCGGGGAGAAGCCATTCGACTTGGAATCATACTACGAACACTACCCGAATTCTCGTCGTTTGCACAATGGATGTATTCGGCGACAACGAGCGAATGCCGGACGACGGCCCCCGAGAGTTATATGGCCCGAATGCCCGGATTCACATGGCGAACCAAAAGACAGAGAAAGGAAACTTATGATGACAAGCATATTGAAAGCTTCGATGGCAGGCATGGCGCTAGCGGCGCTGGCGACCGCCGCGAGCGCGGGCGGAACCTTGCGCCTCGACGAAGTCGCAGTAGGCGGACCGGATCCGGCCAAGGCCGCGGACTACTCCGATTCCAGTCTGATATTCAATGTCTACGACACGCTGATCCTGCCTAGGCAGGGCGGACCGGGACATGTTCCGCATCTTGCGGAGAGCTGGGAAGGGGAAGGAACGAGCTTTACCTTCAACCTTCGACCCGATGTCAGCTTTCATAGCGGCAACCCGCTTACCGCCGACGATGTCGTGTTTTCTTTCGAGCGAACGGTCGGCCTCGGGCAAGGCTTGTCCTACCTGTTCGGCCTTGTCGACAGCGTCGAAGCCATCGATGCCGACACCGTGCGTTTCAACCTGGCGCAGCCCAACGCGCCGTTCGTCGCTTCGCTGGTGCGTCTGCCTATCGTGGATAAAAAGCTCGTCATGGAAAATCTGGGGGACGGCGAAGGTGACATGAAGGACTGGGGACAGGCATTCCTTTCCGCCAACGGCGCCGGCACCGGAGCCTACATCGTAAAGTCGCACAACCCGCAAGAAGAAACGGTCATGCTGCGCAACGACAACTACTTCCTCGGCGTTCCCGAAAAAGCGCCGGATACGGTCCGCTTGCGATACGGGCTGGAAGCCGCCACAGTACGAACGCTAATCGCCCAGGGCGAGCACGACATCTCGTCCCAGTGGCTGCCGCCCGAAGTCAAGAAAGCGCTTGCCGACGACGGCATGCAGCTCCTGACCGAGAGCGGAACCGGAGCCTTCTATTTCAAAATGAACACTACGCGCGCGCCCCTCGACGATGTCCACTGCCGGATGGCGCTTTCGAACGTATTCGACTACGGCTCCGTGCTCAAGCTGATCGCAATTACGGACACGGTATCCGGAGGCTCGCCCTCGACAGGCGCAATTCCAGTCGGCATGTTCGGAGCAAATCCCGCGGATGAAGTGCTGGTGCGCGATATCGAGGCTGCGAAGGCCCACCTCGCCGCATGCCGATACGATCCGGCGGAGTTCACGGTTGAGATTTCCTGGATCGCCGAGGTGCCGCTCGAAGAACGCCTCGCGCTGCTTATGCAGGCGAATCTCGCCGAGATCGGCGTTAATTCCACGATTCAGAAAGTTCCATGGGCGCTTTTTACCGAAATGGTGTCGAAGCCGGAAAACACGCCGAATCTTTCGCAGATATTCGTAACGGCGGTGACCGGAGACCCGGATACGCTCCTTTACGGAATGTACCATTCCACTTCCGCCGGCACCTGGCAGTCGCCCGAGTATCTGAATGACGCCGAGGTCGATTCCCTTCTCGACGCGGGACGAACCGGCGCAAGCGAAAGCGACCGGCAGGAGGCCTATGCGGCATTGAACGCTCGCCTCATGGACCTGACGGCTTCGATCTACGGATTCGATCGCCAGTCGGTTTTCGCGGCCAGCCCGCGCGTCAGCGTTCCGGCGCTTTCGGATCCGGCGATGGCGTTTGGCCTCGACGGGATGGGATTTGCCTTCCGCCTCATGGAAATCGAATAGCCTTCGATAGCTCCGGCGCCTACTCGCAGGGCGCCGGCAGCGAAAAGGTGAGGTAAATGCGCTCCGTGTGCAAGCTGCTGGCGGGAAGGGTGGCGATATCGCTTCTTGTTCTCGCCGGCGTATCGGTCCTCGTCTTCGCGATCGCCAGGATCATACCCGGCGATCCCGCTCGAATAGCGCTGGGGCCGAACGCGACCGCGGAGCAGGTTCGAAAGCTCCGCGAACAGCTTCATCTCGACGAGCCCGTCTGGATTCAATACGGCTTTTTCGTTCGCGACCTAGCCAAGGGCGACCTCGGCGTTTCGCTCTACACCAATCGACCGGTTACGACCGATATCGCGCAATTCCTGCCGGCGACGCTCGAGCTGATCCTGGTTGCGGGAATCTTCATGATCGGGATCGGGCTGCCGCTCGGCATACTCTCGGCGCGCTACCGCGGGCGAGCGGTCGATCACGTCATCCGCATCGCGTCCCTTCTCGGCGTTTCGGCTCCGAGCTTCGTCTGGGCGGTCATTCTGATGCTGCTCTTCGCCTTCTTCCTGCCGCTGTTCCCGATCGCGGGCCGCATATCCACGGATTACGAAATTGCCAGGGCGACCGGGTTCCTGCTCGTCGACAGCCTCCTCGCCGCCAATTTCGCAGCGTTCGGCAATGCCCTGTGGCACATCGTCCTGCCCGCCTTCGCGCTCGCGCTCTCGGGAATCGGCCAGGCCGCGCGATTAACTCGCGCGAATATGATCGAGACCTATGAAAAGCCGTTTATCGAAATGGCGCGATCCTACGGATTCCCGGAGAAGAGAATCGCGAGGCGCTACGCCTTCAGACCGTCTCTCATTCCTTCGCTCACGATTCTGGGACTCGACTTCGCGGCGATGCTCGGAAACGCGTTTCTCGTCGAAGCCATCTTCGCATGGCCCGGCCTTTCCCGGTACGGCGTAACCGTCATTCTTCGCAAGGATCTCAACGCGATTGTGGGAACCGTGCTGATCATCTCCGCTGCTTTTCTAATCGCGAACCTGGTTGTGGACCTTCTGATCGCGTTTCTCAACCCGCGCATCCGCTACGGTCAGGAGTCGAAATGAGACGATCCCTGGCCATTATCTCCGCCAACCCCATGTCGCTGACCGGAGTCATTCTTATCGCGCTCGTCGTAGTCTCGGCAGCCCTTGCGGACTTCATCGCGCCCTTTCCCGCCCATCGCGGCGCGGTCGTGGATTTCGCGAACTTCAACCAGCCGCCGAAATGGCCCAACATCATGGGCACCGACCTGGTCGGGCGCGATCTCTTCAGCCGCATACTTTACGCCTACAGGATATCGCTCATTCTGGGCGTCGTCGTACTCGCGCTCGCGGTGCCCGTCGGCATCGTCGCGGGACTCGCGGCCGGCTACATCGGCGGACGAACGCAATTCGTTCTCATGCGCACCACCGACGTTTTTCTTTCTATCCCGCCGCTGGTTCTCGCCATGTCGATCATGGGAGTCCTCGAGCCGACGCTGGCCAACGGCATGATGGCGGTCACGGCGATGTGGTGGCCATGGTACTCGCGCCTCGTCTTCAACATTACGCTTGCGGAAAAGGAAGAAGGCTATGTCCTCGCCGCCGAGCTAATCGGAGCGTCGCGCCTTCACATCATGTTCCGGGAAATCCTGCCGAACTGCCTTCCGGCGATTATTACGAAAATGACTCTCGATCTCGGTTTCGTCATTCTCATAGCCTCGTCGCTGTCTTTTCTCGGCCTAGGCGTCCAGCCGCCGACGCCCGATCTAGGATCCATGGTCGCCCAGGGCGCCAGCTATCTTCCCGATTCCTGGTGGCTAACCGTGTTTCCGGGGCTCGCCATTCTGGTCGCGGTATTCGGATTCAATCTTCTGGGGGATGCGCTCCGCGACATCCTCGGCGCCGACCGATGAACGCCCCGACGCTGGATATCCGCGACCTTCGCCTTTCGTTCGCGGGCTACAGCGGCACGGTCGACGTTCTTCACGGGATATCGCTAACTGTCCGCAGGGAGGAGCGAGTCGCGCTGGTAGGCGAATCGGGATCGGGGAAATCAGTAACTGCGCGATCCGTCCTGGGACTGATGCAGTCTCTGCAAGAAACGCGGATATCGGGCGACATCCTGTTCGAAGGCACCGATCTTGGATCTATGAAGGAATCCGAGAGGCGGCGGCTTCGCGGCACCCGCATGTCCATGATCTTCCAGGATCCGGTATCTTCGCTGAATCCCGTATTCAGGATCGGCGTCCTGTTCCGAGAGGTGCTGGCGCGCTCGAATCCGGGAATTAGCGCACGCGAAGCGCGCGAAAGGGCTACCGCCGTACTTTCCGAAGTCTCCATTCGCGAGCCCGACCGCGTGCTCGATTCCTATCCGTTCCAGCTTTCCGGAGGCATGAACCAGCGCGTCATGATCGCGATGGCGCTCGTCAACGAACCGGCGCTTCTTGTCGCGGACGAGCCGGGCACGGCGCTTGACGTTACGGTCCAGGACCAGACCCTAAGGCTGATGCACCGGCTAGTGCTCGAGCATCGCACGTCGGTTCTCTTTATTTCGCACAATCTCGGCATCGTGCGAGAATTCACCGACCGCCTATACGTCATCTACCGGGGCCGAATCGTCGAGGAAGGCCCCACCCAGGCCGTGTTTCAATCGCCCGGACACCCCTACACGCGCGCCCTTCTGGCTGCGGTTCCGCGCATTACCCGCAACGGCATTCCCGAATTCGATGCGGATCCCGCGCTGTTCGACGCGCCGAGAATCGTCCACGAACCGACGGGCGACCGTCCATGACGAGCATCCACCTCGCGCTTAGGAGCGTCTCGAAATCTTTTCGGGTCGGCGCCCGCTCCGTTCGAGCGGTTGAAGGCATATCGGTCGAGGTGGCCGAAGGCGAGTGCCTAGCGATAGTCGGCGAGTCGGGGTCCGGCAAGAGCACGCTCGCCAACCTAGTTCTCGGCGTCTACGCGCCCGACGCGGGATCGATCATGCTCGACGGCGCGACTCTCCCGGCGCGGCGCAGTCTCGCGAACCGACGGATGGTTCAGCTCGTCCAGCAAAACCCGCTCTCGTCCCTCAATCCGAAACGAACCGTGGGAGCTTCGATTCGACTGTCTCTCGACGTTCACGGAATCGGCAAGCCGAGCAGCCGGGCGAGCCGAATCGGCTGGCTTCTCGAAGAGGTCGGGCTTCCGGCCGAATTTGCCGAACGCTCGCCCGCAGCGCTTTCCGGCGGGCAGCGCCAGAGAGTGGCGATAGCGCGGGCGCTCGCCTGCGAGTCCCGCCTCGTCGTGCTGGACGAGCCGACTTCCTCGCTGGATGTAATCGTGCAAGCTCGCATACTTAGGCTGCTAAAGGACCTGCGAGCCGCGAGAGGCCTTACCTATGTCTTCATCACCCACGATCTCGCGGTCGTGAGAAACGTCGCCGACCGCGTTATGGTCCTCAAGGAAGGCGCGCGAGTCGAGATCGGAGAAACCGCCCGGATTTTTACTTGCCCCGAGCATGCCTATACTCGCGGTCTCATCGCGGCATCTCCCGTCATCGCTCAGGAGGAGCAGGATTTGCGGGACAGGCTCAGGCAAGGAATAGGCTGACTCATGGCAGACATGTACCAGGAATTCGCAACCGCCGTAGGAGAAGCCCGCGTTCAGCCCGCCGCTGCGTTCGCGGCCCTCGAAAAGCTCGCCGCGGGAACGGTCGGAGCGAAGCTCTTCACGCTGATGGAGTTCGAATTCGCGACCGGACTGGGCCGCCGAATCTATTCGAATATGCCGGACGCCTACCCCGTATCCGGCCGGAAGCCGCTGCCGCCGGGACGCTGGTCGAACGAAGTCATCGAAAAGAAGCGGAATTTCGTGGCCAACGACATCGAGGGGATCGCCGAAGTTTTCCCGGATCACGAGATCATACGCTCGCTCGGCTGCGAATCCGTCGTCAACATACCGATAGCCGTAGGCGGCGAGATCGTCGGCACGATCAACTGCCTTGACGTCGCGGGAGCCTATACGCGCGAGCGGCTGGCTTTCGCGGATTCGCTGGTTCTTCCGGGCATAGCCTGCTTTCTTCTGTCCGCCCTGCGAACGCGGACCGGCAAGTGACGCCCTCATGATCGCCGCGAACTTTTCTACCGGTCGCCCGGAAGGCCCGGCCCGCTTCTTCGCGCAGCGCGGAAACGAAGAGTTCAACCTTCGGCCGGATCGCCGGCCGCCCGATTGATCAGTCGCGGTCGCCGCGACCGAAGATATGGAATGCATTGCCGCAAGCCGAAAAGGAGACAGCCGGAATGACAAGAATGCCGTTGAAGATCATGTACCTAAACCCGCTCGGATGCGATAGCGACGACCCCATATTCGCCGACATGGCGAGAGAGCAGAAGCTGCCCGGCACCGAAGTCCACGTAACATCCCTGAAAAAGGACGACGGCGCCTTCACGCATATAGAGTTCAGATCCTACGAAGCGCTCGTTACCGCCGGAATCGTCCGCGCGGCGCGCGCGGCGGCGCGGGAGAATTTCGATGCCTTCGCGATCGGATGCTTCTACGACACTGCGCTTCACGACGCCCGCGAAGTTTCGGGAGACATGGTGGCAACCGCGCCCTGTTTCGCCTCGCTTGAAATCGCATCGAGCCTCGCGAATCGATTCGGAATTATCGTCGGGCGCCGCAAATGGGTTAACCAAATGAATGCGAACGTCCGCGAAAACGGAATGGCGGAACGGCTAAGCGGCTTCTACCACGTGGAACTCGGCGTTAACGATTTCCAAGTCGACCACGCCCGCACGAATCGCTTGCTGATCGAAGCGGGCCGTCGGGCGATCGAAGAGGATTTCGCCGAAGCGCTTATACTAGGCTGCACGCTGGAAATCGGATTTTTCCGAGAACTTTCCCGGATTCTCGGCGTTCCCGTAATCGATCCGGCGATCGCGGCGCTGAAGCGCGCGGAATATTCCGCCATGCTGAAGAGAAGCTGCGGCTGGATTCCGAGCAGAAAATGGTCCTGCGAATCTCCGTCCGAAGACGAAATCGAGAAATTCGGAATATTCCGCGACGACGATGTCTTCGGCAACAGGATCGTGGTCGAGGCCGAATAGAGAGCTATCGCCTGTCCGCCTCGTCCGAGCGCCCGGCGCGACAGGCGAGAATTCGAAAAGAAGCCCGAGGAATGACGACGACGAGTCACGATCCGATTACGCTGGCAGTAATTCAGTCCAGCCTCGCGGCCGCCGCGGAGGAGATGTTCCTGCTGCTTCGGAAAACAGCGATGAGTCCGATAATCCACGAAGTGCTGGATGTCGGCACCGGCGTTACGGACGGCGAGGGAAACATCGTATGCTCGGGAGCGGGAATCCCGTCGTTCGTCGGCGTGCTCGACAAGGCGGTCAGGCGCATTATCGAAATTCACGGGCCGGACGGCATTCACGAGGGCGACCTGTTCGCCACCAACGATCCCAGCTTCGGCGGCGTCACCCACTTGAGCGACGTCGTGATCGCCCAGCCCGTATTCTACCAAGGCGACCGCATCGCCTGGACCGCCTCGATCGCCCACTGGAGCGACATCGGCGGCATGACCCCAGGTTCAATGTCGACCAGGGCGCGCGAAATCTACCAGGAGGGTCTTCGCCTGCCGGCGATCCGACTGTTCGAACGGGGAAAGGAGATCCGCCCGGTCTTCGAAATAATCGCGGTAAACTCCCGGCTTCCCGATTTCGCTCTCGGCGACCTCTGGTCGCAAATAGCTGCGAGCCGCCGCGCCGGCGGCAGGATTCGCAGGCTCGTATCGGCCTACGGCATCGATTCCTACGGCGCCGCGCTGGCGGCCCTCTTTCTGGAAGGCGAAAAGCGCGCCCTGGCCGGGCTCGCCGCGCTGCCGCAGGGGGAATTCCATATCGAAGACGAAAAGGACAGCGGCATCGTTTGGCGGGCTACGATCCGAATTTCGGAATCTGAATTCCTCGTGGACCTTCGCGACAATCCCGACCAGAGCGACGGTCCCTGGAATACGAGCCGGGACGGCTCGGTAATCTCGGCGCAAATGCTGTTCAAGGCGCTGACCGACCCGGAATTCCCTGCAAATGAAGGGTCGTTCAAGCCGCTCGCCGTGCTTACCAGGGACGGCTCGATTTTCGACGCGGCCGCCCCCGCGCCTCACGGCTACTACTTTGAAACTCGCATCGGCCTCTACGACATGCTTTGGCGATGCATCGCCGCGACCATGCCTGATCGCATGCCGGCCGGGCACTTCGCGTCGATCTGCGGCACGGTAATCGCCGGAACGCATCCCGATACGGGCCGGAGGTTTACGATGGTGGAGCCGCAAATGGGGGGATGGGGAGCAACCGCGGATAGGGACGGCGAAAGCTGCATGTATTCGACAAGCCACGGCGAGACGTTCAACTGCCCGGTCGAAATTTGCGAATCGCGGTACGGGCTCGAGGTCGGCTGGAAGCGCATGAGCGACGACTCTTCTGGAAACGGCCTCCACAAGGGCGGCAAGGGAATGTCGCTTTGCTACAGGCCGCGGGCGTCTGCGATCGTCGCGGCGGGATTCAGCAGATATCGAAAAAATGTCTGGGGCCTTTGCGGCGGCGAACCGGGCGGAACCAACCGGATACGGCTGGTTCGCTCGAACGGAACCGAGGAAAGTCACGCCTTCGTAAGCGATCTCGAAGTCGGACCCGGCGACGAGCTGATCGTCGAAACGGCTAACGGCGGGGGATGGGGCAAGCCGAAAGAGGAATGAGCAAGGGTTCGGACCGCCCGGCGACTTCGCGTCGATGCCGCTGATTTCCCAATGGCATCGGCGAGGATTCTGCGAAACGTCGATAGAAGGGCGACGAAGCCTCCAGGGGACGAGCGGACATGCCGGTCGGCTTCGCGAATGCGCCTCCGACGGCGCGGCAGCGAAAATCCGGGCATCCTCGCCTGTTGCCGGCATTCATTCCCGGCGCCTTGGCGCATACGGAAATTCCGCCGTTCTGAATGCGCAGCTTCCGGATTTGCAGGCAGGGCAATATTCGCTCGCTGCTCAAAATCACCGGCATTGCGAAAAAGGCGGGTCGAATCGACGAAATCCCGCGCTTCCACACTGCTGTCGATGGCATTCTTGCTCCGAGGATGAATAGGTTCGAATCCATAGGAATTCCGTCGCGAGCCGAATTATTTAGCGAATACCCTTCCGCTGGGCAGCGGTATCCGGCCGTCTGCGCCCGGATCAATTCGGAACGGCAACTCCGCGCTTGGCGACCTCCGGCGGCCGACGAAAATCAGGCGGCGACTCGGACTCCGGCGGCGCGACGGGATAAGCGTCCATATTGAATTTGCGCCCGATTCTGCGCACCGATCTCCAGAGTAACGTCCAGAAGAAGGTCCGGGCCGCTATTGCAAGAGATCAAGTATTCGCGGAACTCGGTCCGACAAGCTCGAGCCGGGAGTTAAGCCCTGCAAGCCGGCACCGACAGAATACGCGCATTCCGCGAACGCGGATAAATCCATTTGCGGCAATCGTCCGCTTCATGGCCGCCGCGCGAACCGCCGATTGGGAATCGGGCCTGCGGGTTTCGAATCATCCATGAACAGCGCATGCGATATCAGCGGCTTTCCGCTCATCAGTAGAGAATTTTTCCGTCTTCGCCGTGGATAATGGCATCGACCTCGATTTCAATCATCATTCCCGGAGTCGTCAGCCCCGCCTCCACGGCGGACGTAACCGGTCGAATGCCCGCGAAAAGCTCGCCATGCGCCCTCGCGAATTCGCCCGCCTTGCGCATATCGGTCAAGAACGCCCGGGTCCTTACGACATGGCGCATCTCCGCGCCGACATCCTTGAGAGCCTGCTCGATCCTGCCGAACGCGTAGACGGTCTGCGCGTATGTATCGCCCGGCGCATGCAAGCGGCCGGACGGTTCAATGGCGGTGGTTCCGGCAACGGCTACGAACGGCCCTACCCTCTTGGCGCGCGAGTAGGAACCGACCTCCTCGAACCTTCCGCCGCCGAATGCAAGGCGAACGACCATCCGTCCCCGGCCCCTGTTCAATTTCCGATTCTGGCGCGAACTGCCTCGGCGGCATTTAGCAGCTTGGCACGTTCCGACGCGTCGATCGACAGTTCCGCGATTTCAATCAGCCCATTGGGACCGAGCAGGCACGGGACGCCGAGAGGCACGCCCTCGATTCCGTACTCGCCGGCTAGCCGCACGGTCGCGGGTACGGGTCCGACGCGCGCGCCGCGCATATGCTCGAGCAATTCAAGTATAGCGTGCGCCGGAGCGATGGATGCCGAAGCGGTTCTTCGAAGCGCAACGACTCGCGCGCCCGCCGAAACCGTTCTTTCAACGCAGCCGGCAATTTCGCCGCCGTCAAGGAAACGGTCCGCCGGCAGCCCCCGAATCCTTGCAAGCGAAATCAAGGGAGTCATTTCTTCGCCGTGGCTGCCGACGACCATGGCTTCCACCTCGTCGATGCCGACTCGCGCGGCGCGCGCCAGTTCCGTTCGGAATCTCGCGGAATCCAGGGTTCCGGCCATGCCCATGACGCGCTCGCGGGGAAACTCGGTCGACCAGAGCATCTCCGCGGTCATTTCATCAAGGGGATTGGATACGACGATAACCACCGCGTTCGGCGAGGCCGCGCGGATTTTCTCGCCGAGAGCGCGAATCGTCCTCCGGTTGACGGCGAGAAGGTCGGCGCGGCTCATGCCCGGCGACCGCGCTCTGCCCGCCGTCACGACGACGACATCCGCATCCGCGGCCGCCGACGCGTCGACGCTTCCCGAAACCAGGCATTTGGAACGCGTCGCGCCGGCCGAATGGTTCAAGTCAAGCGCCATCGAGTCCGCGAGACCGGGAACGACATCGACGATTACGATTTCCCCGGACATATCCCTTGCCGCGGCAAGCTGGGCTAGATTGCCGCCGACCCCGCCCGCGCCGATTACAGCGAGGCGCCTGAAGCGCGTCGGGCTGCGCCCGGCCGGAGGCTTCGGCGGCATCCACTTCGGGCTGCGCCTGTAGAGCACTCGATAGAGGGCCGCCGCTCCGTCGGCCGCGGGAGTCTGAGGGCGGTCGAGCGGGCCGTCGCGCAGCGCGATGTCCATTCGCGCCGCGGTTTCCCTGGCCTGAACCGTTACGATGCCGCCCGGCGGAACCTCGATAAATCTTCTGCCTCCGCGGCTCGCCCTGACGACCTGCTCGGATCCGATGACGCGCCGCGACACGCTCATCCGGCCCGCCGTCCTTCGGTTTCTTCGATCGCGGCCACGCTCGCCGCTATCGCGGTCTCGACCGACGCCTCGCTGCCCGCGAAAAATAGCCGCCCGTAGCGCCCCACGGCCCGCACTTCGACAATGTCGATTTCGGCGGATTTTTCCGCCTCGTTGGCGGCAAGGGCGATATAGGCGGCGGGAGCGCACTCAACGATGCCCAGGCTTCGTCCCGGGATGACCAGCGATCCTTTCGACCATTTGTTCAGAAGCTGCGCCTGGTAGGGCTCGACCGACGTAATGATCTGCGTCGATTCGAGCGTCGGCTTGATTCGATCGAGCAGATCCGTTCCCAGCGAACCGAGAATCGCGTCCCGGGCGGCGGATATCTCGGCATTGCTCGGAGACCGAAGTATGAAGAACCCGAATTCGCGCTCGACGATCTGGCTCGTCGCTTCGGCGCGGCTGGCCTTCAGCGCGGCGTCCACGATGCTGAACACGGCGTTGCCCGGCGAAAACTCGCCGATCAGAACGGTATCGCCGGCCAGGGGAATCGAGCCTTGCACCGTTGCGCCGTTGTAGGCCGCGAACTTGGGCTGAAGCCTGTCGATCTGCATCAGAGCCCGAATCCTGGCGGCCGCGGCCATCAGTCCGGCTCCCCGTAGAGCTCGTAGAGGTCGCGCCACGGCCGCGATTCGTATGCGACGCGCTTGATATTGATCAGATGAAGCGCGGTGACGTTGTCGCTTACGATGGAGCCGGACGACGTCCCGGTTCCGAGCATGAAGCTCGGCTCGACCGCGGTCGAAAACCCCATGCCGCCCGCGAGCGCGGGCGTATTCACCAGCACCCTGCCGGCGGGAAGGCGGCTATAGGCGGTTGCCGCGTCCGGATCGCTCGCATGCAGTACGCAGGTATGGCCCCAGCCGCCGTAGCGAAGCACGGCTTCGGCCGCGGCAATTCCGCCGGCCTGGTCCCGAGCCTCGTAGAATCCGAGGACCGGATTGAGCTTTTCGGCGGACATTTGAACGCCGCGCCCGACCGCTGCCAATTCGGCGACGAGCACTCTCGCGCGGGACGGGACGTCGAATCCCGCCAGACTCGCCAGGCGCGACGGCGACTGCCCGACATTCGGAATGACGAAGCCGCCGCTGCGTTCGAAAATCACGCCCTCCAGCCGCTCGGCTTCCTGACGCGTGCAGAAATAGGCGCCTCGAAGCTTCATTTCGTGGCGAAGCTCGCGCGCGACCGGGCGGTCCGCGACGACGGTCTGCTCGGCGACGCAGGCGGTGCCGTAGTCGAAGCTCTTGGACACAATGATTTGCTCGGCGACCTCGCCGATCCTGTCCGCCGCCGACCTGTGAACGTAGACGGGAACGTTGCCCGGCCCCACCGCGAGAGCCGGCTTGCCCGCCGAATACGCGGAGCGCACCATGTCGCTTCCGCCCGTGGCCAAAATAACCGAGCTGCGACGGTGGCGCATAAGCTCCAGGGTTCCCTGAAGGGTGACTTCGTCGAGGCAGGAGATCAGGCCGGGCGGCGCGCCCGCCTGCTCCGCGGCCCGAACGAGAACCTCGGTGGTCGCGACCCCGCATTTGACGCCGCGGGGGTGCGGAGCGCAAACGATGGCGTTGCCGGCCTTCACCGCCGACAGCGCCTTGAATATTACCGTCGATGTCGGATTGGTTACGGGTATCAGCGCGGCGACCACGCCCATCGGCTCGCCGATTGCGGCGATCTTCTGCGCTTCGTCTCGCCAAAGGACGCCCAGCGCGCGCACGTTGCGGAGCCATTCCGCAATTCCGAGCGAATTGAACAGATTCTTGATTCGCTTGTCCGGAACGTTCCCGTGGCCGGTTTCGTCCACGGCGAGCTGCGCCAGCCTTCTCGCCTCCGGCTCGATCGCGCGAGCCATTGCCTCCACGATCGAATCGATTTCCGAAGTCGGCGCGGATCGGAACGCGAGATGAGCCTCCCAGGCTCGCTCGGCGGCGCGACGCGCGGCCGCTATTGAGCGAAGATCGGCATCCATCAGCTCGATCCCTCGGCTATCGCGTCCAATGCCCGCCTGGCGTCGTCGATGTCGCAAACATCCATGCCGAGCGATTCCAGCCGCCTCCCGGCCGCCGCCAATCCTCCGCCCAGCGCCGCTTCGGCGAGCGCGGCGACGGATTGGGTTACCGGAGTCTTGACCCCGGCGATCCGAGCGGCCGACATTAGAGGCATCAGCGAGCCCGAGACCGCGCATCGGACAAGGTTATCGGCGTCTTCCTCGACGGGAATCGGCCTCGAGTAATCGCCGGCGGCGTCGCCGGCGCAGGCATTCAGCCACGCATCCACGCCGGGAAGATCTCGAACGCCCCACCGCGCGGCCACGCGGCGCCTCTCCGCGGTCATGGCCGATGCAATCGCGACGTGGCGACTTCCGAGCAAGGCGCGGAAGGTATTCCTTTCGGGAAGCGGCTCGGCTCCCGCGGGAAGCCGTAGCGACCCCGACGGCGCGGCGGGGCCGCCAATCAGCAAAGCGGGCAAGTCCGCGAGCGCGCTGCCGTCCGCGAAACTGCTCATCGATACGTTCTGGACCGGAACAAGCTCCGGCAGGAACCGCATCAGGCCCTTGAGCGCATCCGCGCGGCTCGCGGGAAGCACCGACGCCGGCGCCGGGCGCGCTCTGCTGAGATGCAGCGCGCTCCCTTTCTCGGCAATCCAGTAGGGCAGCCCCTGCGTTTCTATCAGCGCGATTTCGCGCGCGCAGCCGCCGGATCGTATCATCCAGGCGATTTCCAGCGCGCCGAAGGTTCTTCCCGGGACGATCGCCAGAACCTGGCCGTCTTCAAGAAACGGAATCAACGCGAAAGCGGACGCGCGCTGCCGAAGAACCGGACCGGCGACCACGATCAGGCTCGCGCCCGCGATGGCGGTGTCGATTTCGCTCGACAGCCTGATGGAAGGACCTGAATCGCGGTCGATCTGGAACGTGCCGACCGGACCCGCTCCGCGCAAGGTTATGCCGCCCGCCCGTCGAATGGACTCGAGTTCCGAAGCGTAGGGCGAATACAGAACGACTTCGGCGCCTTCGGCAAGGAACAGGCAGGCCAGCAGCCGTCCCTCGGGACCGGCTCCGAGCAAAGTCACGCGCTCGAAGGCGGCTGGCGCAGGCTCGGGCGCGCTCGCGCTTGCCTCAAGCGAATCCGCGAACGCTTTGAATTCGTCCGAATCCATCTAAATCACCATGATCGCTTCTTGAGCGCGGCGCTCGATATCGCTGTCAAGCGAGGCTATCGAGCAATTCGCCCAAGTCGTCGTGCGGCCGCGGAATTACGTGCACGGCCAGAACTTCCCCCACCTTGTCGGCGGCGACGCCGCCCGCATCCGTAGCCGCCTTTACGGCCCCGACTTCGCCGGTGACGATCGTCGCGACCAGTCCGCCGCCCGATTTGCTTTGCGCGAGCAATCGAACGTTGGCGGCCTTTACCATGGAATCGGCGGCCTCGATCGCCGCTACCAGCCCCCGGGTTTCGATCATGCCAATGGCCGACCGGCCTATCGCAGCCTTCTCGTTCATCTGCCGTTTCCTTTCTATTGCTTGGATAAGAGTTTCAAATCGACATCCTCCGAGCCTACCGAAAGATGATCGATAAACGCTACTGCGGATGCATCGGTGGGTATTCCCGCCGCCGCCGCCGGGATCCGGGCCGCCGAGCCGGTCGCAACCAGAACCAGATCGCCTGGACCGGCGTCGCAGGCGTCGACGACGACTATGGAGCGATCGAGGACTTTTCCCGACGTATCGATGACATCGGCTGTCAGCATTCTCTTGCCGGCCAGCCCTTCTGACTTGAAGGACGAGGACACCCGACCGGTAATGCGAGCGATTCGCATTAGAAATTCCTTAGATAGCGGTCGATTTCGACTTGCGTGACCTGGTCAAGCACGAAATCGCGCTCTCGCTCCGCCTGCCCGACCAGAATCTCGAGCCTGTCGGCTCCCAGCAGGCTCTTCATGAATTCCGATCCTCGGGCGCGACTTATAGCGTCGTCGAGATCGACCGGCAGCGGTTCGGCGCCTTCGAGATCGTATCCGTTGCCTTCCGCAAAGTGGTCCGGCGCGAGCCTCTGCTCGATTCCGTCCAGCCCGGCGGCGATTTCGCAGGCGATCAAATAGTAGGGATTGCAGTCGGCCGAGCCGTCGCGCTTCTCGATTCGCGTCGACGAGGCGGAGCCTTCCAGAACCCGGAGCGCGACGGTTCGGTTGTCGTAGCCCCAGCAATTGTTGGTCGGGCAGAACGTGTACGGCCTTCGGCGCCGGTAGGCGTTGGGAGTCGTGGACGCGGAAAGAGCCGTCTCCGGCATGCGAAGCTGCATTCCCGCGAGATAGGTTCGACCAAGCTCCGACAGCCCGCCTTCGCCTGCGAACGCGTTGGCTCCGTCCTTCCAAAGGGAATGATGAGTATGGAAGCCGCTCCCCGATTCAAGTGCGAAAGGCTTCGCCATGAATGTCGCCAGATATCCGTGCGAAGCGGCGATTTCCTTGACAAGAGCGCGAAACGCCACCACGTTGTCTGCAGCTTGCAGAGCTTCGCAGTAGCGCATATTCACTTCGACCTGCCCGGCGGCGTATTCCGGGTTGGATTGCTCGATCGGAATGCCGACCGCGCTCAAATGTCTGCGAATGGGTCCCAGAACCGGCTCCAATTCGGACGCTCGCAATAGCCCGTAGAACTGGTTTCCCACGTCCCTGGGAAGGCAGGTTTCCGGGTCGAGAAGGTAGAATTCCAGCTCGGCGCCGATCCGCACCTCGTATCCCATGCGTCTCGCCCTGTCCACCTGCGCGACGAGCACGCCGCGCGGGTCGATCGGCACGGGCTTGTGGTCCGTTCCAAGAGCCTTGCCGAAACAGAAAGCGCATCCGTCCTCCCACGGCGAGGAGCGGGCCGGCGAATTCGGGAACAGGTGCATGTCCGGGTAGCCGTTGTCCATATTGACGTAGGGCGTATCCCATATATCGCTGGTCATATCCGTGGCGAACATCGCGATCGAAAGCGCGACGCCGGATTCGCAGACGCTCGGCCATTGCTCCGCAGTTATTCGCTTTCCGCGCATGATTCCGTTCAGGTCGCCGATGCCTAGCGCGACTGTCCGCGTGCCCTCGGGCAGCGCGAATTCCAAATTTGCCATTTCGTACCTCAATGATTCGCCGGCTCCGCCGCGGCGCGAATTCGCCCAATCTTGCGCCGGACAGCAACAGTATGCAAGATAGCCGACGTTGCAAGCAAGAATTTACTTGCTGCGCCTAGGCGGAGGCGGTTCACATGGGCGATCGACCTGAAGTCGTTGTGGCAGGCGCGGGGATCGCGGGGGTTATGACGGCCCTTCACCTGCTTCGCAAGGGCTGCAAGGTTACTCTTGTCGACCGTTGGGAGGTCGGGCACAGCCGAGCGAGCTCGTCGGACTATACCAGGATCATTCGCATGATCCACGGTCGGGACGAGCTCTACACTCAATGGGTTCGCGAGGCGCGCCTAAGGTGGCTCGAACTTCAGGCGGAAATGAACTGCACGCTGTTCGTGGAGTGCGGCGCACTGATTTTGGCGGGCGCGGGCCACACGGCCTGGGAAGACGAAACGCTCAAGACCTTCGAAAAGATGGGCGTCCCGCATTTTCGAATGGACCCCGGCGAAATCCGCATGCGGTTTCCGCAATTCAGATGCGCCGATGTCGCCTACGGCATCTACGAGCCGGAATCGGGATTGCTCATGGCGCGGCGCGCCATCGTCCAGGCGGCGAGCCTGTTCAGGCGCGAAGGCGGCATTCTCCTCAGGGGCCGCGTTACGGCCGACGAGAGCGAACGTCCTTGCCTCGACGGCAAGCCCATCGAAGCCGACTTGATCGTCATGGCGGCCGGGCCGTGGCTCGGCGAAATCTTCCGCCGGACGATCAGGCCGATTCTGAAAGTCATACGCCAGGACATCATCTACACGTCGACGCCGGAATGCGACATCTCCTACGATGCCGAGCGAATGCCGAGCTGGGTCGACCACGGATACGGAGCCTACGGCACCCCGTCGGTGGAGGGATCCGGCATCAAGGCGGCGATAGCATGGACTTCGACGGTAATCGACCTGGACGGCGACGAAAGAGTTGTCGACGACGCGGCGTTCCATCGAACCCGCCAGTACTTAAGGCACAGGTTCCCCGGCTTGGCCGGCCAGCGCGCCGTCGATCAGAAGGCTTGCCAGATTGCGAACACGCCCGACACGCACTTCCTTCTCGACTTCCATCCGGAGCACGACAACGTTCTAATCGCAGGAGGCTGCTCGGGCCATCTGTTCAAGCACGGCCCCGTTTTCGGCGAGTTCGCCGCCGGGGTCGGCCTGCGCGAATGGGGGACGCCGGACAGATTCAAGATTTCCAACCGAATGAATCTTTCAACCGCGGAATCGCCGTCAGGCCGCTAGCCTCCGCGCCGGAACGATTTTTTGCAGTGGAACGAGGATCCTAGAGAAGGCAGGGACGGTGCGCGATTAGAGGCATTTGCATGCCGACGGATCGTCGGGAGGACGTTTTCGCGGAATTCAAAATCTACGAGAAAATGCAAGATGCGTCGCCAATCCGAGCGCAACCGGCCGCGCACCTATATCTGCTCCGCCCGATGCCGAGAGCGTCAGGCGCGGATTTACAATAGAGTCAACGAGAACCGATTCAAGCTTTCGGTCGGGAAAAGCAGCTTGGCCGAAACTCCCCGGGCGTCTATGCTAGAAAACCCAATCACTTGGTCCGGAAAGAATCCTACCCTCGACTCAATTCATAGCTGAGCATCCAGTTGATGCCGAATCGGTCCGTGCAGTTGCCGAAATAATCGCCCCAGAACATCTCCTGCATGGGCATCTTGACTTTTCCGCCTTCCGAGAGCTTGGCAAATAGGTCGTCACACTGGGCCTTGCTCTCACCGGTCATCGATATGGCGAAGTTGTCGCCTGCAACCGGTGGATCCCCGAACGCTGAACTGCTGTCGCTGCCCATCAGCATTGCCGACCCGATCACAAGGGAGACATGCATAATTCGATCTTTGTCGGATTCCGGTATGTTCATGTCGGGCGGACCATCCCCGAATGTCATGATTGACTGGAACTCGCCGCCAAATACGGACCGGTAGAATTCGAATGCTTCGCGGCAGTTGCCATCGAAGAATAGATAGGTAGTCAGCGCCATAGGATCTCTCCAAATCAAGATATTGCCATCGCTAGCGACCCGTAGATGCCGCGTCAAGTCGGCGACGCAGTTCATTTAGGCTTGCAATTGAGGAAGCATCCGCTCCAATCGCACAGCCATTAGCCCCGGAGACGCCTTTCCGCAAGATGGTAATTCCAGACGAACGAAAGGCGTTCATTGCGGATTTTCTCAGGGAGATTTAACCCGAGCAGTTACCTCGATTTCCACTCGCATTTCTTCTGCGACCAAATCGCAGATGATCGTTGTGTTCGCTGGGCGCGCCGAGTCGCAATATGCCTTGATGATAGGCTTGATGCGGTCGAACTCCGCCCGGGTAGCCACATATACGCGAATTCGAATCATGTTTTCGAGCGATGTTCCCGCTTCGGCCAAGGCTTCACGAACGGTCGCAAAGGCAGTCTCGGCCTGCTCCTCGACGTTCGGCGCGAATCCCTTCCTGTCGTGATCGTAGCCGGTCGTTCCCGACACATGCACGAGGCCGCCTTCGACGACGGCCCGGGCATAGCCCGCCATCGACTCGAAAGGTGAACCGGAGTAGATTCTGCGGCCGATCATCTTTAGCCTCCGTCTAGAAAACACCTGCATCTCGCATCCGCCCGGGCATCCGGTCGATGCCGAAAGGGCACGTTCCCGATCAATCGGATATCTGGAATACTTACAAGAAGCCGGTACTGTCGGCAATTGGCGGTTGCGATCGGGTCATTGGCTTTTCGAAGGCAGTCCCGCATCAGCAATTATACAATTTTTGCAAAGTACTCTCCGATTCCGCCTCTATCGTCGTTCCCGACATGCATAGCAAATTCCAGTTTTCCCGAGCGATTCGATCAAGGAGCGACAACTATGTTGCCCACATGTTTCTTGGCAATGAATTCCTCCCGCGCGCACATTTGCGTTTCTGAAGGCGCCAATCGACTTGGCTTGCCTTTCTCGACGAATTCGTACGAATCCGACCCGCGTCGGCCGCTTTAACCCGAGGTGCAAGGAAAGCGCGATGTTCGGGCATGCGGGAATAGTCTCGCTCCTGGATGCAGCACGCGATAAGACGCGAGCCATTTGAGCGTAAATGCGGCCTGTTCGCATTATTATGAGAAAGATTGCAGCTTACCGGCTAGCGTTCCGAACTGACGCGCATTGTTCGCTGCGAAGGCTATTGCGCGTGCTTTGGCGGAGGTTGCCCGGTGAAATGCAACCGATGTCGAGATATCGATAGCTGAGGTCGCCGACAATGGCCCGAATCTTATTGGAATCCTGCAATGCCTGCGAGAGTCATCTTATCGCTTGCGTACGGATGTCCGTCGCCAGTTGATTCCGAAACCGCGCAACCTAGGAAGAAACCCGGCGAATTATTCGCAGCGGAGCGTATCTGCCTACGGTAGTCGGAAAACTTTTCTTAGTGACCGCCTTCGAACGGATATGCTTCTCTTTCCTCGGTTCCTGCTTTCGGAATTTATCATGAGGCAACCCAAAACCTATGTTCGCTTCGGATTGCCTCATTTCCTCCACCATCAGTAGTATCTATTATATTATTATAATATCGCCTCTGAGTCCAATGGTAAGATTGCTTGGAGCGCGGGGCGAATTTGTTCTTGAGACATATTGCGCGGTGATTCCCCAAGCGCCGTAGTGCTGCAAGGCAAGAACACAATAATTTTGCGTGTTGACGGCTGTGCGGAAGCGCGGGATTTTGGCGATTCCCCGCGCTCTTGCAGGATTGTCTGTTTTATTCCTATTGCTTGACTCTTATGGTCGCCGCCGGCCGCTTCGGCCTTCAACTTCTCAAGCCCGGCGCGTCGACGCGGACGGTCACAATGTCGAGTCCGTGGTACTGCTGGTGGCTGACGCTGGATGCGAGATGCCTCAGCAGGCGAAGGGAGACTTCGCGCTCCACCGGTGCGCCTGCCGTCGGCTCGCCGAGCACGGCGATTCGGTCCTGAAGGTTTTCTTCGTTTGCCGACGCGATGAATTCGAGGACCGCGCCGCCGTCCTCCTTTCGCGCGATAACTTGAAAGTGGCGAGCATCACGTTCGGAGCGGACGCCGTCCTCTCCCAGAAGCGTCAGCAACGTTTCCTCCCCGACCGCATCGATGCGGTTTCCCGTTTCCCGGCCCCAGCCGTGGCGGGCCGAGAACTTGTCCAGAAACGCTCGGATTTCGGGCAGAGCGGTGATATCGAATTCCGTCCGAAGACGGCGCGGGCGAGGTTCGGTCAGTTCCACGGCGAGCGTGAGCGCGATGGCGACGAGACCGCCGGACGTCATGCCATTCTGCAGCAGGACGCCGATGAACCCGGAGAAGTACTGCGGGAAAATCACTCCGCTCTGAAAGCCGACGCCGATCCAGAATGCAACCGCTGCTATCAGACTCTTGCGGTGGTCGATGCCGTCCTGGACGACAATCTTAAGCCCGACCATAAATAGCATCGCTAGCAAAATGATAGCGTAGGCGGCCACGACCGGGTCCGGAACAGCTAGGACTAGCGCGAGCGCCTTCGGCAAAAAAGCCAGCGCAATGAATATCGCGCCGATGACGACCCCGATGCTGCGCGCCGCAA
Source organism: Albidovulum sp. bin36 (assembly GCA_002238565.1). Lineage (GTDB taxonomy): Bacteria > Pseudomonadota > Alphaproteobacteria > Rhodobacterales > Rhodobacteraceae > JAPPFL01. The sequence goes on from MPMP01000003.1 coordinate 77,719, forward strand.
CTCCCGTCAGCTCGGTTACCGCAATGCTGGTCGAATAGGTCGTGTTCGGCACCGTGCCGGCGAGGCCGGACAGGAGATTGCCCGTGCCATCCGCGGCGACGGCACCCTGTACTGACCGGTAATCAACCGCGCGTGGATGTCGCCACGACACCCGTTGGATGGCAACGGAATCGCCGACGGTCTCTATGGCTCCAATGAGGGTGACGAACACGAAGGCTGGCAGAAGGATCCAGAACATCGGCCCGAAGCTGAGGTCCAAGCCGGGCCAACTCCCGCTCGGAAGGCCAATCCAGGCGGCTCTGGCTATGCGATCGACATCATATAGGCCATAGTAGCCCGCGACCATTGAGCCAGCGGCGACACCTATGACCGGTGCCCACAGACGAAGGCTTCCCCTTGCTCGCAGAGCTATCGCGAGGATGACGAAAATGGTGACAAGCGCGGAAACCGGAGCGGCCTGCGCAGAAGCTCCATCCTGGGACTTACTCAGCATTTCGAAAACGAAGGGCATCACTGTCACCGGTATCAGCATGAGAACGGTTCCGGCGACGGTCGGCGTAAGGATGCGACGAAAAAGCGAGAGCCGCCCGGCAAGCGCGAACTGAAATAGCGACGAGGCGACGACAAGCGTCGCCAGCATCGCGGGGCCGCCCTTGGCTAGCGCCGTTACGCAGACGGCGATGAAGGCCCCGGACGTTCCCATGAGCAGCACGTAGCCTGCACCGATGCGGCCGATGCGAACCGCCTGCAGAATAGTGGTTGCGCCGCTGATGGCCACCGCTGCGAATACCGCCCAGGATAAGTACGCCTCGCCTCCGCCGGCAGCCCGGACCACGATCGCCGGCGTCAGCACGACCCCCGCTATGCAGATAATGGCAAGCTGAAGCCCAATTGCAAATGCTAGCGCGGCGGGCGGCTTCTCGTCCGCCTGATAGCGAAGATGGTGCCTTGCTGTAGGATTGTCGGTCATGAAGATTTACTCCTAGTTGGGTGCCGATCAGCCGTTGCTGGAAGAGGTTGATCACCGGCTACCATCCTCCGGGCTCGAGCCGCGCCTCGGATGGTCAAATGCACTTCCGGGCACTCGCACGGCACCGCGACCCGCGAAGCCTCGCGCGGCGACGCGACGTCTACAGGCTACCGCCCGAAGCCAACAAGGACTAGAACATCCTGCTCCGAGTCGGCCGAAGCTCTTGTCCGCGTCAAGCGCTGACCGCAGTAAAAATCGGTTTTCCGCGAAAACCAAGAGCATCCCGCGGAAAATGCCCGCGTCCAAGCAACCTATCGCATATTGTGAATTAACGCCATCAAAGGGCGTTCGCGCTCTCGTCCGACGCCGGCTCCTGCGGTTCGCACTCCTGCGAAACTCGTCAGTCGCCGCCAAGCGCCTCGGGAGTCAGGCCGTCCTAGCGGCCCGCAGCGGCATCGGCAGCAGGCAGCATCTCATCATGCGGCATGCGGTCATTTCGTTCGAGCGCCGCTTTTTATTCGTGGACTGCCGCAGTGAACGGCAAAACGGGACCTCGCGGTCGCCTACGACAGCTCCTGGCTGCTTCGCCTTTGCGTCCAAAGCACCGACGCTACTAAACCGCAACTTGGCATCGCCAATGCGCTATCCAACATCCAAGTTTCCGGGTCGGCTTCGACAATCTCCCTTGCCGCCGTTTCCGCAGCATAGTTCGAATCGGGCTATCGAGCCGTTCGAGGGCGACTGTCCGCTTGGCAAAGGCGCACATCAGCTGCAGGATGCTTCCATTCGACCCAACTCGAATTACGGGGCGCGACGTGAGCCGTGCTGGAATCGAGGCACGGCGGGCGGGTACCGGGGGATATCCGGAGGAGCACAACCCTATTAGGACAGTACCCAAAATGCGTTTTGCTTACGCAATGCGAATGTTTTCGCCAGTGGGAAGCCGATGCGGTCGCTCCGGGAATGGAAAGCGTTGTGATCGTCGGCCTCTCGGACCAGTAGACCGAAGCGTTCTACGGGGGTTGCCGGATTGCGGTATTCTCCGGGTTCGCGCGGACGGCCTCGCGCAAGCTCGACCAGCTCGACGCGGCCACGGAGCCCGGACGATCTGGCGAGGCCCGGCAACCGTCTGGAGGTGCACAAGGGCCGGCGCAAGGGGCAGCGGAGCATTCGCATCAACGTCCAATGGCGGATCTGATTCAAGTGGCCCGAGGGAAGTTAAAATCGTGGAATACCATTGATTCGAGGAGGCAAGTCATGCGCAAACCCATTCATCCAGGCGAGACCCTGAGCGAGGATCTAGAAGCTCTCGGCACGAGCGCAGCGGTGTTGGCGCGGCGGATCGAGGTGCCGGTGAACCGCTTTACCGAGATACTCAACGGCCGGTGCTCGATCACCTGCGACACGGCATTGTGCTTAGGGCACTTCTTCGGCGCCTCGGGAAGTTCTGGCTCAACCCTCAGAAACTCTACGAGCTGCGGCTCGCGGCGCGGAAGAACTGCCCGGCTGCCGACACTGGATGCGGACGGCGGCCTGCGCGCCACGATGAACACCGTTCGGACGCAGGATGCTACGCAAATGCAACTCGACCGACGGGAGTCCAAGGTTTGGCGGCGGTGCAGGTCGGCCCTGACCTTGCTGGACGGCCAAGCGCGTGCGCCATCCGCAATGGGAGCCGCGACGAGTTCGAGAAGGGGCGCTGAAGGTGCTATGCCCGGACAAGGCGAAGCGAGAGACGCAATTGCAGGAGATCAAGTCCTTGCCGAAGGCCGGAGGCGTCGCCTCGATCATCGGCGAACTCGAGCCGCATCGCGACGAGGCGAAGCCGTGGCGATGCGCATCGACTATTTCAAAGGGAACCGGGAGCGCGTGCGCTAAGAAAGCTACCGGAAGCGCGGCATGCAAATCGGCTCCCGAGTGGTAGAAAGCTCGTGCCGGCACATCGTCGGGCTGCGCCTCAAGCGCCCCGGAAGCCGCTGGACGCTCAAGGGGGCGAACGCCGTGCCGGCAATCGAATTCGCGCTCGCGAACATCCGCCGGGCGGGCTTCATGGACTGGAAAGTCGGAATGTCGCAGGCGGCCTAATCAAGCTATTTGACCTACGCCCAAAATCGGAAGTAGGCTTGACTATGGAGCAGCCGTTCAGGCTCGCCCGAAATCTAGTCCCGGCTCCGCGTCCCAATCCATACGGCACTCAGCGGTTTGACCGTTGCTACAGGAGGAAGTATTCCGCCTCAACCCGTCACGCGCTTGGCGGCCGCGAGTCGCGAATCCATCGGCCGATGCGCCCGCGCCGAACGCGTTGCTAATGGCATCCCGTATATTCTTCGCCTCGCTGGCCGTTTGGAATTCTCCGCATTCGGCTTGCTAAAATGTCCTGGAAGCGCATTCCAGGCGGATGAGAACTATTCAGCGCAAACTAAGCTCGGGCGCCGGGCTCGTCGCCGAATCGCTCTTGGAACGACCGCCTCTGCGAACGCGCAAGCGACTATCTACCATGTGAACGGCCGGTCTATTCCGGCTAGGGAAACTCCGGTGAACGCCGAGGCTTCGAGCGACAACGCTCGCAAATCTTCCACTTCCAGATTGTGAACGGACGATTTTCCGCATGACTTGGCAAGCAGCGTTATCTCCATCGTCATCGCGGTCAGGAACCGAGCGACGCGTTCGGCGGCTCCCGCCACGTCAAGCCTTTCTTCAAGTTCCGGCTCCTGAGTGGTTATGCCGACGGGGCACCGGCCCGTATGGCAATGGTGGCAGCGACCGGGCGATGTTCCCAGCGCCTCGTAATCCTCGAAGTAGCGCGGGGAATTGCATCCCAGAGCCATCAATGCGGCGGTTCCGATCATAATCGCGTCGGCGCCAAGCGCCAGGGCCTTGGCCGCGTCGACGCCGGAACGAATGCCGCCCGCGATCACCAGCGAAACTTCGCCCGACTTGCCGCATTCGTCCAAGGCTTCCCGGGCCGCGCGCACCGCGGACATCGTCGGGATCCCCGTGTGATCCAGAAGCATTTCCGGCGAGGCGCCGGTGCCGCCCTCCGTTCCGTCCACGACAACGACATCCGCGCCCGCCTTCGCGGCGATTGCCACGTCGTAGCGCGGACGCGTCGCGCCGATCTTCGCGAATATCGGAATCTTGTAGCCGGTAGCTTCCCGCAGCTCTTCAATCTTGACCTGCAAATCGTCCGCGCCGAGGAAATCGGGATGCCTGACCGTCGAGCGCTGATCCACGCCCAGCGGGAGGGAGCGCATGCGGGCGACCCGTTCCGAAACCTTCATTCCAAGAAGGACGCCCCCAGTGCCCGGCTTCGCCCCCTGCCCCATGACCAGCTCGATGCCGTCGGCCATGCGGAGGTGCTCAAGGTCAAGCATATAGCGGGACGGCGTGATCTGGTAGACGAGCAGATTGGAGGCTTCGCGCTCGTCTTCAAGCATTCCGCCTTCTCCCGTGCAGGTCATTGTGCCGGCTTTCGACGCGCCGTATCCGAGCGCGGCCTTCGCGTTGGCGGACAGCGCCCCGAAGGACATCGACGCGACATAGATCGGGATCGCCAGCCTGATCGGATTGGAAACCAAGCCCGGGCGGTCGCCGAGCACGGTCTCCGTCTCGCAGCTCTCGCGATAGCCTTCCAGGGGAAGCCGGGTCATCGACGCCGGAACGAATACTAAATCGTCGAAAGTCGGCATTCTCGTGCTGAAGGTATTGAATCCTCGAAGCTGGTATCGACCCAGTTGCGACATCGCGTGAACGTCGGCGATAGCCTTGGGCGACCATCGGGCGGATTTGCCTTGGTCGTAGGATTCGGGAACGCCCGCGGGGCGATTCGCCGCCGCCCCGTCCCGCATCGCGATCGAGTCCTCCGTTGCCGGAGGAAATGGAAACTCGTACTCCGTCAAATCATCAGCCATGCCTGTGCGTCCCTGCTTTGAAAGTGCCACAATCGCTGGGCCGACACAATCTTGCGCCAGTCCACTTCCGGCCTTCGCAAACCCCTGCTTTCTAGAAGCGCTTCCACCGAGGATACTTCGTCTGCGCTCGGTTCTATTTCGCGCGTATCGACGCCTAGGGACTTCGGCGAGGCCCCGAGCCATACTTCGCCGCCCCACAGAGAATCCGCGCATGCGTCGCCGGCGCCGCCAAGCGCCACGATGCGCCCGGCATGCGCCATGAAGCCGGACAAGTAGCCGATTTTCCCTTCGACGATTATATCGCCGCCTTTCATCGCGACGCCGCATCTCGGACCGGCATCGCCCCGAATGTGAAGCAATCCCCCTAGCATCGACGTGCCCGCCGACATTCCGGCGTAGCCGTTCACGACGATTTCGCCGTCCGACATCGCTTCGCCCACCGCCCAGCCCGCGTTTCTCTGGATTTCGACCCTGGCGCCGCAGTTGAGGCCGCCGCAGTAATAGCCGACGCTGCCTTCCAAGCGCACGCGCGCGCCGGCCCCGAGACCGATCGCCAGGTTGTGCCGCGACCGCGTATCCTTCACGACAACATCGTCGCCCCTGGCGACCGCGGAACGGATGGCTTCGTTGACTTCGCGGATCGGTCGGGCGCCCGCAAGGATTTCGACCTCGCTCATGCGGCTTCCCTCGCGTCCAAAATCGGCCATGTATGCGTGATCGCGGGCCCGTCGAAATTCACGACATCGCCTTCTTCCAGATAAATTCGACGCACCGCCTGCTCCTCGGTAGCTACAGCGATTTCGCGCTCGTCGCCCATTACCACTAGCGGCTTGATGGCCCATTTGTCCTTTGCGAATCCGATCGAATCCCGGTCGGCTATCAGATACGTGAATACGCCGTCGATTTCGTCGATCGACTTGCGCAGGGCTTCGGGCTTCCCCTGACCTTGCCGCATCCGGTCGGATATCCATACCGCGATCAATTCGCTGTCGTTCGCGGTCATAAATCGGTATCCTTGGCGCTCCAGTCGATTCCTGAGGAGGAAGTAGTTGGTTATCTGCCCGTTGTGAACGATCGCGACGTCCGGGAATGGTCGCGCCCAAAACGGATGGCTCGCCGTCGGCACGACCGAAGACTCGGTTGCCAGACGAGCGTGGCCGAGGCCGTGCGTCCCGCAATAATCGCGGACGCCGTGCTTGTCGGCGACATCGGCGGCTGTGCCGACATCCTTGATGATTTCCAGAGATCTGCCGACGGATTGAACTTCGATGCGACTGGAGATTTCGTCGACGGCCCTGGTCCACTTCGGCAAATCCGAAATCTCGCTGACAACCATCCGGACCGAGACATGCCGGCTTTCGGCATCGTCGGCGACCGGATCCACGGCGAAATCGCAGCCCTGGCTCCTTATTATCGACTTGAAGTCCTCTAGATCGCTGTCGAGGCGGCTGCGTTCGAATCCGACGGCCCTAACGATGTATCCGCTTTCCAGCGGACTCCCGTAAAGCGCGAATCCCGTTGAGTCCGCTCCGCGATGGACTTGCGCGTCCATAAGCTCAACTAGATCCCGGCCGATTGGGCCTGATTCTTCAAGTATTCGACCGGCTATTCCGCACATGTTCGTTTTCCTTGCCGCTTTCGGCGGACGCTAATCAAATTGCATCGAATAGACAACAGGGAGATGCGCGCGACAGCTATGCCCGATAAAGGAATTTCGGGGAAGCGGCGAGTTCGCGGAACTGCGTCGAAGGTTGCGTAAAAGCGCTATATTCCGGCGACTCCCCGCGCTTTTGCAGAATTGTTCCCTTTCTGCGCATCCGCGGGACGGGCCTTAGGTACGAGGCGGGGCTCGATGCCGTCGGTCGGGACAGCTTCAAGTCGGGCGCGATGGAACAATAAAACTTCCTGATTACTATTCTGAGGAAATTGAATTTTGGCCGCGCCGCTCGCCAGCGCACTGAACTCGCGGGTCTCGACAAGGGGGCTTCCCTGCCCGCGTGGGCGCGCATTATATGCAGCCGATTGGCGCTAGGCGGCACCGGGGGCTTCCCTGCCCGCGTGGGCGCGCACGGTCGCCGCGACCTGCATCTTGTGGGCATCGAGACCCGCGGCGGTGGCATGTCGGACTTCCATGTCATCATGTTTTGGTGTATCGCTCATGATCCAACTCCTGTTGAATTGCGGTTGACAGGAGACGGGTGGCGGCAAGCACGCCTGTGGGGTTAACAATTGGCGTGCACGCGGCCGGAGGCCGCCTGCAGCGTCTCGATTTTCTCCACGTTCTCGACAGGCGTCATGTCTGCCGAAAACAATCCGGGGCGCGAACCCCACGACGAATGGACAGTTTTAGAACGGGCTTCAGGGTCTCAAAAAATAAACGTCTTGTTCTGCCGCCACCCGATCCATGGGCCACTGGATACTCTGGTCCCGACAACAGCGCCGCTACGCGACATCGTCCCGGAAACGTCAGCCACACGCGAGTTTCATGCTCCGGGGTAAGTAAACGCAGAAAACCATGAAGGTTTTAGTGTCAAGACGTTATTGGAAATTGTGGTTCGCCGATGCATATACTATTCATACGTGTAAGCGTGAAAATACGAAAAGGAGAGAAAGCAGATGAATCGCTCAAGCGATATTGATAAGGTTTATCGCTTCCAAGTAGTGGTCGAAAAAGACGGATCGGGGAATTACGCTCATTGCCCCGGTATCGGAGCCATTCACGTTTATGGGGAGAACATTGAGGAGGTTAAAGCGGGCGTGAACGAGTCGCTGTTGGCGTATCTAGAAATGAGCATTAAGCATGGCGATCCAATACCGCAGCCTGAAAATGTTGTAGAGCCGCGAAAATTTACGATGACGAATTGGACTCCCGCTATGACAAGCAAGCGTAAAAAAGAATTCTCTGCGGCTGCTTGCCTCGCTTAATCATTATGACTGCGTATTCAAAAAATGTTTGGAATCAGCTTAGGGGTAAAACGATTGAGGACATTGAAAGAGCTTTGCGCAAAGATGGATGGAAGGCCGAGGCAAGGAGCTGAGCAACAAGAGGGTTTCGTAATCCTAAACGCGATAAAGGGTACAACAGGGTTGTTTTACATTATCACAATAAAGGGCAAAAGGGCGCAAAACTCTTAAAAGGCTTGCTTGATCAAATCGGCTGGACCGAGGATGATTTAAGGCAGCTTAAATTGATCAAATAGCACACGCAATCAACAAGACACCTGCGCGATAGCGCAGGTGTTTCTTGCTTTAATTTCGAAATTAGCCTTTCTCACCGAACGTCTCGAAAATCGAGCATTTCTTGAACATTCCAACGACTTCGGCGTGATCAGACCCGAAGTAATTCCATAGAATGCCGTTCGCGCGAACCCTGTCGCGAATCCGTTGCCCGCCATTTGTGCATCTGAACTTCGTATGTCGGCGACGCGCGCGCAATTCGATGCGTATTCGATGTCGGTTAATGCCGCGTCGATCGTATTGTCGCTAAAATCGGCTTTCAATTCGGCCTCCCGTTCGCGAATAATCCTCGCGGAATTCCGCGTCATGAGGCTGTTCGCTACATGCGGAACAAGCTCTAAAGGCCTCGATTCTGGTCGTATTAACCGAAGGACGACCTCAAATGGGCGTGCAGCAGTTCGGCAAGCGTATTCGGATCTTTCTCTGCGCCCTTGAGTACGACTTCCGGATCCTCTGGCGCCTCGTAGGGCGAATCGATGCCCGTGAAGTTGGCCAATTCGCCTGCTCGCGCCTTCCTGTAAAGGCCTTTGGGGTCCCGTTCTTCGCACACGCCGATCGGCGTGTCGACAAACACCTCCACGAACTCCCCGTCTTCCATGAGGTCGCGGGCCATTCGGCGCTCGGCCCTGAATGGAGAGATCAGAGAGACAATCACGATTAGGCCGGCATCCGCCATCAGTTTGGCGACCTCGGCGACACGACGGACATTCTCCACGCGGTCGGCGTCGGTGAAGCCCAGGTCGCGATTCAGGCCGTGCCGGAGATTGTCCCCATCAAGCAGATAGGTATGGGATCCAAAGGCGTGCAACTTCTGTTCAAGACGATCCGCGATGGTGGATTTGCCCGCACCGGAAAGACCGGTGAGCCAGACCACGCATGGACGTTGGCCCTTGTCCGCCGCCCGTGCGGCCTTGTCGATGGCCATAGGCCGCCAGACGGTGTTGGCAGCGCGACGCAGCGGAAACTCGATCATCCCGGCGCCAGCTGTCGCGTTGCTATACCTGTCGATCAGCACGAATGCGCCGGTCCGGCGATTTTCGGAATAGGGATCGAAAGCGACTTTATGGTCGAGCGCGATCTTGCAGTAGCCGATCTGATTGAGTTCAAGCTTTTTGGCAAACAGTGGCTGGAGCGTATCCATGTCTACCCGATGGACCAAATCGGTAACCCGAGCGGTAGACGATGCCGTGGCAAAGCGTACGGCGTAGGTTCGCTCCGGCAGCATGGGAGAATCGTCCAACCAAATCAGATTCGCCGCGAACTGGTCGGCAACGGCCGGCTCGCAGTCCGGGGAGGCAACGATATCGCCGCGTCCGACATCAATGTCGTCAGTCAGAACGAGCGTAATTGCCTGACCGGCTACCGCGCTTCTCACGCTCCCGGAAGGAGCGATGATTCGTTCTACGGCGGAGCGATAGCCGGACGGATGCACCGAAACCGCCATGCCGCATTCCACGCTTCCCGATACGATCGTGCCGCTGATGCCTCGGAATTCGGGACTCGGCCGGACCGCGCTTTGCACCGGCAATCGGAAACTGCCGACGGCTTTGCGACACCCCGGTTCAGCGGCGTCTAGCGCCTCCAGAAGCGTCGGCCCGTCGTACCAGGGCATGGCGTCGCTCCTGATTCCGAAGACGTTATCGCCCGTCAGTGCCGAGAGCGGCACGGCGACAACCTTGCTGACACCGATCTTGCGCGCGAACGCCGAAAAACCCTCTGCGACCGCATCGAAGATCGGCTGCGAAAAATCCACGATATCCATCTTGTTGACGGCGAGAACGACCTGCCGCACCCCCATAAGAGACGCAATGTAGCTGTGAAGCCGAGTCTGGGGCACTATGCCCTTGCTAGCGTCCACTAGGATCACCGCAAGGTCTGCCGTCGAGGCGCCGGTCGCCATGTTGCGCGTATACTGTTCATGCCCCGGCGCGTCCGCCACGACGAATCTACGCCGTTCCGACTCGAATATCCGCCAAGCCAAGTCGATTGTGATTCCCTGCTCGCGCTCCGAGAGAAGACTGTCCACTAACAGCGCCGGATCCAGATCGTCGCCCTGGGTGCCGTATCTGCGGCTATCCGTCTCGGCGACGACCAGATGGTCGGCGCAAACCGTCCGAGACTCGCAGAGCAGCCGCCCGAGAAGGGTCGACTTGCCATCGTCGACGGAGCCGCAGATTACGAATCGAAGCAGGTCCTTGCCCTGCAGGCCGGCGAGAAGTTCGTCTAGGCCGTCCGACGGAGCCCGCACCGTCAAAAGTACCCGTCCCGTTTCCTGTATTCCATGGAACCCGTCCGGTCGCGGTCAATCGCGCGGCCCGCGCGCTCCGATAGACGGCATTCCAGGAGTTCCCGAACGATGTCCGGAACCGAAATCGCCGCAGACTCGACCGCGCCCGTCAGAGGCCAGCAACCCAGCGTCCGAAACCGGGTCAAAATTTCCTCCGGCTTTTCGCCGGGCTCCAGCGGCAGCCGATCATCGTCCAGGACGATCAAGGCTCCGTCCCGACGAACGACTGGGCGCAGGGCTGCGAAGTACAGCGGAACAACGGGAATCCGTTCCCGGTGGATGTACAGCCAGATGTCGAGCTCCGTCCAGTCGGATAGCGGAAAAACGCGTACGCTCTCGCCGGGAGCTAGGCAGGCATTGCAGAAGTTCCAGGGCTCCGGCCTCTGGCTCCTCGGATCCCATCGATGCGCCTTGCCGCGAAACGAATATACTCGCTCCTTCGACCTAGTCGCGTCCTCGTCCCTTCTAGCACCGCCGAGGGCCGCATCGAAGCCGAATTTGTCGAGTGCCTGCTTAAGCGCTTCCGTTTTCATAATGTCGGTGTGGACCCGGGCTCCGTGGCTTGCCGGTCCGATCCCCTCGGCGGCGCCCGCCGAGTTCGTGTGGACTATCAGGTCGATGCCTAGGCGGGCGGCGATCTCGTCGCGGAAATGAATAGTCTCCCTGAACTTCCAGCCGGTGTCGATGTGCAGCACTGGAAAAGGTGGCTTTCCTGGAGCGAACGCCTTAATCGCTAGCTTAAGCATCACCGACGAATCCTTGCCGCCGGAATAGAGCATTACCGGGTTGCGGAACTCGGCCACAGCCTCGCGAAAGATGTGGATGCTTTCAGATTCGAGGCGGTCAAGGCAACTTAGTGGTAGGCCGTTACTCGTGTACTTCGTGTCGCCGGCGCTCATCCACTACGCTCCCGGTTGGCGACGTTGCCGGAAGAGATGCAAATAAGGGCAATGATTTGCCCGAATCCAAAGCGAAGCAAAATCCCTCAGCGGTCTGTTCCATTCGCATACCCTCAAGAGAAAGGCGACGCACGCGGACGGCGAGAACAGCTCGCGAAAATTCTTTGTCCGCAGCCCTTGATCCATGTCGGTCGAGGCCCGAGAATTCGGATGGCGCACTGGAACGACCGGACGGCGCACCGCATCATACTCTCCCGCAGCGGATGATTTTCATGCTCGGCGACCTATGTTGCAGCTCTTGCGATCGCCCTGCCGATCGCCTTTCGCCGCCTCGCCCGGGATCTATCATTGGTGGTTCCGCATATTTAGCCTCAAAGATGCTTCAGCCCTAGCCGCAACCGAACAAATTTTCTGCGCCGGCACTGCCTTAGTATCGGCAGGACCACCGAATCGCGACCGAAAATTGTCTGGAATGCTCCCGTGAAGCTCCGCAGTACTGCCCGTTTTCCAAGGGAGCTTCAAGACTCGCGCGAATGAGTCGGTTCTTCTTTCCCGCATAACTCGATCATCAGAGAAAACGGAGCAAGCCGCGCTCGGGCAATGCGGAGCGCTCCCTGCGGCGAACCTCTTGCGAGGATTCCTGAAATCTACGCCGTTCCATTGAACAAACTCCTGCCCCCTGCGAAAGCAAACATGAAAGCGCATTGGATTGAACCAAACGCCAGCAGTTTAAACTACTCGCGCCCGCCCTCCGAAATAATGACCATCGCGGGCATAGCAAACAGGACAAACAACGCCGACATCGCGAGTCCGCCAACCATACTGGCGGCGAACGGAGCTAAAAACAGCATGGCATCGCTACGTTCACATAGCGATGGCGAACGGCCTGGGACGGTTGCCGGGCTAGTCGGGAACGCCGTCCGGAATCCTGAACGCGTCGCGGCGGCCGCGGCTGCTATGGCCGGACGAAGCGGTTTCTCCCTTCGAATAATGCCGCAGCGGTCCAGCGGCGCCAAACCGTCATTAACGGCCGCTCCCGAAGTGGCTGCGATACCGAATATCGACATGAAACCGAAATTCCAGCCGAGAATCCAGCGAATCCTAGCTGCGCCGACAAATGCCGCCGGAATGCCCGCTCATACATTCAGCGGCTTCCAGTAGCTGCGAAGAAACGACGCAATAACCGCGCAGATGGCTACCAGCGCCAGCGGCAGCAAGATTCTCAGAGTTTCTATTGTCTCCGATTCATCGCGGCCAGCGCCTTCTCTCTCGATGACGATGCCGGGATGCTTTGACCGAAGTTCTTGAATGATGCCTTTCTCGACCTGCCTCCGGTCCCGATTCGGCGCAATTATTGCATCATGCGCCTTAGCCTCGACGAAAACCGTCGGCATGCCGTCTATGCGCGTCAATTCGGCTAGTTCCTGCCTTTCAAAGAGAAAAGCCGCGTCGGAAAGCTGAACTTGTCCGCGACTTGGCCGGTCCGGGCGAATTCGTGCCAATTCGCTCGGGCTCCGGCGCTTCTCCGGCGGATGATTCGCGGCAACCTTTAGTTCGTCCCGGCCCCTTTGGATGCGCTGCGCCTCATTCGCGCGCAGCCGAGTCCGTAATTGCGCGCCTAATGCCGCCGTCGACAGTCCGGCAGCCTTTCCAGCCGGCGTTGACTCTATCTCCAATTGCCGTTTGCCCGGCGAGAGGTTGCCCACGATGCCGTAAACCCCGTGTGGCGACGACAAGTCCGATTTAAGCGCCCTTGCCGCGTTCTGCAGAACCTTTCGGTCGGGGCGCCTAATCGAATACGCCAAATTGGGTTCGAATTTTGCCCGTCCAATAATGAAATCGATATGTTCAACAACCGGGATGTCTCCGACATGCTTCCGCCAAGCCCGCTCTATCTCCCGCCGCTCCGCGGTTCTTTTTTGGGCTTGCCGAAGAGATGCGCAACGATAGTGGCCAGATTTTCGCCGTATGCATCCTTGTCATCGGGCCGGGTCGACAAAATCGATCCGACTACAATGCCGATCGCCTCTATTGACGCTCCTTCAAGATCTTCATTGACGTGCCGTGCCGCTTGACGAAATCGCTCGGCAACGGAATAAGTCGTTTCGAATGGCGACCCGGCGAAGCGCGTTCTGCAGCTGTACAAGATCAAGCGGAAGATTTCCGGCTGCTGCCGAAGCGTGGCCGGCGCGGGGCGGCCCAGGCGAACCCGATGACGATGCCGGAGACGGCGCGCATGCAGGGCTGGAACGTATTGGAGACGCTGGAGGCCGGCCCGGCGGCGGCTTCGACCATGCTGAAGACGTCGTAGCCGGGCGCATCCGAATTCGGCCCAGAAGATGCCGGGCGGTCCCGCGACGGTCGAATCTCGACTTGAAAATCCAAGTTACGAGGGAAAAGATGGAAATTGGAACGTGACTAGTTACAGGGGAAAAAGCATGAATCATTCGGGCGACAATCAACGACAGAGGCAGTGGGCCACAGTGTTGCTGATTGTTATGGGGCTAGTGTTCGTCGGAACCCATTTCTTCGACTCATCGTCCTTTTGGCTCCGGCTGGTACGTTCGGGTGCCGAAGCCGGCGTAATCGGCGGTTTAGTCGATTGGTTTGCAATAGTCGCTTTGTTCCGGCACCCGCTTGGCATACCGATTCCGCATACAGCCGTTGTGCGCAACAGCAAGGAGCGAATTGCCAACGGCATCGGCATGTTTATCAACACAAACCTGAACGAGCCGAAAAAAATTGCGGACATGATCAAGAAGGAAAGATTGAGCCGTCGCGTGGCGGACTGGTTGAATCAACCAGCCAATACCGAGGCTGCAGCTGCAATCATAGCGAATATGATTCCAAAACTGATCGAACCTCAATACGATGTGAAAATTCGTGTCTTTCTGCTCGATGAAATTACAAGGAGATTAAAGGAGGGTAGAGCGGCGCCGCCACTCGGTCGCTTGCTAAATGTGCTGTATCAGAAAAAACATCTTCAACTTATTCTCAAAGAACTTGTAGGATTTTTGGAGGATTTCCTGAATAAAAATCCGCGTTTTATCGAAGAAGCGATTTCAAGGAAATCGTGGTTTCTGATCAAAATCCTGGAGCCAAGGATCGCTCGTAGAGTCGACAAGTTTATCCGTGAATTTTTGAAGGATGTTTCGCGTGAAGACCACCCCTTGCAACGTGAACTAAACAAAAAAATAGAGGAGATTATCGACGACTTGCAGCAAGGCAAGGGAATAGCGATAACACTTGAGAGGCGAAAGGTCGAACTCTTGGACAGCCCCCAAATTCGCAATCAAATCGGAGATATGCTGGATGACATTCGCAAGGAGTTTTTAGGTCAGGGAGAGCTCGATGCGCCAAAGTTGAAACTCATGCTCTCAAGCGCATTCCAACAATTCGCAGCCTCGCTTGCCCAAAACAAGAAATTGCAAGACGAAATCGATGCGAGATTGTCGGAGGCCGCGAGAGAAGTCGGCCCGGACGCGGTAAAATGGGCAGGCGACTACGCAATTGGCGTGCTGAATGATTGGTCGTCGGACAAACTCGCCGAAAAACTTGAGGACGCGGTTGGCAAGGATCTGCAATATATCCGAATAAACGGGACGATTCTGGGGTTCATCCTCGGCGCGGTTATTTTCCTGGCAACGGACCTAATCGCCTGGCACTGAAGCAGGGCTCATTGCACGGCGGCTCACTAGGACGGAAATTGGAGACCGCGTGGACGACGTGGCATGAGATTGGGGCTGGATGCACTCCATGCCTTGGTCCGATTGCCGCCGCCTGATCCGGCGATTTGCCGCGGGACGTGCGAATTTTCACCATTGCGGCGCCCGAATTTTGTCTGGCGCGGCCGGACAGTTTCACTCCAAGTCGCCATTCCTAATCGCTATTGCGGACAGTCGGAGCGAAGCGGCGGGCTGTTATAGGCGCGCGTTAGATCTAGAAGGCGCGCCGCGCCGCGAATGATTTTTCTCATGCGCTCGTATCGCATGCGGCCCGCCGCAGCATTCCGCGCATCGAGTTCCCTCCGGGCACGAGCTGCCACTTCGGCTCCATGCCTTTGTAACCGCAGCCCGAAACCAGCTTCGGGAGGCGGCATGCGATTCCTCGTTTGCAGCGATGTGAAAAAGTCGGAAAATGCGATATGGCGGGACTCAGGCGCTCGAGCGAATTGAACCGCCGCGGAATAGTCTTCAAGGGCCGCCGAATATCAATATGTCGCCTCATCATTCGCTGCCGCATATGGCGCGCAGCAACCCGATCATGAACGTCTTGCAGAGTTCGTGACACGTTTCACTGCTGCGCCGAGGGGCCTCATCCCCTTCAAAAAGCTGCCGAAATTCCTGCATTGCATCATCTCGAAATTCATTCCTATAATGTAAAATCTAACATTCTCGAGTATTGGCGGACGGGGATTTTCAAATGCGATTTACCTGTGTAGCATCGACAGGGAGTAAAAATGGCGGCAGCGCGCCGGAATGATGCAGTTGCCCGCCTTAAGCAGTGAATTGCAGCATGGATAGGGAGTAAAAGATGGCAGTTGCGCGGGACCGCGACCAGCTAGATGAAATCCTGAAGGAGATTCGGGAATATCTCGTCGATTCGGACTCTAGGAATTCGTTAATAAATTCAAAGACGAAACAGGACGCGTCGCCAACTTTGGAAATCGTCAACGAACTGACCGACAATGTCTTCCTTTCCTTGCGAAAGAAAAATGAGAGTATGACGATCCAAGCCCTCGGTACTGCGGCAGGTGATAGCGAAGTTAATTCGCAACAAGACAGCAGCACGGAATTTGACGCAAAGTCAACCGATTTAGCGCTCTCCACGAATCAGAAACCGGGAGAGCTGTACGAATTGCTGCTGAAAATTGCCCGCACCGCCAGAACCAACGAAGATGAAATGGGAGTTAACACCCTGTTTCTTGCGATGGGCACGCTGCATTGGTCGGACCCATCCGACGAAAAATTTTCTTCTCCGCTTATTCTATTGCCCGTGCGACTCATTCCGGATCGAAGAAAAAAAATCTTTACGCTCAAAGGTCGAACAGAAGACGAATTATTCAATAATTTGCCGCTTCAAAAGCGATTGAGGCAGGATTTCGGGATACTCTTGGACAACATCGATTTGGTCGAGGCCGATGAGAATTGGTTGCCGTCAACGTATTTTTCGGCCGTTTCCGAAGAAATTTCCGAATACGGCCATTGGACGATCCAACCCGACACCATGTGCATCGGGTTCTATTCTTTGGTCAAGGACTTAATGTTTCGCGATCTCATTCCCGAAAACTGGCCAAAGGACGATCTCAGAAAGCATCCCCAGATCAAACGGCTCTTATTGCCTACGCTAAGGGCTGAAGGCGACAAGGGTCCGCGCTCGGAAGCGCCTATCGTCGTAGACGCGGATTCCTCCCAGCTTCGGGTGATCCAAAATGTTCTTAATAATCAGAGCATTGTGATTCAGGGCCCCCCTGGAACCGGCAAATCCCAAACAATCACGAATATCATTGCCTCCGCGCTGCATGACGGGAAAAATGTCCTGTTCATTTCGGAGAAGATGGCAGCGCTGTCCGTAGTCCACGACCGTTTGAAAAAAGCGGGACTAGGCAGCCTTTGCTTGGAGCTTCATTCGAAGAAAAGCGATCCTGCGATTGTAATGAACGAATTTCAAAAAACGCTAGACGCGTCAGATGCGGATTCAACCGGGGAGGAACAAGTCCGCAGCTATTCGAACAGACTCTCTGAAATCAGAAACTTGCTTCATCGTCCCTTCCCGAAAATCGACAGCACGCCATACAGCACATTGGAAGAGATAATTTGGTTCGAGGATCTCGGTGTTTCCAGCCCTATGATCCGGCTCGATGGCCTGGCCCGCTTATCCAACTCGAAACGACAGGAGCTTGCAGAGCTGATCGACGATTACTGCAAGAAACTCAAGGCAGCGGGCCCCCTGCGCGAGCACCCGTTTTTTGGCGCCGAAAGAATAGATCCGGATCGCCGTGGGCTGAAGGACGATTTAGAAAGCGCCGTGCAAACGTGCCAACAGTATCTTAGGTACATCGAATCAGAATTAACATCCGTCCAGAAGGAAATTCCAGTCAGCCCCGCAGTTTTGACCTGGATGGAGAAGTCAATTGGTGATTTGGCTCCATATAAGCTCGGCTATCTGGAATTGGCCGCCAAGCTCGACGACGAACTTCTCAAAACTTACGAACGGGGCGTTTTTCTCCCGGGGGCTTGGACTGGGAGTGTCAAGGAATTAGAAATCCTTTTGGAATATCTACGTCGCCGTATTATCATTCGTTGGCCAAGGGAATTGTTCGACATCCTAAACGACTTCAAACAACTTAAGAAATCGGACATGGTCGATCGATTGAAGAAGTTAATTGAAATTCGAAAAATCGTGGAAGAGGCGGCATCGGGCATAGGCATTAAAACTGTCGACTACGCCAGCCTATCAACACTTTTGAAACTATTGAACGATCTCGACAGGTGCAGACCTCGTGGCCTTACGGAAATTTCCTCTAGGGACACCATCAAGATCAAGATCAAATGGAATAACAATCAAATGCCATTTGCCAAGTCAATTCAGGCATTGAACCAATCGCTTGAAAAATATTTTTCCCGCATTGATTACAAGTTCACGAAAACGGGATTGTCTTGGCGTGAAGATGTCGGGTTCACGAATTTCTCTAAAATCCTGTCAAGAATGTGGAAGGAAGTGGATCGTTACCCAGAGTGGAATCAACTTGCATCCCGTAAAGCGGAACTTGTCGAATCTGGGCTCGAACCGCTCGCGGAGGCATTGGACTCAGACAGAAACCGGCTATGCGACGGGGTTAACGAATTCTGCCTTTCGACAGCGAAGGCTCGCTGGTCGCATATGGCCAAAGAGGAACCAGAGTTTGCCAAGCTGGAGCTGTTTGAAAACGACCGAGATCGGTTGACTAAACAGTTTCGCGATCACGAGCACTGGCAATTCCTCACGAACAAGCAGACAATTTTATCGAATCACCGGAAGAATCTTCCGGACAAGAATTGTAAAGAAGCAGCCTGGATCAGAGCTCATTTGGATAAGAAGGGACGTCCGCCACCCGTTCGCGAAATCTTTAAGAATATTGCAACCAACCGATTCCCTCAAAGGGTAAAACCGGTGATGATGATGAGTCCAACATCCGTTGCTCAGTTTCTTCCTCCCGGACAGGTCAAGTTCGATTTGCTTTTAATGGACGAAGCCAGCCAGATACGCGTGGAGGATGCACTTGGAGCTATTGCCAGAGCGGAAAAGTTTGCTGTAGTCGGCGATGAACAGCAGATGCCGCCGACATCGTTCTTCACGAAAATGTCAGGGATCGACCCTGACGAAGTGATTGAAGACTCAGCGAAAATTCCTAAGCCAATCGACTACGAAAGCATTTTAACGCTGTGTAGAGCCAAAATGGTTCCAACTCATGAGCTTCAAATGCATTATCGCTCTCAGGTATCTTCCCTAATCAACAAATCGAACGAAATCTTCTATCGGGGCAATCTCGTGGTGCCGCCTTCAACACTGGAACGGGATCAGGATTTCGGCTTCAGGCTCGTCCGGGTGCCGGGAGTCTATGCCTCAGGTACAAATCCCGTCGAAGCCAGGCGAATTGTGGATGCAATTGCTAATCATGCTGGCCAAACGACAGAAATGTCGATTGGCGTGGTTACGTTTTCGTCAGCGCAGATGGACAAAATCGAATCCCTTCTGGACGACGAGCGGCGAAAGAACGAAACTCTTGACCAATACTTGAATGCCGATTGGCCAGAGCCGGTGTTTGTGAAGAACATTGAGAATGTTCAGGGAGATGAACGCGACATCATACTTATCAGCGTTGGCTACGGTCCGGACGAACCGGATGGACGCTTGTCCAGCCAGAACTTCGGTCCCGTCAACATGCTTGACGGAGAAAAGAGGCTGAACGTTCTGTTTTCCCGGGCAAGGTACCGCTGCGACGTGTTCGTGTCTTTCGACCCCCGCGACATTCGCACTGCTTCCTCCTCGAACCGCGGCCCCGCCATCTTGCAACAATTTCTGCTGCATGCCAGCCGCAAGAGCGGTGAGGAGGGCCTTGCCTCAAATCTACCAGGTGAGACTGAAGGAAAACGAGTGGATGACGTGACCAAAGGTTGGCAGCAAATATTCGCCCCGTATCCGCGGAATCTATTTGACCAAGTCATTGCAAAGCATATCAAGGAATCGGGATACTTGGTCGAACATCAGCAGGGTCCAAAAGGGTTCCGGATTGACTTGGTGGCTTGCCAAGCGGACCAACCAAAGGCCGGGATGCTTGCGGTGGTCCACGACGGGGAAAATTATCGCGCGATGAACAGCGAAAGCGAACGTGACAGGCTGTTCAAGGACGTGCTCGAGAGCCGCCGCTGGAATGTTCACCGGATCTGGATTACAGATTGGTTTAATGATCCGTTGAAGGAACGGAATCGCCTGGCCGATGCCTTGAATGCGGTATTTAGTTCATCAGCAACACCCAATTGAGCTCGTCAAGCGAGACGAGTTGCAACTCAGGACGAGTTCTCGATTTGGGCGGCTCCAGGCTTCCATGCGAACGAATACGAAACCCAAGTTGGCGCTTTTCGATTTGGCATTGGCCGATCAGAGCAATTATTTTTTTTGACTTAAGCACACAATATGTTGATTTTTTGACTCCAAAGCCAGCATGTTGCGGATTGCTTGCCGATATCCTGTTTGCAGGGACAAAAAGTGCGTCGATTCGGCAAGATTCCAATCCCGGTGCGGAGTAGGACCAGATATCGCGGGCCGCCGGCGTAGAACCCGGACTTCGCTGCTTCAGATGCGTTCCGGCCGCTTAGTACCGCCGATCTGGAATCAACAGAATCTTCAAAAAGTAGGGACAGGGTTAAATTCGCCTCGATATCAATGACTATTTCTCAACAGATTGCGGAAAGTCATTTTTGAAAATTGCAAACTTGGGCTAAATAGCCGAGCGATTGAAACAGTTCGGCACGATAGCCTAACAGTCAACCTAGACAAAAGTGCTAGCCCGGAGTTATCTTTCGCAAGCATGAATCTTGGCCTAGCGAACGATGTCGAGGTTACGCTAAGCTCTGAATCCTGCAGGACTAAATTGCAAATTGAAGAGGGCTGCAGCATTTCGCGCGCTGCAAGATGGCGAAAGTCGCCTGTTTACCTGCCCGGCAATACATCGACTCGGAGACGAGCCCGAGGCTCTCGTCCTCGGCGGAATTGAATACGTTTATTCCACCCGCATTGGCTGTGGCGAGTGCTCGACGCGCCGGCTCGCCGGCGACGAGGTCCGGGAATTCCATTCGATGCTCTCGGCGGTGGCTGAAGCGGGTCGGCCACCCGGATGGAGCAATACCGGGCGGTCCCGAACGCCGGCGGCTGCTTCCCGAACGCCTGCAAGCCGGGCTCGCACGGCACGCCATATGAATGGATTCGAGGGACTGATGTCGACGAACTGCGCACGGGGAGGGCAAGTGCAAGCAAATGCGCAAGTGCACATGCCCGCGGATGAAGGAGATTCCCGTCCGCGACGGAAAGGACGCGCTCAAAGTCAACCGGTTCGAGGCGGACATCACCTCTATGGCCGGCGGGCGAACCAACAGCAGCACCTTCGCCGCCGACATGGAAGTCGGCGGTGACAATCAAAGTCAAGCAATAGGGAAAAAATTGGCAATCCCGCAAGAGCGCGGGGAATCGCGTATATCCCGCGCTTCCGCACAGCCATCGACACATAATTATCGACAGGGGCGAATTCGCTTGGGTGGGCACGCCCGAGGAAGTCTTTCATCGTCCGAACTCGTCGTTCGTCGCCGACTTCGCGGGAGCCGAAAACAAGTTTCCCGTAAAGGCATCCTTTCGGAAGGGCGAAGTTCGACTTGCCGCCCGCAGGCTGGAGCATACCGCCAAGCTGCCGCTGCCCGGCGCCGGCGGCAAGGAAGGAGTCAATGCGCCAATTCCGGTCGAAGGCGCGGTCGACGCGCACTGCAACTATTCCCGGATTCATCGGCTGCAGGGCAATTCCTTCGTTCAGCGAACCGCGCCTGCCGCCTTCTCGTAGCCTGCCGCCTCCTCGCGGGGGGCTGTGAGATATGTTTGCGAGAGCACGTCGAGATACGTCCCCTTGAGCACGAGATCCCCCTCGATCTGCGACAGCTCCAGACGGACGGTTTGGTAGATGCTCGGAAGAAGGGACGCCTTGACGTATTTCGCGATTGCGCCGCGGAACGGCGGGCCGAAGGCGGTGTATTCGTCGCCGATAACTACAATGTCCGGGTTCGCGAAATTTACGCAGTTCGTTATTCCCTGAGCGAGATAGCGCGCGACGCGATCGACTTCCGCCACCGCAAGCATGTCGCCGGCGTGATAGGCTTCCACGACATCGGCAAAGCGCGACTCGGAGGTCAGCGCGGTATCCGGATTTCCGTCGGCATATTCGCGTACGTTGCGAAGGAGCGCGATCCGCGAAGAAAAGAGTTCCAGACAGCCGTGATTTCCGCACTTGCACCGCGGTCCGTTGACATCGATCGACGTATGGCCGAGCTCGCCGGCAAGTCCGAGACTCCCGCGATAGACCTCGCCGTTGGTAACCAGCGCCGAACCGATGCCCTGCCCCGCGGAAACGTAGAGCAGCACCTTCGCGCCGGACGGCTTCGCCTGCGTCCGCCAGACCGTGAGCGCGGCGGCCTTGGCATCGTGGATCGAGTAGACCGGAATCGAGCTGTAGCGCTCGCGGAGCGAGCGCACGAGATCGAAGGCCTGCCAATCGGGGCTCTCGGTCATTAGGATCACGCGCTCGTCGCGCTCCAGGAACGGCCCCGGAACCGCGACTCCCATGCCGTCGATTTTCGGATTCAAGGCCGCGAGCCGGTCGACGCGGGCCGCGATCCTATCGAATGTCGCCGCAGGCGGCTGCCCCGTTGTGATTCGCCCCTCGCTCTCTTCAAGAGTTTCTCCGGCCAGACTGTAGAGCCCGACCGAGAAACTGCGCCGCTGCAGGCGTACGCATACAATGAAACGACCGCTGCATGCGAAACTCAGCCTTATCGAGCGGCGCCCGCGGCCGCCCTTGACGAAGCCGATTTCCTCAACGATGCCGTCCTCGATTAAAAGGCTAATGGCGCGGGTAACCGTAGCCTGGTCGAGTCCCGAGGCCACGCTGATGTCCTTGCGAGAACAAGGTCCGAATTCCTGCATCGCCGAAAGGATGACCCGACGATTGAATTCCTGCACGTTGCCAATGGACAAGCCTTTCCGTCCCAGGTTCATCAGGCGCTCCTAGATTTTTTTTGCCGAGAGACAGGTTAGTGGGATTCTTGCGGACTGCAAGCAAATTGCAATTTCGAAAGAAGGAACTGCCCGCCGTCGATATAGCCTCCGGGGACCGCTTCGGACTATTCGCCCTTCTTCCCAGCTCAGCGCCTTTGCCCCTGACCGGGCCGATCGAGCAAAGTCGCCGACAATGCCGCGCAGTATCTGAGCGTGGCCGCCGCCGCCCGAAGAAGCCAAGCATTCATGAACTCAAGCCATCGAGAGCCCGTGGCGCGCGGGGGCAAGCCACTGGCGCATGCCGACATTCCCGATAGCTGCCGATTGCGGCCCGCGGCGAGGAGAATGTCAAGCGCGGCATGCCGGCGTTCGAGCAATTGCGCGCCGGTCGAAGCCCGGAAGAGCCTGGACGGGGAAAATGTCGCGGAATCATTGGGGCGAAGGGAATGTACTTCAGAGCTTTTTCCGCTCCGCCTGCATCGCCGTTCAGAAAACTTGATTTTGCATGGCATCAGCTCGTCGCGATTGAAAAATTGAATTTCAGCCTTGGGAAAAGTCCGGGTCGGAGCGGCGAAGCGCTCGTTGGCCAATTATGCGGCAGGCAGCCTGTCCGAGAGCCGATTGGCTACAAGTGGTCGAGGAACGGTTGCGCGGCAAATGTTCCGTGTCGCGAGTAATTCAGTCGCTATGGCCGCTCATTAGCGATTCATATGGCTTCGCGTACCCGACGAGGCGCAGGAAAGCGCAGCGAATCGGTTCGCGCTTTCGAGCGCAGGGACGAATTCCGAGTTCTCCGAGTATGCGTGGCAGAAGGCTCCGTGAAAAATGTCGCCGGCGCCAAGCGAGTCGACAACCGGAACCTCCAGGGCCGGAATCTCGCCCCTCCGGCGGCCGTCCTGCCAAATCACGCCGCGCGGACCGCGTGTCATCGCCCAGCGCTCGATGCCGAGCGCGGCGCATTCGGCCGCGAAGGCATCGGCCCCTCCGGCAAAGAACTCTTCCGATACGATTGGGATATCGGCCAGTCGCAGATATTCCCGCGAACAGTTTTTCCAACCGCCGCAATCGAGGATGACGGGGCCTTTGAAATCCCGAATCGCCTCGCGATGACGCTGTACGAATGGCCGCTCGTATTGATCCAGCTGGATCAAGTCGTACTCGCTATCGAACAAGTCGGGCAGATCTCGCACATGCGCGCATTCTTCGCTGGCGGAGTTGATAATCATCCGGTCTCCGCTGCTTCGCGTCGAAACGACAGTGGATACGGGGATGCGGAAGTTCGGGTCGGCGCATAGATTCACGGGCTTTACGCCAAACTTGCGAAGGTCGTCGTAGAGAAGCGCTTGAAAGGGCCCGCCGGAGCCAAAGGAAGAGGCCAGGTGCGCCTCGCCGCCCAAATAGCCGAAGGCGACCGCGGCGTTCAGCGCCGAGCCGCCCGGAATAATGTCGTTTGCAAGCGCTCTAACCTTTGAGTCCGCTTGCGGATACTCATCGACGAGATTGGTCAGGTCGATTACGGAGCGCCCTATGAAAAGTGCCTTGCTCACCTTGGCGCGACACGCGGTCCCCGCGAGCCTTCGTCAACGCATCCTGTTGCCGCCCTGTGCATTCCGGTCTCGGAATCGCAGGGCGGCCTAAGGCGAATGCGCACCGTGTCCGAGCGCGAATTCAGCAGGCTTTTGCATGGGGGTTTCTCGAATGGCACGCGTAAACATTCCTCGGAAGCCGAATTCGCCGGCTGCTTAATTTCGGCCAAAAGCATTCGGGGCCATTTAGACCGGTCAGCGGCGAAACGCGAGATCGCGGAATCGGGCTACGCCCTCCTGCAGGAACAATCCCCATGCGGCTCCCGAGCTTTCGCAGACGCGATAGCTCGCTACGACTTGCTCCGCGACGTAGCACTCCACCGCCGAGCCCTTGCGCAACAGCTGAACGCGATATCGCCCGTCCGCGGGCGCGAAGGCCAGCGGGCGCTCTACAAGAGGAGCTTCGATTTCGGGGGCGACATTTATGCCGTGGCGCTCGTTCAGAACGAGACTGTCCCACAGCGGATCCATGGCGCTCGGCCAGCGGTCGAACAGGACCCTGCCCTTCATCGGCTCGATCGACAGCATGTAGCCGCTTTCCAGATTTTCGCCGCCCTTCGCCTCGATCAGAACGCCCACCGCCTCGGTATTCGCTTCGGGCTCTATCACCATGTCCAAAAGAACGTCGTCGCGCTCCGGCCCGTTAAGGAAGGCATAGGCGAATTCGCCCTGCGCAAAGCAGGTAATCCCGTCGTCCGCCTGCCAGTCTCCCAGTTCCGGGCTGAATTCATAGGCGATCTCGTCCGAATAGCTCGCCGCGACCTCCGGCAGCAGCCGGCAGGTCAGCGTGCCGTCCCGATGCGAAACCAGTTCCCGCGGCGAGCCGAGCTCGCCGCCCCAGACCCAGTGCTGATCGGGGTCGTGATGCTTGCGGAACGGTATCCATGCGAAGCTCACGCGCCGCCTGCCGTCGCCGGCGGACTTCGCAGCGTAGAAGCGGCGGCCGTCGAGGCTGTCGAGCTTCCGACTTTCCCAGGGGCCTTCCGGCGAGCGCGCCACGCGATATACCGTCTGCATTCGTTCGGAATACCGGCTCTCCACCAAATACCACCAGTCGCCCAGCCGGAATAATTCGGGGCATTCGGGGCAATGCGTGAGCATCGACGACGCGAGAGGCGGTCCGACCTCCCATCGGTCCAGGTCCTGCGAGGTCGCGACTGCAACGCACCCGCGACGGAACAGGGGGCCTGTCTTCAGGCGCGCCGAAATCAGCATTTTGTATAAGCCGGATTCCGCGTCTCGGTAGACGAACGGGTCGCGCCAGTCGACGGTTTCGTACCAGCGCGGGTCGGGAGATATCAGCGGGTTGTCCGCGACTTTTTCCCAGTTGAGCAGATCGGTCGAAACGGCCTTGCAGATCGTCTGCGGCGACGAAGACTGCCGATTGTAGCCGGTGTAGAAAAAATGAAAGGCGCCGTCGCGCTCGATTACCGAGCCGGTCCAGATACCGTCGCCGTCGCATTCCCCCTGTTCGCCCGGGCCAAAGGCGTCCGGCATCGATTCCCAGCTTACGAGATCGTCGGATCGGAGATAGGCCGTCGAGACTCTCGCCCGCTCGACATATTCCCAGGCTCCGACGGGCGGCTGCGAAAAAAACAGGTGCCACTTGCCGCCGTGGTAGAAGGGCATCGTGTCGCCTGCCGCTGCGCCGCGCTCGGGAGAGTAGCCGAAGAGCCTCATCGGAATTCCTTTCCTTATCCGGGCGCCGGCGATCATGCCGCCGACGCCGAGAGCGTCGAAGGGCCTACTAGCCTACTGGACGAATTCTTCCCAGTTCTTGGAGAAGTTGTCGATGAAGCCCGGAAGATCCGCGTCGGGATTGTGCACGCGGCTCAGGCTGCGGATGTCCTCGTCGGACAAAATGCATCCCTGAAGAAGACCGCTGGCATAGGTGTCCACGTTCGCGGCCGTAACCGGAATCAGGCTGAATAGCGGCTGCGTGTTTTCCACGGGGTGTCCGTGCAGGTAGTCGTAGAGCTGGACCAGGCCGAATCCGCCGACCATCCAGTGTCCGCCAATCGAGAAGTCAAGCTTGCCGTCCTTGATGAACTGCGCGACCTGCTCGTCGATGTCCGTAGTCACGATGCCGATGTCGTCGCGACCGGCTTGATCCACGGCGAACTGGCTGCCGAGTCCCGCGACCGCGCCTAGCACGATGATGCCGTCGATTTCGCCCGGCGCGAAGCGAGCGATAAACTGTTCGGCGTACTTCTGGCCGTTCTCGCGATTAAGCCGGTCCCAGGCTTCTGCGATTAGCTCGACATCGTCATGCTGGTCGAGCACGCTCTTGACGCCGTCCCAAATCTCCTCGGCTGAAGTAACTCCTTTCTGGTTCCAGATCATCGCCACTTTCTTAAGTCCGAGCTCGACGGTGGTTTCGCCGATAGCCTCGCCCCAGGTCGTATTGTTCTGGGTAACCTGCGCGATAAAGTGCTCGCCTTCGTAATCGGTATCGTAGTTCGACACGACCAGACGACCGACGGCCACGCCCGGAATGTCGTTGTCTTCCAGAAGCCGAGCGACCTGAATGCCTGCCGGCGAAGTAAGCGGGTTGAAAATCAGCCCGTCCGGCTGGCTGGCGATTATCGATTCCGCCTGCGAAACGTGCTGCTCTTCCGAATTCTGGTCATCGAACTCCTTCAATTCGACGCCGAGGGCATCCGCGACGCAGCGTTCGAATCGATGCCTGTTGATGACCCATGGGTTGGTCTCGGGCTGACCGAGGTCGGCGATAACCAAATCTGTTCGCGCATGGCCGTCGGCAAGGGCCGGGGCTGCGAGCGGCAGCATGGCAGCCGTCGCGATAAGTGTCTTGAGAATCTTGGTAGTCACTTTAACCTCCCTGATTGGTTTTGGCGCGCGACGCGCCTTCGAAATTTCCGGACTAATCTCCGTACTCCTTTCTGGATGCCACATTAAATTGCGCTTTGCAATTAATTTTTTCCCGCGCCCGCGCAGGCAGTCTTGGGATGCCTTTCGAGGGCGGCGAAGCTCTCCTCCGGTTCGGCGCAGGCAAGCGTCGCGAGCGCAAATTAAATCTTGCAACGATGCTTTGGCATGCCTGCGGGCATCGCGCTTTCCGGTGCCGGTCGCCGCATCTTGACTGCCTCGGTGCGCCGGAGCTTCCCTCTAGCGGACGTGCCGCTAGAGCTGAACGGAATCCTCGATGCGCTTCCAAGAGGAGAGGGCGTTCGCGAAAATCTCCGGCACGGAGCGAAATCATAAGGCTCTCGAATTTTCGCCATGCCAAGGAGAAACAAGGCTCCAAGCGGCGCGAACCAATTCGATTCGCGGTGATAACTACGAATAACAGCATGAAATTCGGTCGGCTTGTCGGCGGGAAAGATTCGCGCACGGCCGAATGAAGTAATGAAGGGGTGCAATCCGATTTTGTTGGTTTATGCTGTGGCGGCCAGTCAAACTTTCCAGTCAAGGAGTCTACCCTGCGCATGTATTTGATGCAGCACTTGGCGGCCAGAATGGCGTTGGCCCCTTTCACAGTCCAGCGGCAGCCGCCGAACCGCAGTCTCCGCGAAAATCATGCCAACCAACGAATCTGAACTACACCCGTTAATGAAGTTATGCTGTTGCAACGTTTGAACGATTGAGTTATTTGCGATTCTCTAATTTGCAACGCGCTCTTCGCGGACTTGCGTATCGAGCAGTCTCGACGGTGGAATTTGCAGTGAAGTGCCGAATATCTTCGGCTTAGGCGGCTTTCGCGCCAAGGCGGACGGGCCGTTTCTGGACTGCGGGACAGGGGAGGTCATCAATGAACGATTCCGACGGATTTCGGAATGCCCTCGGCAGCTCAATCTGACCCGGCGCCTGCCAAGGTTCTCGGAGTCGAGGCTCTCAACAAGAGCTACGGCGGGCTGAAGGCGGTCGACGACGTCTCCTTCGAAGTCTTCGAAGGAGAAATCCTAGCTCTCGTCGGCGACAACGGCGCCGGAAAGTCGACCCTCGTCAAGGCGATAGCGGGCGCGCAGCCGCCGGACAGCGGCCGAATTGTAGTCGACGGCATCGCGCGCCTGCTGAACACGCCGCGCGATGCGAGCGACGCGGGAATCGGCTGCCTGCACCAGGGATTGGGGCTCGTGGATTCGCTCAACGTTCCTGAAAACGTCTTTCTCGGACGCGAACTTCTCACCAAGATTTTTAATATCATACCGCAGCTCGACCACAAGCGAATGCGGAAGCAGACCATTGAACTGCTGTCCGGATTTGGAATTTCCCTTCCCCGGCTCAACGACCCGGTGGTTAGCCTGTCGGGCGGCCAGCGGCAGACCGTCGCGATCAGCCGGCTGCTTCTGCAGGACGTGCGCCTCATAATCATGGACGAGCCCATGGCGGCGCTGGGCGTCGAAGAAGGGCGCAGAGTTCTCGAGCTCGTGCGGAACATGAAAAAGCGCGGACTTAGCGTAATTGTCATCAGCCACAATCTAGAGCACGTGTTTCAGCTAGCCGACCGAATCGCCGTCATGAAGAACGGGCGGCTTGTCGGGCTGGTGAACGCGGTTTCGACAACCCGGGACGAGGTCGTCAAGCTCATCACTTTCGGCAGGTTCGAGTAAGGCGGCGATACCCATGATCAACTTGGTCGACACGGATAATTCAATCGGGCATGCGGACCGGCGCTGGCTGTTCCAGGGCATCGGGCTAACCGCCGTCATCGTTGTCCTAGCCATCCTGTTCGTAGCGATAAACCCGCGTTTCGGTTCGATAGCCAACTTGATCAACATCCTGACTCAGGCTTCATTCATTATTGTAATTTCGGTGGGAATGACGTTCGTAATCACCAGCGCGGGCATTGACCTTTCCGTCGGCTCGGCCGTCGCATTCATCACCGTCGTCGCCTTCGGCCTGATCAAGGGCGGATTGAATCCGCTGCTGGGAGTGCTGTTCATGTTCGCGCTCGGCGCGTTCATCGGCAGCCTGATCGGCGCAGCGGTCGCCTACGTCAAGATTCCGCCCTTCATAGCGACGCTTGGATTCATGGCCGGCCTGCGCGGTCTCGCGCTCGTGCACTCGGCGGGCGAAATGCATTTCGGCCTCCCGACGTCCCTGACCTACATCGGCCAGGGCGAAATCGCCCCCACTCCCGTGCCCGGGATCATCTCCCTCCCGCCCGCCCTCCCTGCCCTACATCGGCCAGGGCGAAACCGCCCTCATTCCGGTGCCCGTGATCATCTCCCTCGCGACCGCCTTGTTCGGCGCATGGCTTTTCAATCGCACCCGCTTCGGCCTCTACGTAAAGGCCATCGGCGGCAACCGCGAAGCGGCGCGCCTCGCCGGCGTTCCGGTGAATCGGATCGAAGTCATGGTCTACGTGCTGATGGGCTTGTTCACCGCGCTGGGCGGTCTGATCATGATGACCAGAATCGATTCCACGCAGGCGACGATCGGAACCGCCATGGAGATTCACGTCATCTCCGCGGTCATCATCGGCGGCACTAGCCTATTCGGGGGTCGCGGAACGGTCTACGGCACGGTCATGGGCGCGCTGCTGCTTTCAATGATGAACAACGCATTGATTTTGGCCGGCGTCGATTTCTTCTGGCAACTCGTGGTCATGGGCTGCATCGTCCTCATCGCGGTTGCCATAAGCAACCTGCGCGAGCAACGCATTCCGATGCTGGCGCATTTCCTGCGGCGCGCGCCTATGGGCCACGCCGCCTTCAAGCCGGCCGACACGCCGGACAATAAATAGGAGGAACAAATTTCATGATTTTTCGCAGATCTCTTTTCGCGGCCGCCGCATTGGCGGCTTTCGCATTCTCGACGACCGCGAAGGCCGAGCCGATGCGCATCGCCTACCTCTCGCCGTCTTTCGACATTTCCGATGCATGGGAGCGCGTCTTTTGGGCCATGCAGGGCCGCCTGGAGGAACTCGGCGTGGACTTCGAAGTCCAGTCGCTCGCCGTCGCTAGCCATGTCGACCACGCGGGCCAGCTCGCCCAGGTCGAAACCGTCATCGCCGGCGGCGTCGACTACGTGTTTCTCGGCCCGACCGAGTACGAAGCCGCGATCCCGGCGCTGCGCAAGCTGAAGCAGGCCGGAATTCCGACGGTTGTCTACAATTTCGCTACGCCGCACGAAGACGAGTCCGCGCGGGCAATGAGCTACATCGCGTTCAGCCACTATCCCGGCGGCGTAAAATCCGGCGAATGGGCCGCCGAATATCTCAACGGCAAAGGCAAAGTACTCCTTCTTCGCGGAGCCCCCGGGGTCATCAGCGATGACCGCGGCGGCGGATTCATCAGCGTGGTTGAGAAGTACCCGGACATCGAAATCGTAATGGGACCATATACCGACTTCGATCGCGCCAAAGCCTATGACGCGGCCCAGAACATGCTGGCGGCGCATCCCGACATCAACCTGATCTACGGAATGTCCACTACGATCGGCCTCGGCGCCGGCCAGGTCGTGCGCCAGATGGGCAAGTCCGAAGAGATCGCAACGATGGGCTTCGGCGGGACAGGCGACGAGATCATCGCCATGAAGGAAGGCTGGCTCACGGCATCCGTACTGCGTCCGATCGACGACAGCGGCGTTGCGGTAGCCGACGCATTCGTGGCCCACAGCAAGGGCGAGGAAGTCCCGCTGGTCTGGGGCGGCTCGTTCGTCATGGTCGACCGCTGGACCGACGCGGACGAAATCGTCGAATACGCCAACCGCTATTCGAAGCCGAAAATGGGCCGCTAGGCCAGCATTCCGGCACGCAAAAGACAGCTGCGCGGCCGGCTCGAGGCCGGCCGCGCCTCGCCGACAGCAGGAGATTGCGAAATGGAAGCCCTTGTCCTTGAGCGAAAGGACGAACTCTCACTACGCGATATCGCCGTCGATGAACCACTCGGTCCGCACGACGTACGCGTAGCGCTCCGGC
Source organism: Albidovulum sp. bin36 (assembly GCA_002238565.1). Classification (GTDB taxonomy): domain Bacteria; phylum Pseudomonadota; class Alphaproteobacteria; order Rhodobacterales; family Rhodobacteraceae; genus JAPPFL01. The sequence continues at coordinate 108,793 of MPMP01000003.1, forward strand.
GAGTCGGCGTTTGCGGAAGCGACATACACTACTACGCCCACGGCGGAATCGGGCCGTTCATCGTCAACGAGCCGATGATACTGGGGCATGAAGCGTCGGGCGAGATCGTAGAGGTCGGCGCGGAAGTCGCCGCCCTAGCCGTCGGCGACAGGGTTTGCATGGAACCCGGCATTCCCGACCCGCGGAGCCGCGCCGCCCGTCTCGGCAAATACAATCTGGATCCTGCAGTCAGATTCTGGGCCACGCCGCCGGTGCACGGCGTAATCCGGCCAACCGTTGTTCATCCGGCGGACTTCACCTTTCGTCTTCCGGACAGCGTGTCATATGCCGCGGGCGCCATGGTCGAACCGCTGGCGGTCGGCGTTCACGCCGCTACCAAGGCGCAGGTTTCCCCCGGCGCGACGGCGGTCGTCGTGGGAGCCGGCACTATCGGCATGGTTACCGTTCTTTCGGCTCTTGCCGCAGGCTGCAGCCGCGTTATCGTCAGCGATGTTCAGGAACCCAAGCTGGAAATCGCGGCCGCCCTCGGCCCCGTGCTGCCCGTCAACGTGCGCAGCGAAAACCTCGCGGATTATGTCATGCGCGAAACCGACGGCTGGGGAGCGGATGTCGTCTTCGAAGCTTCCGGCAACGGAAAGGCCGCGTCCGAGGTTTTCAATTACCTCTGCCCCGGCGGCACGGTCGTCCTAGTCGGAATGCCCGGCGCGCCAATCGCCTACGACGTGCTAGCCGCGCAAGTCAAGGAGGCGCGCGTCGAGCATGTCTTCCGCTACGCCCATGTCTATCCGCAAGCCGTGGCGATGCTGGCATCGGGCAAGATCAGCATCGACACGCTGATAACCGACCTCTACGAGTTCTCCGAAAGCGTACAGGCGTTCGACTTCGCCAGAAGCATGCCGCCAACCACCGTCAAGGTTCAGATCGATCTAGCCGATTCGATCTAGAGGGCGGTATATCCGCCATCCAGCATCAGAGTATCGCCGTTGACCAAATCGGAGGCCGGCGACGAGAGGTAGAGGACCATGTCGGCGACCTCGACCGGCAGCCCGAAACGCGCGGCCGGAATCTTCGCCTTCATGGGATCGCCCTTTTCCGGACGCCCCCAAACGCGTTCGCCCATCGGCGTCAGTATAACCGTCGGGCAAATGGCATTGCATTGAATGTTGTACTGCGCCCACTCGCAGGTCATTGACTTGGTGAGCGCATTCAGGCCGTTCTTGGATGCCGCGTAGGCGCAGTGATCGGGGATCAGCACGATTCCGGTCTGCGAAGAAATGTTTACAATCTTGCCTCGCCGCTGCTCGATCATCTTCGGCGCGAGAGCCTGGGCCAGAAGGAAGGGCGCTCGAAGATTGACCGACATCATCCTATCCCAATCCTCGACCCTGGCATCCAGCAGCGAAGCTGTCGTCGTGGTTGCGGCGTTGTTGACAAGAATGTCGATCGCGCCGAAATGGTCGAGCGCCTGTTGGGCAGCCTCGCGCGGCCCGTCTATCGTCGCCAGTTCGGCTTCGATGGCGAGGCACTCCCTGCCCTCCGATTCCACCGCCGCCCGCGCCTCCGCAAGACCGTCGGCATCTCTAGCAACGGCGCAAATGTCGGCTCCGGCCTCCGCCAGGACGCTGCAGATTTCAAACCCGATGCCTTTCGACGCGCCCGTGACAAGAGCCCTCCTGCCTTCTATCGAAAACCGTTCCATATACCGCTTCATGTTCGTCCTCTTGATTCCTTGCGAAGTGACTTAGGCTATTGCCCGCCTGACCGGTTTGCAATCGCAAAGAATCGAAACGGGGGCTGATCGGACTTCGCGTAGACGGCGCCGCGGCGATTCGATGCTGCAGGCTGATCAGCGGAATCCCGGTCTTTTCAGCGGCGAGCGGCTGCTTGCTCGCGAAAGTTGATCCGCGTTAAATCGAAACCCGGCCTATGCGGTCGTCCCGCGGCCTAAGATCCCCGGCGACTGCATCTAGGCCGCGCGCGGCAAGTTCAGCGCAACATTCCGCCGCAGCTGAAGGCAGCTGCCGCTCTATTCGATTCTCGGCTCGCCGCTGTCTTCAAACGCATTCGCCTCGCCAACCGTCCGAATCCCTCGGCGCCCGAATCGGACATGCTCCCCTTCAAACCGATGCCGGCGATCTTGAAGCCCGCGAATCGGGGTGGGCAGGACTTGCTCCTCGGCGCAGCGCAACCGGCTAGAATCCTTGAAACTCCCCGAATGCCCTATGCCGGATTTTCCGATCGCTTCCGCAAAGCGCTCGCGGCGAAATCGGTCGGCGCGTCCAGTGGACAGACCCGGATTTCGGGACTATGGTCGATCGGCGACCTGTAGCGCCTGCGGCGCTCCGGGGCCGCCCGGACGAAAGGGCCATCCAGGGAGAAGCCAGATGGAAGTTTTGACCAGGGACGCGAGGCATCTAGCCGACCGCTACGCCAGGGACGGCGTCGTCAAAGTAGAAGATGCGTTGAATTCATACTGGCTGGAGCGGCTGCGCGATGCTGTCGACGAAGAGCTCAAGCGCGGCGAGCGCTACTTCGCATACCGCAACATGCGGATGCGGCCGGGGACCTTCCAGGATTTCTGCCTTGGTTCGGGCATTGGACGAATTGTAGCCGAAATCGGCGAATCCTCCTGGGTATCACTGGTTTTCGACACGATGTTCGTCAAGGAGCCCGGCACTCGAACTCGGACCGGCTGGCACACGGACCAGCCTTACTGGCCGATCGAGGGGCCGATTATGACCGCCTGGATCGCGCTAGACCCGGTTAACGCGGACAACGGCGCGCTTGAATTCATTCCGGGGTCGCATGCGTGGGGCAAGAAATTCCGCCCGTTCAGAACCGACCAGAATGGCGCGTTCGTCGAGTATCTGCGCGCCGACGATCCTCAATACTGCGACATGCCGGACTTCGAGGCCGAACGCCAAAAATACGATATCGAGCATTGGGATCTCGAGCCGGGCGATCTTGTCGCCTTCGATGGATTCATGGTGCATGCGGCGATGGGCAACAGTACTTCAACCCGCCGCAGGCGCGGCTATGCGATTCGTTTCGCGTTGGACCGCGCCAGCTACAACCCCGAACAGGGCGTAATCGATTGGCTCGAGGACAAGTCCATGTCCAAAGGCGATCCTTTGAAGAGCGATTTCTTCCCTGTCGTTTACAGCCGCTGAAATTCGTTACGCGGGCTTCCCGGCGCCGTCGGGACAAAGCCGCGGCGCCCGAGCCGGGAATCCTATTTCACAACATCGACCTTGCTGCGATTCAGCGAAATCGCGATCGCCGCGATCAGAAGCGCGCCAAGGGCGATCTGGCTCCACGACGGCGGCACGCCGGCAATCGTCAGCCCGTTCCGTACGATGGTTAGCGTCAGCGCGCCGATAATGGTCTTGACGACGCTTCCGTAGCCGCCGGTCAGCGGCGTGCCTCCCAGGGCGACCGCGGCTATCGCATCGAGTTCGATCATCAGGCCGGCTTGCGGCGTCGCCGCTCCGGCTCGGGCGAGGTTGACGCAGGCCGCGATTCCTACCATTACCCCCGCGGCCGCGAAGACCTTGACCTTGAATGCGGTGACATTGATCCCCACCAGCCGAAGCACCTTTTCGTTGCCGCCGACCGCTTTCAGCTGCTGGCCGAAAAGGGTTTTCTCATAGAATACCCACATTAAAACGGCGACCGCGGCGGCGGCGACGAAGATCGCTGGAAACTTTCCAAGAGAAAGCAGCCACGGCGCGGCGACCGAAGAAATGTTCGTGCCGCCGGAGACGCTGCCGTCGGTCATATAGATCGAAGTTCCGTCCGAAATTATGATTACGACGGCTCGCACGATGATAAGCATGGCGAGCGTGGTGACGAATGACGGAATTTTCAGCAGCGAAATCACGAGCCCGTTGCACATGCCGACGAGCGCGCCGGCGGCTATGCCCAGCACGAGGCCCCCGTCGCCTAGCCACAGCATCCCCAGAGCGCCGACATAGGCGCTGAACGCCAAGCTGGATCCTATCGAAATATCGATCGACCCTGTCGTTACGACCATCAGCTGCGCAAAGGCCAGCAGCATCAGAACGGGCGTCTGCTGCGCGATGAAGGTCCAGTTCCGGACCGACATGAACCTGTCGCCGCTAATCGCCCAGAACAGCAGGATTACTAGGGCAATGGCGACAAATGGAACATAGTCCCGGATTCTTTCCAATTGGCGCGGGCTAAGAAAGCCGCCGGTCCTTTTCCGTGCCGAGCTGTCGGTCATGGCTCTATTCCTCAGATGCCAACGGTAATCGCCTTGACAAGCCGGTCGGCGGTCGCCTTTCCGCGCTTGAATTCCTGCGACGTGATTCCATGGTGGATCACGATGATCCTGTCGGCCAATCGCTGAACCTGTTCAAGGTTGTGGCTTATCATAATGAAAGACGTTCCGTGCTTATTCCGAACCTCTTCGACCATTCGCTCCACCTCCCCGGTCTCGTTTGGACCTAGCGCCGCGGTCGGTTCATCGAGAATTACGATTTCCTTGCCCCAGGCGATGGCGCGGCCGATAGCTATCGACTGCTGCTGGCCTCCCGAGAGATCGGAGATCGGTCGCGATAAGTCCTGAACCGTTCGGACGTTTAATTGATCGAGAACCTCTCGCGTCTTGTCGCGCATTAGCCTTTTGTCGGCGAAGATGCCCCATTTCCGGGGCATCCGCCCGAGGAATAGATTGTACGGGGCCGACATGTTCGGGACCAGGGCGAGGTCTTGATAGACGACTTCGATTCCGCGCTCCCGCATTCTGCTAACGCTATGGTCGTGCAGGTCAACGGGGCGCCCCTTGATCCGGATTTCGCCGGAATCAGGCGGATAGACTCCGGCGACGATTTTAATCAGCGTCGATTTTCCGGCTCCATTGGCCCCGACGACGGCTATCACCTCGCGCCGGCCGAGTTCGAACGATCCCGATCTCAGGGCCTGCACGCCGCCAAAGGACTTGGATACGTTTTTGACTTCGAGAAGCGGAGGGTCGCTATTGCGCATGCGCAGGCACCTCTTCCAATTGGACGAATTCCCGCGTCGGCCGTCCCCTGCCAACACCTAATGCAGCGGACTCGCCCCTGAAGGCCGCGCCAGAAGCGGCGGCTCCGCCGAGCCGGCGAATCGCGCGCTTCGAATCCCGTTGACGCATGAGGCCCTTATCGGGAGCAGAGTTCCCTACCGCGGCAAACATGTTCTTGAACTGCGCATTCCAACCGGATTGCCTGCAGACGCGAACTTGGATCTGATCGTAAATCCGTACACTCGACCGATCCTCCTAGATCCGAAATCAGCCGACACCCGTCTTGGCCGGCGCGGATATCGGCTTCGCAAGTGCCGGCGGGCGGCTAAATGGCGGAAACTGCAAGAATTACTGCCGGAACCGCCTAGTATAGTTCCTCCTCCCCGGATGAAGCAGTGAACTAGGAGCGCTGTTCATGCGTAGCCGTCTCTCGACTCTCCTCCATTCTTTAACTGCATGCATCATTAAAATGCAAATCGCAATTAATTTTCTTTGCTCCTTTGCGATCAATTTTGCAATAGCGGAAATTGCCGGAGGACAACTAGGGCCGGTGCGGGCGAGTCCGGAAACCCAATGAATCGCTCGACATCGGAATTCATGAATTTAGTTGTAACTGCTCAGGCCCCGCTGTCGTGGATTATTCGTCAATTTCGTAGCGCTTCACGCTTTCCCGGGTACGATCTGTGCCTGATGCGGCGCGATCATTGCGGCGGCATCTCCGGCGAGCGCGATCTGGATGGCGACGAGAGATGCTTGCCTGTTTGGCGGAAGACTTCCCGGGATTTGCGGAGAACTGGTTTTGTGCCCATTGGATTGAGGGTACAAAGAATTGTTCGAAACATGGGCAAAAAAATGGAAAGGGTGTTAATCCATGAAGGCATTGTCAGTTAAGCAACCATGGGCAAACCTCATAGCCTGCGGGCGTAAGACTATTGAGACGCGAACATGGGCCACGCGATACCGGGGTTCACTTCTCATAGTGTCGTCAAAGCGGCCCAATATTGCTCCTGCCGGCAGTGCCGTGGCAATCGCCAAGCTTGTA